>NZ_CP096020.1:0-300000 GCF_023115355.1 Halocatena salina
CTAGTCAAATATGATCCGACTTCACAGCGTATACAGTGTATCCTGTAACAACAGTACAAACAGTTCGTAAGGTATCAGATGTAGTGCTGAGAGATGCAAAAGCTGGATTCACAGCAATAGAACTTCTCATACTGTGTATCCACTGTAACAAATAGGGACTCTACACAGTGAGAACAGTGAACACTGTAGAAACAGCGATTACTGTCTGGAGGCTAAGAGAAGTAATCGGGTACTGTAACTCCAGAGGACACCTACTTGTTGTACAGTAAGTACAGTGTAGACGGTATAGAACCCCCAGTGTGGGTGTGTTCGTCCGACCATGATAGGGACAACAGCATATACAGTTAGAACTGTGTCCACCGTTATTACTGTTTGTATAGTAGTGATAAGCGTAGTAAACCGGGATTATTATGATGTGTTAACGTCATAGACCGTCTGTACAGTATCAATGGAACTCGTATACAGTACAGACAGTTCACACAGTTTTTAATGCATATGGAACCACAAACATCACAAAACGGCGTCGTTGCAGTATGTATTTTGAAAGGTGGAATGGGAAAATCGACGATCGCAATCAATCTTGCACACCGTCTTCAGGAGAATCACGGAAAAACGGTGTACGTCGATGTCGATAAGAACGGTCACGGAACGGAATTTCTCGGATTCGGGAAGGCGTACAGCGAAAACGGACAGCTCGAAAACGTCATTTTCAGAGATGCACACCCATCCGAACTCCTCATCGAGACGGAGTGGGGATTCAGCGTGGTACCCAGCTCTGCAGAGATGTCGACTATCAACGATCGGATGAAAAATCAGATGAACGCTGACGTCATTCTCAAAAACAAGATCGTCGATCCGTTACGTGAGGATGGGCATGAGTACGTCGTTTTAGATACGCCCGGTGATCCCTCGAAAGTGGCTGACAATGCGCTCGTGGCTGCCCAGAGTTTCATCGTTCCGGTCATCCCTGGTCAGGGTAGTATCAGCGGTCTCGAACGCATCATGGAATCACAACTGCTCCCGATCATCGAAGCAACTAACGGCGCAGCTGATATCCTTGCGATCACACCGAACATGTTGAGTGAATCGATCCGACCGAAGAAACCGGATCGCCGTTTGCTCGAAGACCTCAACGAGAACTGGGTCGATTATCTGCCGCCGTACGCGCGAATCACTGACGAACAGTGGGAACAGATCGACAACCAAGGCCGGGGAGATATCCCGCTTCCGGGTATTCGTGAACGTGATGCCCTATCGGATTCGTTCTCCGATAACAAACCGGTAGCGCAGTACGACTCATCGTGCGATCAGATCAAACATTTCGATACCCTGGCAGAAATCGTCGCGGAGCGTGCATAATATGGACAGCAGCAATCTACGGAACCAGTTGGACCAAGTAAAAGAGGGAGCAAGCGAACAGGAAGAAACTGACGAGCAGGCCTCTAAAGACGAGATCGAAACCCCAACAGACGAATCGTCGACTGACTCGGAGACAGAGACGACAGATTCGGAGAATACCGCTGGGCCGGCGTTTACCGCTCAAACGAGCCAGAAACTCTCGATCTATCCGAACGAAGAGACTGCACGACTCATCAAGGTGTTGTGCAACAGCGTCGAGAACGACTTGATCGCGCTGGGCCACGACGATTTCGAGGTTCGAGAAGCCCACGACGCGATGGTCCGTTTCGCCTACGAACACCCACAAAAAGTAACCGAGCTCGTCCTCGAAGCACGCGATCTAGACCCAGACGCTGTAGAGGACCTCCCCTAATTCTACCGCGTACACTGTTTAGACAGTACTAACTTCGAACACCGTTAGTACCGTCCGAACGTTCGAACAGCCGTAGTCCGGTGTGCAGTGTGAACTGTGAAAAGCGTATACACAGTTTAGAATTTACGTACTGTTACAGATGTGTTCACAGTGAATTAACAGTACGACATCCTGCTGCATCAGAGAAGGACTCATTCGGGGGAAACGGCATTGCCGACTGAGATGGTTCCGCTTTCAATGATCGTCGCTCGAAGGCCACCCCGGCGAATAAGAGCGTCTCGGAGGCCGGACAGATCGAGATGCTGCTCTAAGTACGCACAGGTTTCCACCGCTCGATACCGTTACAGATAGCGGCACCGACCTGGAAGCGATCACCCACGAGAGAAGCAGGATCAATCCCGCGTGTCGTAACGTTTTGGCGTGACTTCCGGGCGACAAATCGATGTCGTGCTCCTGTTGCACGTTAGCAAGGGTACTGGTCTCGATAAATGTGATATCACAGCCGGATCGATCCGAGAACGTACCATCTCCTCGAAGATACCGATCACCACGGATTCCTCGCCGAGAAACAGCCACTGCCTTGTCGACGGAGGTCACTGCAGCACCTTGTTTAGAGGCTACGTGAATTCGTTCCACCCGTCCGTGGTAGCCATACTCTTCGTTCTCCTTTCACGTGCTACAGTAACCGGATACCGGACGGCCTTGCCACCCGAATCGTTTACTGTCCATCCCGCCCACCGCATTGCTATGTACGAACCGGTCGATTCGCCCGACGAAACGACGCTGTTTCCCTACCACGACCGAACGCCACCAACGACGGCCGACGTGATCCGTGCTCGTCGGGTCGTCGAAGAGCAACTGCCTCAAACACCACTCATCCGGAGCGAGGCGTTATCTGCCGAGTTCGACGCCGACGTGTATCTGAAACGCGAGGACACACTGCCGACCGGCGCGTTCAAGGTGCGTGGCGGCGTCAGGCTGATCTCACAGTTGGCCCCGGAGTTCCACGATCCGGGCGTGATCGCTGCCAGCACGGGTAATCACGGCCAATCGATCGCGTATGCCGGCCGCGTGTTCGACGTTCCTGTCACCATCGTGGTTCCTGAGGACGCCAACACGTCGAAAGTGAGGGCAATGGAACGATACGGGGCCACCGTCGTGTTCCACGGGAGGACGTTTGATGACGCCCGCGAGCACGCCGAAACGATGGCTACCGAACAGGGATATCGGTACGTACATTCGGCGAACGAACCGTCACTCGTCGCTGGCGTCGGAACAGCTGGTCTCGAAATCGTCGAGACACTTCCCGACATCGACTACCTGTTCTGTCCAGTGGGGGGCGGTTCGAGTGCCGCGGGGTACTGTCTCACCGTCGGCGCGCTCTCGGATGCCACGGTGGTCGGTGTGCAATCGGAGGCCGCACCGGCGATGTATCGCGCCTGGAAGGAAGGTCATCTCCAACCCGCCGAACGGATGGAGACGTTCGCCGAAGGCATCGCGACGCGAGTGCCGTTCTATCTCACCACATCCGTGTTGCGAGATCAGTTGGACGAGTTCCAACTCGTGAGCGAATCAGCCATCGAACGCGGGATCCGAGAGCTGTTCTTCGAAGAAACGATCGTCGCGGAAGGAGCGTCTGCGACGAGTCTCGCCGGAATGGGCCAACTTCAGGAGGAGCTTCGCGGGAAAACAGTGGTGTTTCCCATCTCGGGGCGGAACCTCGCTCCCGAACGCTTTCAGCGGATCGTCGGGACTGCGTCGTCCGATTGATGCTTAGACGGCGTCGCGTTCGGCTTCGATCTGCTCCGCGTAGGCAGTTGCAACCGTTTCGAGGATCTCTTCACCGGCTTTCCGTGTCGCCTTTCGTGGGTCACCGAGGACGCCGTTTTCCGTGATCGATTTGAACCCCCGACTAAGCAGCCGTGATGGGGAGATAGCGCCCTCAACGCCAACTTCGTACTCGTCGGTTCGAACGTGGTCCTCGTTGATGGCCAGTACTTCTGAGGTTTCAACGGCACCCGCATGGATGGACGACTCCTGGTAGTCGACGCCAGCTGTTCTGAGGCCCTCGTTCTGTAGCTCCATGAGTTCCTCAAGATCCGCGAGGGTGATCACGGTGGCGTCGATGTCGCGGGCGATCTCAGGAGCAACGGTGTTCGTCGGGGCGAAGTTCCCGCCGTGGGTCGGAACGAGAACGATGTACTCGAAGCCGTGTTCGTCCAACGACTGACAGTGTGCGCGTATCAGTTCCATCAACGTCGACGCCGGGATCGTGATCGTTCCGGGAAACTCCATGTGGTGGCTCGAACAGCCGGGACGTATAGTAGGAGCAGCTAGCGCATCACCAAGCTTCTGGGCGATGCGTCGGGAAAGCTCATCGCCGGCGAGCGTATCCATGACCAGCGGAAGATGTGGTCCGTGTTGTTCGACCGACCCGATCGCCACAATCACCGTCCGCGTTCCGTCTTCGAGGGCCGTTTCGATCTCTGTCCACGTGTGCTCAGCAAGGCGTACCGACGTGTGAGATGACATACAAAGCAAGCTGGTGGCTCAGCTCTCATCCGTGTTGGGGGGACGAACGCACAAATCAAGGTCGCACCGTTCAAGAAGGGTGTTGGTGCCTGAGTTGTTCTGCGGTCTGTCCGGGAACTGGCGTTCCACAGTCTTTGCATTTCCACGTGGGCCGGATCGCGCCTTCCTTCGTGAGATCCTGTTTGAATCGTAGCGTGGCACCACAAGGACATCGGTAGTCGACGGGGGCCATTGGTGGAGTTATCCGGTCATCCGTAAAAAGCGCTGCGTGTCCGTCAGTCGAATGGGCTTCTGCTCCACGACAGGCCATGAACGGCGCGAGAAAAGCACGGACGTAATAGGAACATAGCACCCGACGCGATAGTTCCGTCTCTTATACGAATCGGAAAGCATTTCTCACAAAGACTGATCGCAACAGGTAGTCATATGAAACGCACAGTGTATTTGCGTGTCGGCGTCGCCGTGTTGGTGGTGCTGGTAGCCGCCGGGATGGTCATTCCCTTGGGAGCGGTCGCTCAGGACCAGGGAGAAGACGAGCCGAACGACGCCCGAGAGGCCGCAACGGCGATCAAAGGAACGTCCGTCACCGGTGAGATCACTCAACAGGGCGACATCGATTGGTTCTCAAAGGGGTTCACCAAGGGTGAGACCGCTTCGTTCGCGCTCACAAAATCACTGCGAGAGCCGGGATTGAAGATGACGCTTTACGCGCCGAACGGGTCGGAAATCAGCAATGAGACTGGCTATGACGGAATTGGAAAAATTGAGGTCTCAGCTACAGCGTCGCAAACTGGCAACTATTTTATTAAGGTAGAAGAAATAAACATGGATTCATATAACACACCATACACTATTTATTCGCCAGCAAAAAAGGCTCCACCGAAAAAGCAACCAACAAAACCAGTAACGGGAACGCAACAAGAGAGTGAGCCTAACGATGAACGAGGAAAGGCACAAGCTATTAGCGGGGAACAGATCAGTGGCAAAATCAGTTCTCCAGATGATACTGATTGGTATTCGTTCCAGGCTACTGAAGGCGAGAACGTTTCACTCGTGATCACCAAACCCGACAAATCGACGAGTGAACTGTTCAAATTTTATCTGCCCGATGATGACGACTTTTCTCATATGGAGACATTCAAGAGAGAAGATACGAGGCACCAAGTAGTGATTCCGATCGAACGGACCGGTACGCACTACATCAAAATAACATCGAAAGTTGTCGGTGAAGTGGCAGAATCTGGGGACAAGTACACAATACAATTCACTGGCGACATGCCCGTGCAACAATCCGAACCACCAGCCACTGATGGCGATGTTTCACCGGAGGCGACGAGTTCCAGCGAATCAGACGGTGATACCACAACCGAAGCAGGGACGGAAACCGGAGCCAATACGGATACAACAAACAACTCCGATGAAGACAATGAGGATCTAACCAGCCTGTTTGGCCCCGGCTTCACGGGTGGTGGCGCTGTGATCGCCCTCTTCGTGACAGCGGGGTTCGCACTCCGACGCCAATAGTTGCCATCTCAAACGGTGAACTTCCGGATCGTCATCTCGTGGGTGTCGAGATCAAGGATCGGGGCGTAACCGACGTCCGGATCGATCCCCTGTGAGCGCTGATATGACGTTTGTTTCTGCCAGCAGCCCGAATTGACGGCCAAAACGTTGTTGTACGAGTCACAGCCGAACTTGTGGAGATGGCCGGTGTGGAACACGTCGGGGATCTCGTCGATCACGAGATAATCTCGCTCTTCGGGTGCGAGTCGGAGCTGCCCGCCGTATTGGGGCGCGACGTGACGTTTCTTGAGGAGATTGCACATCGCCTCTGCGGGATGTTCTAGATCTAGGCCGGGCGTGTCGATAATGACTTCATAGAGAGAAACGCCGTGGTACAGCAACACGGATACGCCCTCGATCGTAACCGTGGAGGGGTTCCCCGTGATGTGGGCATCGTGGGCGCGCATGATGTCCCGAAGTTCCTCGTCGAACGCCGGTTGTGGTTCGGCCAGTCGAACAGCGTCGTGATTACCCGGGATCATGACGATCTCCATGTCGCCGGGCACCGCCTTCAGCAGCTCCGAAAATCGTTCGTACTGTTCGTAGATGTCGACGATCGACAGCTCGTCGTCTTGTTCGGGATACACGCCGACCCCCTCAACCATATCACCCGCGATGAGCAGATACTCGACGCGTTCGGCCTCCTCGGTGTGAAGCCAGTCGGTAAACTGCTCCCAAGCCGCCGCATGAAACTCCTGACTGCCGACGTGAACGTCAGAGATGAGCGCGGCCCGAACGTGTCGATCGGCCGTCGATGGTCGGTACGTGTGGGGAATGTCCGGGAAGTGAATACTGTCTACGAAGAGGATCTCGCCGTCGTTCGACAACGTTCCCGCCACGCCGATACACTCATCGAAACACAGTTCATCTACGGTGTCCGCGATCTCCCGGTCTTTCATCACGAGGCAACTGAACGTCCCGGTGGTGTCTTCGAGTTCGATCAGCCAGTGGCCGTTTTTCGTCGACTGGATGTCGTTCACCAAACCGATCATCTCTGCCTCGTTCTGACCCGGCATCTCCGCTAATGTCTCTGCTGGCCGATGGTTCAACCGTCCACGTAACTGCCCGGAGAGACGTTGGTACCGGTCTTGAAACGTCTGAACGAACGTCTCATACGTTCCGGTTCCAGTGCTCTCATCGGTGACGTCTCCCGTGATCGTCAGAGACCCACGTTCACGGTGTGTCGAACGGTGGTGATCGGTCGAACTGGATGTCTCCCTCGTCGGTTCCGGGTCGGGTGACTCGGAGTCGATTACGCCCGTCTGGTCGGTCTCCCCAGTAGCGGTCGATTCCTGTGGTGTCGGAACGTTACTTGGATCGACGGTGATAGGCTCTGACGTTTCGATTTCGCCCCCTAGTCTGTCGAGTGCATCCTGTACGTTGTCGGCGGTGACTCGGAGCGTGTCCTCCGGGAGGTGGTCAGCCATCGTTTCGATCACGTGCGTCGGTGACTCCGACGACGTAAGGAGCGTTACAGCCTCTCGGTCGGCGTTGTACCCCTGTCTTGCTAGTGTCCTTACAATCTGGATTCGGCGATTCAAGGTTATCGACCAAAATGCGCAAACGGCTGAAAAGGATTGGGATCACATGCTACGACCGTTCGGATAACGAATCGATCGTATCCGTGATATCAGTTCATTGATCACCAAAGAGTGAGCAACGCCGGATGCTCCTCCGTTTGTGGGGTGCGCTCTAAAGGATATCGACACGGCTTCGGACCGTGTCGTGTGGATGATGAAAAAGCTGTTATCGAGCGCGTGAACGCGCTGTATCGATCGCTCGCTAGCCGGATGTTACGTACTCCCTGAGTCGACAGCGGTTCGGACGGGAAGGAACACGTACAGACCGGTGGCGACGGCAGTGAGTACAGCGAGACCGACGATCGCGGTGTTCGCCAACTGCGCATCGAACAGCGCTCCGACGACAGTTGATCCGGTTGCAGCAAGGAGGAAAAAACTCGTACGAAGAAATCCCCACGCCGTTCCTTGAACAGCATCTGGGAGCACGGCGATGATGTAGGCGTTACTGACGGGATTGATCGCCAATCGAGAGCCCAGAAGCACGGTCACCACGCCCAACGGGACGGGTCCCTCGACGAACGGCAACGCGAGCAACGGCACGACGCTCACACCAGCAACGCTCATCAGCACCGTCGGACTGCCGAACCGATCGGCTGCGTTTCCTGCGAGCGACTGACAGACCGCACCACTCAAGAAAAACAGCGAGAACAGCCCGGCAGCGGTCGTCTGTTCGAGTCCCTTTACCATTACGAGATACGTCGGAAGAAACGCCGTCAGTCCTTGCACCACGAACAACATGAGCGTGACAGCGGTCGTGGCGATCGCAACTGCACGCCGCGTAACAGCCGTACGGACTGTTTCGAGGAGCTTCAGGGACGATCCGCTTCCGTCCGGATCAGTAGGAGGTTGTGATACGACGACCCACACACCGATCCCGACGAGCAGAAACGGCACGACGAGCATTCCGACGGTGGGTTGCCAGCCGATGGAGTCGACGAATCGGCTAGCAAGCAATGGGATCGTCGCCGAACCGATCGAGCCGGTGGCGAGCACAACGCCGATCGCGGTTCCGTCGTGTTCACCGAACTTCCTCGAGATGACGATCCCGCGAGCGGGACCGTACAGTCCGGTTCCGAGACCGAACAGCCCACAGCCGACGACGAACAGCCAGAACGTTGGCGCGAAACTGACCGCCACGATCGCTGTCGCTCCGATCAGGAGACTCCCTGTGAGGAGTCGTCGTTCGCCAAGCCGATCAGTCAGAGCGCCAGCCGGAAACTGCATCAGTGCATAGCCCGCCCAGAGCACCGTGATCGCCGTCCCAGCTGCCGCGTTATTGACGCCGAAAAACCGTCTGACCTGTGGCAGCACCACCGGAAAAAGGTATCGACCCCCAAGGATCGAGAGCCATCCAGCAGCCACGACGAGCAACGTCCATCCTCGTCCGTCACCCAACAGTCGCCCGGTTCTCACGAGCTGTTGTTTGAGTACGTCACCGACAGACTGCATCCGTCTCAACGATGGGACGAACATCGTATGAACGTGGCGAACTCGGGATCATCCGACCGAGTACCGGCAGCGTCGTTGGCAAGTGATCAAACCAACGTTATGTACGTGGTAACAAACAGAGTCGCGTTGTAACAGCCGTGAGTGAGGATCGGAACGGACAAGTTGTCGAATCGTTCGTAGAGAACGCCCATGATGATCGCAAGCAAAAACGGAACAGCACTCAGAAGAACGACACCCTGTACACCCCCGAGATAGCCGATCGCGTGGGGGATAACGAACAGAAACGCAGCAGTGACAATAGCGACGTCAGAACGCATACTCCGCATCAATCGACGCTGAATCACGCCACGGAACAGATATTCCTCGGCTGGCGCGATGAGCACGAACGAAAGTGCCACCATCACGAGCGCCATGGTCGGAGTACCGGCTATGAGATCTTGATCGAGACGACCAAGCTGAACGTCGAACGTGGTGGCGATTGCGCCGATGAGAGTCGCAATGCCCAGCATTAGCAGCGTGCTGACGATTACCCACCCAGCCTCACGGAGTGTCGGCATCTCAAGCGACACCGTCTCACTGAACCATCTCTGGAGATAAAGCCATCCCGTGAGAGCATAGCTGGCTTCCGATAGAACGATCGTTGCAGTGAGAACAGCGAAACTAGCCTCGCCTACTAACAGGGGACCGCTCGAAAGGACCGCCCCGATCAGGAGGGCGGCGACGACTAATCCGAATCCGACCGCGATGGCCCGTCCACGACCACGCCAGCTAGTTTGAGAAAAAGGACTATCCGAACCACTTTCTTGTTGTATACTATCCATTATAATGGTAAATAAATGCGCCTAGACGATATAGCTACCGCTACAGTCGGCTTCGATCGCAATCAGAAATTGTCAATCATTAAGAGCAACACTCGCCAGTCACAATACAATTGTATGACCGTTCCGTACAATATCTATGGATCCGGTACAAGTACCGGTCGTCAGCATCCCCGCTAACAGTTTTGGACTTTTTCTCGTTGGCATCGGGTTGCTCTGTCTCGGTCTAGGAGTTGGGTGGTGGTGGCTGCGAACCGCCCACGAGGACGAAAAGAGCCGCGTGGAAGGAGACAACGGGAACGAAACAGCACGTTCGTCCGATGATATTCCTGGCGACACCGGAGCGTTCGTATTCGGGACGGAAGGAAACGATTCCGACGCGTTCGAAAGCGACAGTGACGGGACCGTCGACACCGACGCCGTCGATCAGCGAGAGTGAGTCATGGTCGTATCGTCAGTAACACCGATCGGTTCGAACGAGTAAGCGTTCGGATACGGCCTACTTTGGAATTCGAAGTTCGTCCGGTTGTGATGATCGAACACCGGTATGAGATCGGGAACACCACCGACTATCATAGCAGAAAGGGCATTGAACGGGAAACCCCTACTTGAACACAATGGCACCACGCACCGCACAGTTCGATATACGGGGAATGAGCTGTGCAAACTGTTCTCGGACGATCAGAGAGGCGTTGGAGGAGGTTGATGGAGTAGCCGAGGCGACGATCAACGCCGCTACAGACGAGGGACGGGTCGAATACGACACGGCGAAGACATCGCTCGGAGATCTCTATGAGACGATCGACGACGCGGGATACAGCGCAGTAAAGTCCTCGATTTCGATCGATATCACCGATATGTCGTGTGCAAACTGCGCCACGACCAACGAAAACGCACTCACGGACGTATCCGGTGTGATCTCCGCGAACGTCAACTACGCGACTGGGGAAGCGACTGTTGAGTACAATCCGGCGGAAGTCACCCCTGAGCAGTTGTACGATGCCATCGAGGCCGCCGGTTACTCACCCGTCAGGGACGATAGAGAGATCGAACGGGATGCGGCCCAACACGATGAGATCCGTCGTCAGTTGCGTCTGACGCTGTTTGGTACGGCGTTTTCTGTTCCGCTGCTTGCGTTCCTCATAGAGACGTTCCTCTTTGGCGGTGGGGTGCTCCCTGAGACGGTGTTCGGGGTCGAATTCGGCTGGATCGAGTTCCTGCTGGCGACTCCAGTGCAGTTCGTGCTCGGCTGGCCGTTCTATAAGAACTCCTACAACGCACTGGTCAACAACCGGACCGCCAACATGGACGTGTTGATCGCACTCGGCTCCTCAACCGCGTACCTCTACTCGGTTGCGGTGCTGTTAGAACTGGTTGCCGGGAGCCTTTACTTCGATACAGCGGTGTTGATCCTGGTGTTCATCACGTTAGGCAACTATCTCGAAGCCCGTTCGAAAGGACAGGCCGGCGAAGCGCTCCAGCAACTCCTTGAGATGGAAGCCGACACAGCGACGCTCGTCGACGACGGAGACGAGCGTGAAATCCCCCTCGAGGAGGTCAGTGTCGGTGATCGGATGAAGGTTCGACCAGGAGAAAAAATTCCGACCGACGGCGTCGTGATCGACGGACAAAGCGCGGTCGACGAATCGATGGTCACCGGAGAAAGTGTTCCGGTCGAGAAGACCGTCGATGATGAGGTCGTCGGCTCGACGATCAACGAAAACGGCGTGTTGATCGTCGAGGCGACGAAGGTCGGCAGTGACACGGCGCTCCAGCAGATCGTTCAGACAGTCAAGGAGGCCCAGTCCCGGCAACCCGACATTCAAACCCTCGCTGATCGCATTTCGGCGTACTTCGTTCCGCTCGTGATCGCTAACGCCACGGTGTGGGGACTCGCTTGGTATCTCATTCCGGAACTGCTTGTGAGTGTAGTGAACACACTCCCCCTGTGGGGACTTGTCGCCGGTGGCCCCGCACTCGCCGGGGGAAGCGTTTCGTTGTTCGAGTTTGCGGTGGTTGTGTTCGCGTCGGCCGTGTTGATCGCCTGCCCGTGTGCACTCGGACTCGCAACGCCAGCCGCGACGATGGTCGGCACCTCGATCGGTGCACGAAACGGCGTGCTGTTCAAAGGCGGTGATGTGCTCGAACGCGCGAAAGATGTCGATACGGTGGTATTCGATAAGACGGGAACGCTGACGAAAGGAGAGATGGAACTGACGGACGTCATCGCCATAGATCGGACCAATCCTGATCTGGTTTCGGACGGCGGAGCAACACTCGAAGACCACCCGAAACCCGACGAAGAAACGGTGCTCCGTATCGCAGCGAGCGCCGAACGAGGCTCCGAACATCCGCTTGCCCAAGCGATCGTCGCAAAAGCGAACGCGCAAGGCATCGAGTCGACTGAACCGACCGAGTTCGAGAACGTTCCCGGCCACGGCGTCCGGGCGACCGTCGACGGCACGAACACGCTCGTGGGCAATCGTAAGCTCATGCGCGAGCACGGGATCGATCCATCGCCCACAGAGGACACCCTTACACGCCTCGAAGCGGACGGAAAGACCGCGATGCTCGTCGCTCGCGTGCCCGCTGGCACGACCAGCGGTGAACTCATCGGTATCGTCGCTGTTGCCGATACGGTCAAAGAGAACGCGAAGCACGCCGTCTCTGTGCTCAAAGAGCGCGAGATCGAGGTTCATATGATCACTGGCGACAACGAACGAACCGCACACGCGGTCGCAGCGCGTATCGGAATCGACCCGGACAACGTCCAAGCCGGAGTCCTGCCGGAGGATAAGGCCGATGCAGTCGATGCCGTGCAATCGAACGATAATCGGGCGATGATGGTCGGTGATGGCGTCAACGACGCACCTGCGCTTGCGGCCGCTACCGTCGGAACCGCAATCGGTTCGGGAACCGACGTCGCAATCGAGGCTGCCGACGTGACACTGATGCGCGACGATCCGCTTGACGTGGTGAAAGCGATCCGGATCTCGGAAGGATCACTCCAGAAGATCAAACAGAACCTCTTCTGGGCACTGGGGTACAATACGGCGATGATTCCGCTCGCCTCGCTCGGACTGCTTCAGCCGGCGCTCGCTGCAGGAGCCATGGCGTTCTCCTCGGTGTCAGTGCTCACGAATAGCCTGCTGTTCCGGCAGTACACTCCCGATCACGACTACGAACTACTCGGCGCGCTCCGGTGAACCATGTTAGATTGTCGTATGGCTGACCGCTCATAGCAAAATTCACCACGAAACCGCAGAAGCTGATGAGGAATCGATGCCACTAATTTTGGTCCGAAAACGCTGTTAGAGATCCTCGATGTTGTAAGAGATGCCCTCAGCAGACGGAATCGCTACGTATCCGTAGAACCTGTACACGTCGTAGTTGTTGGCGTATATCGCTCCGTCGACCGCGTAGTAATACGTCCGTCCATTATAATTGAATCCATTAGGATAATGATAAATATAATCCACTCCGTTACCACTACCATCTCCACCGTAGACATCTCCAGTGGTATAAAGCGTGTAGTAAGTAAAGTCAGCTATCCCTCCGATAGTCACCCTGTTTCGAGTAGCTTGCGTCCCGATGTCGCCGGACGGTTCGGATGACTCGGTGACGCGTATTCGGTCACCGTCTGGGAGGGAGTGAGATCGATTCTCGTGGACAGAAGGGCCTGTCTCTGTAGCGCTCGCTGTCTCGGTCACCGCGGTCATCGCGGTCATTCCGAAGAGACCTGTGGCACCCACAGTACGGAGGAAGCCTCGTCGACTGTGTGAAGCGCCAGTGTGTGTTTTTTCGTCCGATGCAATCGATCGAGCCGGTTCGTCGGTTGTCATGTGGTTTAGTTCACCACAAGAGCACTAATCGCAGGCGAATAGTTACCTAACCGATCGTGAAACTAGTCACCTATTATCATTAGTATATAAATACTAAGAAAAATATAAATATAGTACATCCATATCATATGCCAACTCGTTCGATCCTCCAATGGAACACACAGCCACCAACCTCGTGAGACTCTTGGATCAGCGTAATAATGTGCTGTCACGAGTGATCGAGGGACCGACGGACGCGTCAACGCTGACCCAGAGAGTATCGGTTTCCCGCTCAACCATCGATCGAGCTCTTTCAGCATTCAAAGAGTGGGAGCTGATCGTTCCCGATTCGGATCGGATCGAGCCGACCCTTTTTGCCCGTCTCGTCGGGAAGATCTACGGCGACTTCGAGACGGAAGTCAGGTCTGTGGCGGGCCACCTCCCCCCCGACAGTTCCTCCTGGAGCGCAGTTGATACTCGAGCTGATGCCGTGAGGTTAGTTACAACCCGGATCGAGTTCCTCGAATACGCTCGAACCGCGAGCACAAAACGCACGCTCGTCGCGGATCTACCGTACGCGCGCTCTACCGTCGATCGGGCTGTCCGTGAGCTAGAACAAGCTGGACTCATCCAGCGAACTGCTACTGGGTACGCGACAACCGACATCGGAGAGTGGATCACCACTCGATATCGCGTGACACGTGAGGCGATAGAGGACGTCCTCGCTGTACGTGATCTACTCCACTACCTCCCGACAGACGAAGTGTTTCCCCCGGCGCTGTTCGCTGGAATCAATATCGAACGGGCGGAGCGGACGGTACCGTATCATCTCCTCGAAGGATTACGCGAACACCTCGTTACCGCAGATCGGGTCAGTGCTGTGTTTCCGACGCTTCCAACACCCCAGTTTCTCAGCGTCTGTCACCACCGGGTCGTACAACACGGAATGACTCTCGAACTCATCACCACCCCGACGTTAGCCGATACGCTCACCGACGAGTTTCCTAGGCTCCTCACGGAGATGGTCGCCGCCACTGCTGGATCGGCCACTACATTCACGGGGACCCCGCCGCCGTTCGGTCTCATACTGAGCACGACTGACGCCGGACTGGGTGGTTCGATTCTCGTCTACGACGACCATCAATCGGTCGTCGGTGCACTTCATGCCGACAGTGACGCGGCACTCGCGTGGATCAAGAATTACTACGAACATATCCACGAACAGGCCACAGAAATGCCATCTGGCTGGTTGGATACAGTCACCACAAAAGCATCGGACAGTTCAACGTTGTCCACTAATCTCGACTACGTCGGACACGAAGACGAAGCGTCAGACAGATATGATTACAATTTTATTTATAAAAATTGATGGATAAACAAAGCGAGGAGCTACCGCGTTATCGCGCATCGGTTTTGGAACGCCCACAAGCGAGAAACGTGTATCAAGACACGTGTTCATCGAGGAACGAAACAATGCGCCTGTAGGCAGTAATGCGGTTCTCGAGCTTACTGATCCCGTGGCCTTCGTCCTCGAAGATGAGCGTTTCAGTCGGAACGTGTTCGCTCGCTTCACTGGCGATCTGTTCGGCCTCTTCTACAGGAACACGAGGATCGTTTTCGCCATGGAGGACAAAAAGGGGAGCAGTGATGTTTTCGATCGAATTGATCGGAGAAATGGATTCGAGAAACTCCGTTTCCTGTAGCGATCCATATTCGGCTTCGCGGTGCTGACGACGCCACGGCCCAGTGTTTTCGAGGAACGTAACGAGATTGGCAATACCGACGATATCGACGCCAGCGGCCCACAGCTCCGGGTACTCGGTGAGCGATGCAAGCACCATGAATCCACCGTATGATCCCCCAACAGCGACCACTCGGGAGGCGTCGATTTCCTCGCGATCGGTCAACCACTCGACGCCTGCTTTGATGTCCCTAACGGTGTCCATTCGCCGTTCCACGTTGTCGAGATCCATGTACGTTCGCCCGTATCCTGAGGAACCCCGAACGTTCGGTTCGAACACCACGTATCCGTTGTCCACGAAGTATTGGCGGAGCGCACGAAACGATGGACGGCGTTGGGCTTCGGGTCCGCCATGGATGTCGACGATGACTGGAAACGGTCCGTCGTCTCTTTCGGGGAGCGTGAGAAACGCAGGGATCTCGAGTCCATCGAAGGAGTCAAACCGGACGAGTTCAGGCATACGAAACGTCTCTGGTGGAATGCCCGCCGTCGCAGCGTCCGTCCACTGGGTGTACGCTCCACCCCGATCGAAGACGAAAACGTTCGCGTTCGCTGTCGATGCCGAGATGGCAGCTGCGATCTGTTCGCCGTCGGGACCGAACGACAGCCCCGAAAGCACGCCATCAGGACCGTCGAGAGTGACAAGCGGCTGTAGATCTTGGTCTGAATCGAGTTCGAACAACGAAAGATCAGAGTATCCTTCGACGTTGCGGGCGAGAGCAAGCGTCCGTGAGTCGTGATCAACACGGACATCGGAAACGTTCCAATTACCTCCTTCATACACCACGGTTACCTTGCCTGTCTCCGGATCGAGCGTCGCGAGTTCGAGCGTATCAGTCGCCCAATCGGTCGTGGCATATATATCCTCTCCATCAGGACCCCATGCGACCGACGGATATCGGACTTCCCTGTCTGGGTCAGTGAGCAGTCTCGTCTCACCGGAGGAACGATCGAAACAGTGAAGATCGTGATTCCGGTTCGAATGAACTTCGTGAGCGAGAAGACGTTCATCGTCCGGACTCCAACCCACGATGGAGAGGAGATCTGCATCCGATCCGTCGATAACGAGGTCGGCGTCCGTGCTGGCGCGGTGCTGGACGTAGCCATCGAAGCGGTCTCGTGAGCGTCGATTGGCCGTAAATGCGATGTGCTCGCCGTCGTGGCTCCATCCACCCCACTGGTGGATCGCATCGGGATGGCGGGTGAGATTCACCTCCTCGCTACCATCATCCGACAGTCGAAATAGCTGCCACCGTTCGTTGCCACCGTCGTCCATGCCGTACACGAGTTCATCGCGCGTCGGTGAGAACGATGCGAACGTGACTGACTCCGTGTGGAACGTGAGCTGTTGAGGCCATCCCTGTGGCTCGGTGAGACACCACACCTGTGAAACGCCGGTGGTGTCCATGAGAAAGGCAATCTGTCCGTTTGGACCGAACGACGGCCTGCTAGCACTCCGGATAGCAAGATACCGTTCGATATCATACGCCATGGATCGGATTCTCTCCGTATCCGGTTAGTGTTACCGGCGCCATGGACGATCGAGCCAGCTGGAGTGAAACAGATCTAAAAACAACGAGGAGTCATGTCCCACTTTCGAAGACCAATCCGCCGATCGCACGGACGGCGTCACCAAGCGGAGTGGTGACGAACGAAACGACGAGGATTGCTAGCCAGCCGAGCAGAAAGAACCCGAGGTTTGCCGTCTTATCGTCTGCGTACAGCGATGATACGGAGATCGTTCTCTCAGAGAACGGAAGCAATGGCTGGATACCAGACACCGTGATGATGTCGCCAGCAAGGTGTAACAATACGCCTCCAGTGCCAACCCATACCCCCACGAATGCGAGCGTCAGGGGACCGAGTGCTCCCAACCGGGTGGCAGCCCACGCCAGAGGGGTGTCCTCGCTAGCGACGATCGACAACAACCAGTCGGCGGCTGGTACGGTCACGTACGATCCGACCACCCAACCAAAACACGCACACAGACAACCGATAATACCGGCCGTCAGCAACGAATGACTCGTTTTGCGGTGTTCGAGTCGCGTGATCCGCTGGTCGTAGTCCGGCAACGGCTCGATAACGAACACACCGAGTGTCAATAAGGCAAGAAATGGTCGATCGGGCAACAGGAAATACAACACCGGAGAAAGCCCCAACAACGTGATCCCAATGTGCCCGCGACGGTGCATCACCACCCACCCCAGTGGCTGTTCATGAAACGATTCAGCGATCGACATCTAGTATCCATATGATTCAGATGTCGATCATTGCCAAAATAATTTTCGGATCTATATTAATAATAATTAGGTGAGTTAGGTAGTTCTCAAGCAGGTCGACCGAGCGTCCAAAGGAACATCGGCGTTTGACCTTTAGCTCGTGGGCTGAAGAAGGCGGTGATCTCGTCGTCGTAAAACGTGAGACCGGTTCCCCCGAGGTCCCGGTGGGCGTACGTCCCAAGGTAGAGCCGTCCGGCAGTGATCGCCGCTTCGAGTTGGGCAACTCGGTAACCGCGGTCACCTAGACATCCAGTAACAGCATCGAGGTCGGCGAGGAAAAACAGACAAAGGGCGGCGTCAGCTGCGAGTTGCTGATCTAAGGCTAGGTGAGCAGCCTCGCTGCGAAACGTTCCTGCTCGAAGGCGTTCGAGCGAGCCAGTCTCGGGATGGTACTGATAGGCTCCGTTTTGAACGGTTTGTACGTCGTTGATGATCAAATACGGATCACTGAATCGGAGTGGTCCGGAGTCGCCGACATCTAACGGAACATCTCGAATCGAACGGTCGAGAATCGTCGATATCTTGGAAAACGAAAGGGAATCACGGACGTACTCCCGGCAGGATCCCCGCCGTCGGATCGTCCAGTGTAACGGCGTTTTCACCGCACGTTCGTCCCCGACGGGCGTAAGATCGATCTGATGTCGTGTACCCGGTGAGACCGCATCTCCGTTGGACAGGGAAGTGCTATTCGTTCGCCATGTCCGGACAGCAGCCGTATCCGGAAGCATCGAGGCGGTGTACGCTTCCCGAATCAGCTCGTATTCGACAGGAAGGTCCGAGCGCGTCTCCGGATCGATCGGTTCGAGTGCTGGAGGTTTGGTCACCGCTTGGGCGTCTTTTGGGGCTCCGATGGGGACGAGGGCGATCGGAGCCTCGTCGTCGATATCGATTCCGAGCAGTTCGGCGATCTGTTCGTCGACGAAACCGGTCTCTACGTGCGCCGGCAGTTCGAGCGCGTGAGCAACGGCGAGCAGATTGGCAAGGATAGTTCCCGAATCCCAGAACGCGTGCCGATACGTTCGCGCGCGGTATTTCCACGCGTTTCGCCACCATACCGTGGTCGGAACCATCACGAACGGGGCTGTCGGTCCACACACGCCGCGAAAATCTCCAGTTCGGAGTAGATCGAGCGAGAGCGTGCGCGGATCGAAATGATACACACCGGCATCGAGACCAGGAAGAGGACCACAGATCACGTACAGTTCTACGTGATAGAGCGCGCCGGTACACGCCGCTGCACGAAACGGAATCGAATGTCCGCCTCGTTGGATCGTTTTCGTGATGCCTGTGGCGAAATAACACAGTTGAGTGATCGTCTCTCGGTCAGGAGAGGACAGCATCGAAGATGGCTGTCCATTACCGGTGATCGCCCGCAGTGTCGGAATCTGTGGCGGCCGAATCGTCGACGACAGAGACACCGATCGGAGTTTCTCGTAGATCTTGTACGGATGAGGCTTGTTCTCTAAATCAAGCTGAAAATCGCTGGTTCGAAAAGATTCCGGTGTCTGCCTCGTCCGATCGTGATAGCGCTGTGCCGATGCTTCCCGTGTCATTAACTGTCTCTATCCCCATATAGGCAAAAAACTGCGTGGGAAATGACAGTTGTAAATTTCAAGAGATCATACGTCTTACTGAAGAGCGAACAGCGATCGGGGCGATAGAGATTGGATCACCTAGCGGAGATGGGCGGGGGTAATCGATGGTAATTCGTGTGTGGCCTACAAACACTCTCTTGAGACCAATCAATGGGCAATGAGTATCGCCCACCTGCACAACGAATCGAATCACTGCTTGAGGAGCGTGAACAGTACATCGATCAGCAGGAGCAAATCCGGCAGAAGCGGATGGAGACGGAGCTTCACCTCCTGTTACTGATGATCGATGAGCGGTCCGCAGAAGATCCCCGTCTTATCCGTGAAATCTGGGATGAGCACGTCGATACAGACGGACTGTCCTCGTTCGACACGCTGTACGACGAGTGGAAAGAGTTGGGACACGAACTGGATCGGCTGTACAGCCACCAACAACGCGTCGAGATCGATCTCGCCACCTGCGTGCTCGATACTGATGAAACCGTCCTTGCAAACCTCGACGAAGCGATCGAAACGGTGTGTACGATGCGGGCAACACGGGATAACGAGGACGATACGACCCCGGACAAACAGTGACACACGGTATCACCGGTGTTCCACTCCCGATAGTAGCAGAACAGTTCAGGAATTGAAGATCGTTACTGAACGGAACGTAGGACACACACGGACAGAGCTTTCGAACGGATTTGGAACTAAGATCTACAACTCAGGAACACCCCAGCCACTCCTGTCGTGACTAGAACAGAATGTCACTGTCACATTCCCGTAATAAAATGTTACTGTTATGTGGATTGCAGCATACTAGGTAATGATCCGTCCGTTTGTAAAAAGTTATTATTAAGTTGTTCGGATTGTATTCGTGATTTGATGTCCTCGCATCAGTTAGATATGCCATCCGCCGCTGCGCTTGTCGTGGTGGCTGGACTGGTAGTTGCGACCGTGTGGACCGTTCCACACCAAGTCGTCGGACAAGAAAACATCGGCACCAAGTCACACATCGAAGGGGAGCTCGTCGAACCAGGGAGTTCCGTCAACGATGAGATAGAGGACATTCAGGGTACCGATCACTACAAGATAGATATTGAGCAGCCGGGAAAGTTAACTGTCAACGTCTCTAAATCAAATGGAAACGAATCGAAGCTTTTCGCTAGCCTTCATCGGATGGATACCCACCATCTTATCAATTACACTACGTTAGAACGAGGTGGGCAGCTGACAGCTGAGATCACTGAACCCGGAATGCATTACATCGAAATCGAGGGAGATGGATACACTGACTACTCATTCAATGTAAACTTCGAATCCTCAGAAACAGACGAACCGACCACTGATACGCCAACTGAATCAACCACTGATACGCCAACCCAATCGACTACTGACACGCAAACCCAATCGACTACTGACACGCAAACCCAACCGACCACTGACACGCAAACCCAATCGACTACTGATACGCAAACCCAACCGACCACTGACACGCAAACCCAACCGACCACTGACACGCAAACCCAACCGACCACTGACACGCAAACCCAATCGACTACTGATACGCAAACCGACACACAAACAAGCAGCTCGGAAGAAGAGACGTCACCGGATTCGGAGATCACGCATGAGTTGATCCGAGAAGACGATTCAAACGACGAGAGGAGAGACGAAGAGGACTGCTAAGCAAAAACGCAGAACTCCTACCGCATTATTTTTGGGCGGAAGTATGTGAGTAACATTCTTGTACGCCAAGTCGTGAGCCCTTGATCTCAAGACGCCCGAAGCCATCGAACGCGAACATCTGATCTAAACTGGTTTTCATGCAAATGAATATATTTTTTACCCATTCATATTTGATGAAAAATTTAGTTAGTTATTTTGTTGTATACTTATAATATATCGGTGTAATGTCCGATGGTAGAATCGCGACGCGTGTGGCAAAGCATCCAAAACTGATCAGCGGTCTTCTGACTGGACTTTTAGTCCTCTCACAGGTCGGTATGGTCGCTGCCGACTGGCACCCTGCTGGGCCGTAGCTACCCGAGGAGTGTTCCGGGCGTACATCAAGTGAACTACTCTGTCCTATCGTATCCGTTGGATATTATTAAGAGAAAACAGCGTCTACAATTTCGTTACATCGCTCCACACTAACGATCCATCGATACGAGCAGGGAACCGATCTTCCTGTAGAAATTCCACTGCTGTCTCTTCGGAAACGGTGAACTCTGTTATATTACTACTGCCGATATAGTACATATCACTGTCCACGACTGATGGGAGATAAAGCGATCCGATCAGTGATTGATTCGCTGCATAGGTTTGGAGATCCGCGACGAAGGCATCCTCATCCGACGTTGGAGTGAGTTCTACAAGCCGGGGGGCGTCCTGTGGATTCCAAACAACAGCTGTGCTCGGATCACCGACGATCATATACTGCTGTCCAGCGAGAGATTCCTCGTTGATAAGTCCGAGTGCGCCACCCAGGGTAAAGCCTACGTTGAGGAGCCGAGCCACCGTGCGCCCGATACGAGTAGCTGCCGTATTAGCGATGTTCGAGAGCGTACACATTCCTCCGTTCGCTCCGGCATCGACTAGAGATCGACCCTGAAAATAGGACCGACAGCCGTTGAGGACGAACATCCGTGTTTCGACCGTCTCAAGCGTGTGAGCGTCCAGCCACCCATCAGTACACTGAAGGCCCTCTGCGTCGACGTGACCGACGTAATGAACGAGATCGTAACTCTTCGTAAACACATCCCGGAGTTCCGAACGTGACAGATCTTCGTACATCGTCACATCAAACGTGATCTGTTCTCTCTGTCCGTACAGTTCAGTTACGTTCGACTCGGCACGCATCTCCGTGTCGTTACTGACGACAGCCACTTCGTATTCGTCGATAGAGGACGTATCGAATCGACGTTTGAGCGAGTCAATCGTTGGTTTTGCTCCCTGCAACGGATAGCCATCGGCGAGCCAAAGCTGGGTGATGCTGTCGGTTTCCGGAGGCGTATAAATGTTCGTCGGGAAGTCCGCGTCTTCCGACGACCGAGAACGGTCTCCTCTGACTGTCGATTCGTCATCGTTGTCCTGTATAGAACACTCGTCGTTAGGTGTCTGCCGACAGAACTCCTCGATCACAGGAGAGATAGAACCTGTCCATCGTTGACAGCTCAGGGGTAGACACCGTATCGTTCCGAGACTCTGGACAACGAACGGTAAAAACGGTATGTGTTTCCCTAACGGACGAACATCAGCAGTGAGTGGCCAGCGGGGCACAAGATCATCAAAAAGATCGAACGGGATCGAGACGTACTCGTCCAGCCGTTCGACCAGCGGCTGCTCATAGAGGGTAGCGAAATCAATCTCGAGTCCGGCATCAAGTAGGCGCTCTTCTAAGGTTGCACGCTCTTTGAGTGGAAACGGATAGAATCCCTCCGTTCGAGTGATACAATCGAGCGTGAAGACTCGTTTGAGAAGTCGTGCTGCACCAGCTTCGAGTCCATCACCCCGATCGAGCGGATGGGTGGTATCAGCAGTAACGATTCGAGGAGTGTCACCGGGACGAACGATGGCGTTCAGATAGTAGGCGAGCGGCGCGATCGGATAGATGGCTTCGAGCGACGGTGGAACTTCGATACGAACACTTGCCGTCTCCTCAGTCCGCTCGAGATTTGCAGGCGCTTGAAAACGCTCACCGCGCTCGAACAACGGTGGATGGCCGCGCAACGTCGGAAACGACCGTTCACAGGAAGTGGTTTTGAGTGCCGAACCAAGACACGAAAACGCGCGCATCACATCATAGGGTCGATCCGTCGTCGTCACCGTCGCAGCCGGTAATTCGTGAAAGGATCGCAATCCGAACCGGACGGTGTTGGCATCCGAGCAATCGATGATCCGCCCCCGATCCGATTCCGAACGAATCGTTACCGGACCATCAACGACCAGATACACCTTCATTTCTATCGACATGATATCGATAGTGTACTGTCCCGACGGAAGGGAATCCGATTCATCCCCTTTTATTTCTGCGACGATAGACTTATTAGAATTACGTACTGCAACTGGGTGGAGCTTACCCGTCCAGAGAACGAGTGGTGTCAGCTCATATGCTACCTCCACTGGAAAAAGGAACATATCTGTCGTACACTGTGTCGGGTTCGGAATGTGACTCGTCAACAGCGTGGTGGACACCCCTTGGATATCATCGATCAGTTCAAGGGCTGGTGGTTTTCGAGACACGTCGACGCGAATATCATCACAGCAGGTCGGAAGACTCATGATCAAACTGGGGACCGATCGGTCTCAAGCCTCGATACATGTGGGACTGACGGAAAACCACCCATCCGGATCAGCGTCCTACGTAGGGCGACATCCAGACGAAACGGACTCAAGCTAGAGAGTCCATTCGGGACGACAGCCTCAATCGATTCATACGCCATCGTTCCAAATGACGTATTCAGTATTGGAGAGCTGCCTCCGACCACACACCGGAGCGACGTGCCAACTATTCCTACTACATCCCGACCGATTTTGTATCGTTCAATTTTGGACTGCATGAATACAACAAATGATATCTGATCCTGAGACGGTTCATGCCCGGAGGAGTTCGAACACACTCACATCCCCATACAATGCACGGATTCCCTTACAGAAATATTAATCCATCGAAAATGCGTTTCATATCATGTAACTCCATTTCCCCGGTTATGCTGTGAATTGAATATCATACTATATGTATTCTTGAAATATATATCTAAATGATATCTATATTCATAAACATTAATGAACTCGCTTGTGCGCGCCTATTTATGAAGAAAAATACTAACATCCCTAATTGATCCGACCACGAAAAAGATGCGTTAATTGTCAATAAACTCGACAGGAGCATTCCGGGAACGTTTGATCGAAGTTCGTTTTCTCGTTTCCTTAGAAACGCCGGTGTCAAATGTTTCCTAGATAACTATGGTGAAGTCTGGAGTTTAATCTCATCGTCTGTTACGTCAACGATTTCTTGTTCTTGGAGCGGAAACGTTTCTTCGTCGATATCCTTCCATCCTAACTGGGACATCACTTTATCTGTGAGACCGGGATCAGGTTCGACGTACGCCGTTCCATGTTCGACAGTGGCCACGATACCAACAGTCGTATCGCCACGAACGACGGATTTCCCTTCGTCGGATTCTGTGATCCTTGACATCACACGATGTCTATCGTCTGGCACGAACATATGGCTCTCGGCTGCAAATGCTGCTGTTCACTGCACCGTTGACTGCTACATACCGATTGCCGTCGCCGACAGCCCTAGACTCGATACGAATAATTAATTACTGTTTGCCCATAAGCAAATGCCATAACTTTCTACACGTCGTCGGATTTTGGGTATCAATCTGTTGCAGTTCCGGAGAGAAACACGATGGATGGGGAAAAGAACCAATCTCGCCTCGAGCCGATGGAGCGAGAGATCATGGAGCAACGTGCCAGGCACTGAGCACACGGTTACGACGATCTTACGATCCAAGCTATTGCTGACGAGTTCGAAAACAGTAAATCTCGTTCTATTATCGCTACGATAGTAATGTTGATTCCGCGTCCGATAGAGATCGATATAAAATTCTGCGAGAGTCTCGACCTCTTTCCCGAGAGATGATCGATATCGCCGCCATTGATCTCATAGGCCACTGGTTTCTCGACAGTTGCGGTGAGCATCTCGTACTGCCCAGCCTCGGCTAACTCATCAATATATGCGAGTGTCGAGAGTTTGCTCGATCGGGGGTGAAAGGTGGTCGCTAAAGGAAAAACGAGATGATCGCCAATATGATGAAAATGACAATAAGTATGTATGCGATTCTCATTGTGACCCCTGCGATACCGCGCGCACCGACGATGTACGCAGCGAGTGCGAGGACGATAAACACGACTGCGAGAGACGCAAATCCTCCCTGAATAACAGGGCCGACCCCTGAGACAACAGAAGCAGGGGAAAGAATCATTGCTCTACCCCTAAAAACGCTGCTGGCTGCTGTTTACAAATCGATCGATCGACGCTAGTTGGATTACGTTGGCCGTTCACATTGTGTGATAATATCTGCCAATGTATTATGATTATGCTTGCATAAAACAGGATATTACAGTCGACAGCCTCAAGGGCAAGTCAACAGTGCTTGATCCACAGTGTGTTCCACTAACCAATTATTTAGTTTCACTAACTTTTTTCCTTAGAGAAGGGGGTGATGATACGGCTGTTTCGCGTGATACGGAGTTTGACGAAGGACAGTCCATCGATGGTTACGGGAAGCATGGTCTCCGGAATCGAGTTCGTTATGGACCGAAGACAATCCTTCGCGGGGACAATGCGGCGTTACTGCTCTCATACTCCAAGATCGATTCGGTGGAGAGATTCGAACACGAACAGGGATCAATACGTGGCACTCTCGAAACGATTTCACGCCGCGAGTGATCGAGACTGAAGCCGTTCACACCGTCACGGGGGTTTCCTGATAGGAGCCATACTGATCCTCGAAGACACCCATGATCTCGCCCATCGTGGCGTAAGTTTTCACGGCGTCGATGATGTACGGCATCACGTTTTCATCCGATTCGATGGCGTCAGACAGGGATGTGAGGGCGGTTGCAACCGCTTGGTCGTCTCGTTCGCGCTTGACTCGTTGAAGTCGTTCGAGCTGCGCTTGTTCGGCACCCTCATCCACGGTGAGAATATCGACGGACGTGTCTTCCTCAATCTCGTACTCGTTGACACCAACGACCGTTTCTTCACCTGCGTCGACGCGCTGTTGATACTCATAGGAGGAATCCTGAATCTCTCGATGGAAATAGCCGTCGTCGATTCCGTAAAGGACACCGTTGCGCACGGAACCATCTCCCTTCGCTTTGATCTCCTCGATGTACTCTATGATTTCGGTTTCCATTTCGTCAGTAAGAGCCTCAACGGCGAAGCTACCTCCGAGCGGATCAACGATGTCGGCCACGCCCGACTCCTCGGCGATGATCTGTTGGGTCCGTAACGCGACTCGGACGGCTTTCTCGGAGGGTAGTGCAAGCGCCTCGTCGAAGGAATTGGTGTGTAGCGACTGAGTTCCTCCGAGGACACCCGCAAGCGCTTGTATCGTTACTCGGGCGATGTTGTTCATCGGCTGTTGGGCGGTCAACGACTGTCCTGCCGTCTGGGTATGGAACTTCAACCGCTTCGCTTCATCAGTTTGTGCACCGTACCACTCGTCCATGATCCGAGCATAGACGCGCCGACTAGCACGGAACTTCGCCACTTCCTCGAAGAGGGAGTTGTGTGAATTAAAGAAAAACGAAAGGAGCGGCGCGAATTCATCTACATCTAGTCCTCGTTTTAGACAGTCCTCAACGTAGGCGAAACCATCGGCAAGGGTGAAAGCGGCTTCTTGAGCGGCCGTCGAGCCAGCTTCTCGGATGTGATATCCCGAGATCGATACCGGGTGGAACTTCGGCGTTTGCTTGACCGCGAACTCGATGGTGTCGGTCACCACATCCAACGACGGTTCGGGGGGAATCACCCACTCTTTCTGGGCGATGAACTCCTTGAGCATGTCGTTTTGAAGGGTGCCGTTGATCTGGTTGCGAGGGACGTCCTGCTGATCGGCAAGCGCGACGTACATCGCATAGATCACTGCGGCACTCGGATTGATGGTGAAAGAAGTAGATACCTCCTCGATATCGATGCCGTCGAACAACACTTCCATGTCTGCGAGCGTATCGACGGCGACGCCCTCTTTTCCAACTTCTCCCTCGCTCATGGGGTGATCGGAGTCGATCCCCATCAAGGAGGGCATATCGAAAGCGGTCGAAAGGCCAGTTTGCCCTTCTTCGATGAGATAGTGAAAGCGCTCATTGGTCTCCTCGGCTGTTCCGAACCCGGCAAACTGACGCATCGTCCACGTCCGACCCCGATACATCGTCGGATATGGACCACGCGTGTATGGGGGTTCACCAGGCATACCGAGATCCGCTTCGTAGTCGAGGTCAGCTATGTCCATTGGCGTGTACAGTCGGTTAATCTCGTGATTCGAGACGGTCGCGAATCGATCGCGCCGCTCACCGTAAGAATCGATCACAGGATCGAGGGTGTCCTCTTCCCACGTGTCGTGAGCCTCACGAATGGTGTCGAGGTCGTCCTCATCGTACATGTGTCTCTCGTTTGGCATCCGAAAGTAAAACAGTTCCTATTAGTAGTAAAATATACACGGGGAGATTAAGGTGGATTATATTCCTCGTTGCACTTTATGCCGGTCTCAGTTCAGAATAACCGAGAGACGGTTAGGAGGGGGAAGGACCCTCACCCCTGATCAAGAGTGTATCGTTAACCGCCTCGTTCTTTGACCCCCTCGCCCCTCGTCAAGAGTGTAAGCGCGTTATGGACGAAGAGAACCGGGGATTCAACCTATTTGTTATCCAACTTCTTTCACCCACCCACCCCTGATCAAGAGTGTATCCATTTACGAAGGGGGACCGGACTGAACGATCATCTCGGCAACCTTCGTCGGTTATCGAGTCCCCCACCCCTCGTCAAGAGTGTAAGCTCGAAAGGAGTCGGTGTTCTATACCTCCACGAGCGGCAGCTGTCCCGCTAAGCTATCCCACTAGTTCTAGCGTTTAATTTTGGAGCTGCGACAGTACTTTAATGTGCTACTGGCGTTTTCTTATTCTCCTAGTATTATCACTGTCTAGCCTAGGATTTCATCTAGTGTCTCTAGCTGTACCTAGCTAATTCTCTAGTAGTAGCTGGTTAAGCTGTAAGCTACATCTAGTTAGTACATCTAGTTAGTACATCTAGTTAGCTACGTCTAGTTAGCTATATCTAGTTAGTATATGTCTATAGTAGTTTATAGTATGTGTCTAGTACGTTTCATATGTCTAGTACGCTATCTAGCATCCACATGGCAGCAGAAAAGCAAAATCTTTATAACTAATACGCGAGAATAGTCCATTAAGTGTATCGTGAAAGAAGAGAACGAAGAGACCGTTCTCGTTCCTATCGAAACGATACCACCAAGCAGATTTTTATTTCCGCTATTCTATCACCTCTAATCGGGTTTTTCGACCTTTTCCGGAAAAATAACCCTCGTCTCGCTTGGACACCTCCCTTCGTGAACGGATACACTCTTGATCAGGGGTGGGTGGGTGGG
The DNA here is from genome assembly GCF_023115355.1 of Halocatena salina. Classification (NCBI taxonomy): domain Archaea; kingdom Methanobacteriati; phylum Methanobacteriota; class Halobacteria; order Halobacteriales; family Natronomonadaceae; genus Halocatena; species Halocatena salina. The sequence goes on from NZ_CP096020.1 coordinate 28,308, forward strand.
GAAACGAGGTGAACCGCCAATACACTCTTGATCAGGGGTGCCCCCGTCTCGTTACGAGTTGTCATGATATGCAATCACAGAGAGACGCGATACATTCTGTTTCTGGTCCATCAGTCATGGATATGATACGGTTCGTACGCCGCTGTCACATCAGCGTGAACCGGAGAGATACACTCTTTCTGAGGAGGGATAAACCTAAGTAAACTCCCTCCACTGCATTGGATATACATGGTCGACGAGCCTCCTCGACTATCCGATTTCGACGACCGGTTTGAAGATCCGTCCAAAGATCCTCTGTTCAATTTTGACGACAATCCTTCCCACACCCATATTTTCAACCGGAAGGAGCTTCTCAAGGTCGGCCACGTTCCAGAGAGCGCTCGTATCGTAGGTCGGGACGACGAGATCGAAGCTGTCGCCGCGGAGCTTCGGCCCATCGTTCAAGATCAACCCCCGAACAACGTCATGATCTATGGGAAGACCGGAACCGGGAAATCCTTGGTCGCACGCCATGTCACTGAACGAGCGAAGCGTGCTGCGGAGGCTCAGGGAGCGTCTGTCGGGATGGTGTACGTCGATTGTGCTCAACATAACACTCAAACCCGTGTCGCTCGCTCGATCACCCGTACTGTGAACTCTCCGGACATAACTGGCTTCGACATTCCTCGATCCGGTATCGGAAGCGGAGAGTACTATGATTATCTGTGGGATATCCTCGATCAACGATACAACGCGGTTGTGATCATCCTTGATGAGGTCGACCGTCTCGAAAACGATGACGTGCTGATGCAACTTTCCCGTGCCCGTGAATCCGGCAAAGCCGATTGCCATCTCGGGATCATTGCGATCAGTAACAAGATCGAATACCACAACGAGCTGAACGAACGCGTCAAAAGCAGTCTTCGCGAGGAGGAATTCGTGTTCCAGCCCTACGACGCAAATCAGCTTCGGGAAATCATGAACCACCGACGTGATGCTTTTCACGACAGCGTTATCACCGACGATGTCATTCCGCTCACCGCTGCATTCGCAGCTCAAGAACACGGTGACGCCCGGAAGGCGATCGAAATTTTGCGCCACGCCGGAGAACTCGCTGAGCGACAGAACGCCGATAGGATCCGTGAAGAACACGTACGGGACGCTCAGGAGTGGGCGGAGATCGACCGTTTCGAAGAGCTGCTCCGGGGATCGACGACGCAAGTGAAATTCATCCTGTACGCGCTAGCGCTCCTTACCGAGAACAACACGGATGACGAGTTTTCGACGAGCCACATCTACGACCACTACACGGAGATCGCCAACACTCTGGGTACGAAAACACTCAGCGAGCACCGCGTCTACGAACTCCTCAAAGAGCAGGCGTTTCTCGGTGTTATCGAATCGACTCGAACAGGCGGCGGACGGGGACAGGGCAGCTATCTCGAACATCGACTCGTTCAGGATACGGACATCGTCTTGAAGTCTGTCCTCCGCGATAGCCAACTTGAGAAACTAAAATAACTCAAACGGGAGCTTCCGTAGCGGATCTGAACGTGATTGATGGTGGATACGTATCTATATCGAAGCATTTGTGAGGGTGGGTTGTGTTTCCTTCAATTACATCGAATGTATTCCTTGGTGATGGTAACATGAATGGTGACTTTCTTCGATCTTCCGACGCAGGCTACAGCATAATCCGGCCACGTCGGATGGTTCGGTGGAGTGTTGAGTCCGCCCTGTCCCTCCCAATAGCCCCGTTGTCGAACAACCTGACACTATGGAAGAAATATGATCTTTATTTATAATTGGTGGTTGTTAATATGAATATTGATCAGCGGTTTATCCGAGTGTATCTCCGTCGCTGGTTCGGTCGCCTCTGTTTTCTCAGTCTTTCGAGCGTAATCTTTACCTTCGAACTGGTTCGAGGGTTATCGATTATAACCATCCATCTCGATTTGATCGTCATCAGTTTTATCGTGGTAACGTTACAGGCTGGTATCGCGGCAGTCTCGTTTACTGGGATGGTGTCGTTGTCCGCCGTGGTGTTCTTTGTACAGCTTCTCATCCACCGTAACGACTCGACTGAAGCGTCCGAGATGGATGAGAGATCGATGACAGCCATCGTTCCCGTCTATAAGGACGCTGACGTGCTTGATTTGAGTGTCACGAGTCTCCTCGAATCGACGGTGCCGGTCACCGTTTGTGTCGTCTGTGAATCGGACGATCAACCGAGTATCGATCGGGCCACGACCCTTGCGTCCGATCACGAGGCCGTCAAGTGCCTCATCAATACGCGCTATCCTGGGTCGAAAGCTGGAGCTATCAACTACGCTGTCGAACAGACGTCGTCTCCGTACATCTCCGTTTTCGACGCAGACGAGTCGGTCCATCCTCGCTTTTTAGAAAGTGCACTAACTGAACTCTCCGAGTGCGATGTCGTACAAGGACGCACCGTCCCCCGCGCGAGTGGTCTTATCGAGGCGATCGCTTACTACGAATCTATTCTGCTGAGTTACATCACGAGCCGGTTGCTCTCGATATTCGTAGGATTCCGCTTAGCGGCCAGTCGGGCCGTCGTTATGCACCGAGACACCTTCGAAACGGTAGGTGGGTACGATCCAACGATGCTCACAGAAGACTACGACTTCGCGTATCGGTGTTACAAACACGGGTTTGACGTTCACGAACAACTGTACTACGCTTCGACGATCGAAGCAGCTCACACGGTAGACGATTGGTGGGGACAGCGCAAGCGATGGATGAGCGGATACGCGCAAGTGTGCCATATGCTCCTTCGAGAATGGTTCCCGCCGCGTGATCTCCGGAGTGTGTTGAGTATAGGAATCTGTATTGGTTCGGTTTTCGGTAACCTCTTGCTTCTCTCACTCACAGCGAAATTTGTGGTTGTCGTTCTGTTCGGTGACACGATGATCTCGTTGGGACCGTTCCTCGCAGTGATCACGATCACCGCTCTCGTTCGGTGTGTCGATTACCTCCAAGGGCGTGTCGACCGACTCGGCTGGGAATGGATCTTAACGCCGATCATTTTCCCTCTGTACGGTCTCGTGGCGACGAAAGCGATCACCGAATACGCGATCAGCGGTGTCGGAGACTGGTACCACGTCGAAAAGACTGGCCACTGAGTCCTACTCCTAGCGACAGCCTGCCGTGTTTTCGTCCCACGGCTCGTTGCTGGGATCGTCGTTTTTCCTGCCGTCGTTGTCGCCGTGTCCACGATCTGTATCTTCGGGTTGGTAGACGTACAGGCAGTCGTTGCTGTACGAACGCCCCAATTGATCCGCATCCTCACAGCAGAGGACTCGTCCGTCGTCCATCACATAAACGTTATCGACGTTAATCAATGCATCATCGGCAATGTCGGCTGGATCGCTCGCGTCCGGTCCGACGATGACGGGTTCGAGCGTCGATACGTCGTAATCGTGCTGGAGAGTGGCCCGGTAGACGACGCCGCCATCGACCCGTTCGAGTTGGAGATCGCCTTCCTCGGACATTCCATCGCTGAGCGCAGAAATGGCGAAATAAACGGGGTCGCCAGGTCGTGCATCGACATGGCTGTCGACACCTTCGGCTTTGTTGAATTCGATCGTCGCTCCGATCTCCTTGGCAGCCGCACGCGTCTCCAAAAACGGCACTTTCCGGAGCTTTTCATCCACGTCTCCGTCTTCGTACTGTTCTGCCCACTCGACGATCTCCTCGTTGGTAATGTAGTTTTGATTGCCGTTTTCTACCACTTCTCGATCGGCTTCTTCGAGTACCGCGTCGGTGACTGAATCTCCAGCTGTCCACTCGTCGGTGTGGGTAGCGAGGTAGTCGATTTGGGTGATCTCATCGTACTCAGCGATCCAGGCTTCAACCTCCCTGTTTGTGGCGTGTCCCAACTCCAGCCACTCGATCTCTAAGGAAACGTCAGCTGGGGATTCGTGTTTTGCGGCCGCCCCGTTGGTCACCGTCGGAGCGTACAAGGTGCCTGCGATGTCCATCGGATCCTGATAGCTGGGGATCGGTCGATCAGCCACAAACTTGTAAATCCCCTTGTTGTCGCCGTCCGAGCAGCCGTACACTGTTCGCAGATCGTTCTGGATGTCGGGCGCTTCCCACGAAACTCGACCCATTACGTAGTATTTGACCGGCTGTGGGGGATCGGCTGTCGGCTCTCGGATGTCGACGAAGTAGCCATAGCGGTACGGATTCGGATAGGGACCCTCGATTGGAGTGGTGGACTCGGTCGGTTGTGCGCCGAGGTAGTACGCCAGAAATTCGACACCTGACATCGCCCACCACCCCTGTACTGTCCACGTATCGTCGTAGTATTCCTCGATCGCAGATTGGATCTCGGAGGGTGCAGGCCGATTCCAAAACTGACATGCACCGATATACCCTTTACCGGTTCCGTTCGCTGCGATATCTCCGACAGTTGCGGTTCCAGAAACACGGGGATGGGCGTAGTTTTCCTCTGCGGAGATCATCGTGTTCCACGGGGTGCGATCGCCGTAACAGTTGATCCGTGTACCACCGATCTCACGGAACGGTTTCGTGTTGGCGAGGTTGATGGCCCGGTCGAGGTCGGCGTTCCATCCCCCGTTTTCGTCCTGACTGATCGGAATCCGTGAGATGTTACCGGGACTGTTCTCCCAGTTCGTGAAGAGATAACCGGTAGTACCGTTTCCGTTCATCGGGATGAACTGGTTGCAGTCGGGGTTTGCAGCCGGATCCCCATACATCGTTCCGGAGAAATTCTCTCGCGTGATGTTCGTCCCATCAGGTGTTTGAGCCACACCGAGCCGTTCTGTGTCGGAAATCGTCTCGCCTCCGTGTGCCAGGAATTCGTACTCTCCGCCTGCGCCACGGATCATTCCCTGCTGCTCGTTCGTGTTGGGCGTCGAAAGTTCGGTAAAATCGTCATTGGTTCCGTCCATCGAGAACCGGTACCCGGCGAAATATCCGATCCCCGAGCTGTTGTACGGTTCGGGATTGTCGCCGCTTGGATGTTGAAGACTGTACAGGAGCGTTCCATTCTCGAACACGAACGGACCCGTGACTTCAGCACCGAGTGCCGTCGAGGAAAACCGCTTGAGCTCCCCCCGGACGGACGGAGCTCGTTGGGTGTTCGTATCGCTGGCTGCAGCAGTTCCGACACCGGAGACGCTCGCCCCCAGCGCAGCCGCCACAGACGTTGCCATCAGCTGCCGTCGAGTGAACTCGACCATGCAGCCGAACGATGACAATGCCATTTGTTGTACATTTATAATATCGGTACACGGGTGTACGGTCGGGAAACGAGCACTTCCAAGGAATATATACCGATCGAAACGGAACTATGGAGGAAGGTGTTGGGTAAAAGCGTCTCATATAGAGGGTCCGGTCCGACGCTTCCGCATCGAATCATTGATCCGCAGCTGTCACTGATCTTCCGCTGTAAGCCCGCGTTCTGTCGCGTTGTCCCGAATCTCTTGAGCACGTTTTCGGACCGCAGTGACGTATCGCTCGATCTCCGAGGGCGTTTTCCCATAGAACGACGCTACCCAGTTGAGGTTCGTGTGTGGCTGGGTGAGAAGGTACGTGGCTAATGTGTCTCGTCCGGCCTGTATGATCACCGGTGGAACCCCTCGTTCACCCGTTCCTTCCTCCTCGAAGCCGTTGACGTCGAAGTAAACGTCTACGTACAGCTCTGCGAACTCCGGTGACTGAAAGACGACACCTCGATGGTTCGGTGCTTCGAATCGATATCGAACGCCGTCTTCGTCTCCGTGCTCCGCTATGAGGCGCACACCCAGAATGTACTCCCGGTACACCGATTCGGTTACGGTGTTCGCCCCCTGTTCGTCTGGTACCTGTTGTGCGTCCCGTGAACCGTCGGATGCAGTCAGTGTCGATGTCGGATCCACACATCTGATCGATATCTGGCCGATTCTTAAACCATTCTAATTCATGTATATATTAATATAAACAAATATTGTGTCTATATGGAGATAGCGCATGGCCAATAGCGCATACCGTACCACAACGTAATATCATATTGATAATTACCAGATGTAGATGTGATAGTTTCTTATATCTCGTCCTAATATGCCCGTCTGAATGTCACATGCAACCCCGGCGATGAATACTGAAGATAATGTTATCGGTGCCCGCATTGTTGCGGCTTTCATAGACATACTCATAGCTGCCGTCCTGGGATCGATCGGTGCTCTCCTTATTGGTGGCCTGCTCGAATCGATTATCCTACTCGTGCTCCTCTACGTACTCATTCCGGTGCTCTACTTCATCGGTCTTGAAGCACAGTACGGCCAAACACTGGGAAAACGACTCCTCGGTCTCGTCGTAGTCAAAGAAAACGGTACCCCTTGTACGTTTTCCTCCGCAGTACTCAGGAACGTTCTCCGAATCATCGATCAACTCCCGGCCTTCTACCTGCTGGGAATCATTTTCATGCTTCTCACGGACCGAAGTCAACGTATCGGTGACAGCGCCGGTGGAACGGTTGTCGTGCGCACTGAGTAGTTCCGTTCACTAGTGTAGACTACCGGCTGTCGAAACACGGATGTGGATGAATCGATTCCATTGATCGTTCACTACCGCCATCGATCGCCGTCAAAAACGAACGATACCCCGAGACTCACGCCACGGATCCACGGCTATATAACAGATAATATTGTTTTTAAAACATTAACCGGAAGGTAGAAACGTGTGTATGGGTTGTTGTGTTTGTAATGGCTCCCATAAATGTCATCGACTGGATCGGCTTGGTTGGACCGTACATCGTGTTTTTCGGCATGTTGATCGTGTACTACGTCTGGGAAGGAAAACGCGAGCGACGGCTTCGAAAGCGCTACACGGAGGAGAGACATGGCGAGTGACGCTATCGCCGGGTCTGCAAGCATCTGGGTACTGGGAACGTTCGCCGTGTATCTTCTGGTGCTCGTGGCGATCGGGCTGTACACCTCGCGGTTTATGGACTCCGTTGGGGACTACGTCATCGGAGGCCGCCAGATCGGTCCTGTGGTGACAGGCTTTTCCGAACGTGCTTCGGAGATGAGCGGTTGGCTCACGCTCGGTGTCCCCGCAGATGCCTACGGAACCGGTATCATGGCTTTTTTGAACGGACTCGGGATGATTCCGGCGGATCTGTTCTCGTGGGCTGCGATCGCAAAGCGACTCCGGAAGTACACCGAGTTGGTTCGTTCCGTGACGCTGCCGACGTTCTTTGCCCATCGACTCGGTGACGATACGGGTCGTGTTAAAGGTGTTTCTGCAGTAGTGCTCATGCTGTTTGAGGGAGGCTACGTCGGTGCACAGATCGTCGCAGCAGGAACGTTGCTACAGATCCTGACGGGCATCGAGCCGTTGGTTGGCATCATCGTCGGGGGAATTATCGTTATCGGCTACACGTTCCTCGGTGGATATTTTGCCGTTGCGTGGTCCGATTACTTCCAAGGTACGATCATCCTCATGGCGTTCATCGCGCTTCCAATCATCGCATTCGTTGACATCGGTCTCCCGTTCGAAGCGCTAGCCCAAAACGGGGATAGTCTCACGAGCATCACGGCCGGAGCGACCGGATGGGCGGCCGTGTTCGGGATCATCAGCTACGCCGCTATCGGACTCGGGGTGCCTGGCAATCCCCACATCATGGTGCGGTTTATGGGGATCGATCGAGTGAAAAACATTCGTCTGGCGGCACTCGTCGCACAGTTGTTCATGTTCGTCGCGTACATCGGTGCGGCTTTCGTTGGCCTGTACGCGCTCGCCGTGTTCGGTGGTGGAACCATCGAGAACGGTGATGCCGTGATGCCAATGTTGACTCTCGATTTGCTGCCAGACGTGCTCGCTGGGATCGTACTCGCGGCTGCGCTGGCGGCGATGATGTCGAGCGCGGATTCACAGTTACTCGTTGCCACCAGCGCTGTCGTCGAGGACGTCTACCACGGATTTTTCGATCGAGACGCGACTCAGGCCCAACTCGTTCGGTACTCCAGGTATGTGACTCTCGGTTTGGGCATGGCTTCCGTTGCGTTTGCATCTCTTGCCAGAGACACCCCCATCTACACGCTCGTACTCGACTACGCGTGGGGTGGACTAGGCGCGGCGATCGGTCCGACGATCATCGCCACGCTCTGGTGGAAACGCGTCACAGCTGAAGGATCGATCGCCAGCATGATCGTCGGAACGGTCACGATGATCCTGTGGACACAACTCCCGACTGTTCTACAGCCGATCGGACTGATGCCACCCGAGTCGGCCGGATTCTGGTACGGTCTCGTTACGGTGTACGGACTGTTCCCGGCGTTCGTTCTATCGACGCTCGTACTCGTGATCGTCTCGCTGCTTACGTCTCCACCGGACGGTGTCGACGAACGGTTCGAAACGTTCGACAAACCGTTGTCCGCGGTGCTTTCGGAGGATGGCACGCCCGAGTACGCCACTGATGGCGGCGCTGTCGCTGTCGATGCCCCCACCGAACCGAAGGTAGTAACCGAGACTGACAATATCCGGAGCCACGTTGCTGCCGTCGCAGCGGAGAACACGACCGTAGACGCAGAGCAGTCAGTGATTACCGGGGAACACCACGAACACGCCGAGCTGTCGGTGTTTCCGCCAGCGATCACGCGAGAGATGGTTACGACCGAATCCTCGGGCCGAGTCATCGCGGTCGCGTACCCACACCGTGTATACGAGACCGAAACCGAGGTCGATCGGCCCTTCATGTCGTCACACACGGACGATCACGTCGTCAGTGTGGACTGCTCTCGACGACTCTCGGTGAGAGCCGATCTGTTCCCTGAGACCAACACCAAAACCATCTCGGACGTGATCGTTCTGCCGAACGAACTGAGCACGCAACAAGCAGACGAGAAAGCTCGTAATCAGACGTTCGAGTGGACGCTTCGAACCTCAATACTCGCTGACGTCCCCGAGACCGAGATCACTCGTGTGACCGATGCATACAAGCTCTTTTGGGTGGTGGAACGTCCTGACGGTGATGTGATAATAGATTCGGTCCGAGGAACAGAGCGTCTGCTTGACGGTTGACGCGTCGTTCTCGAACTATCCGACAGTAATATGTCCTTATCGAATAAACGGTTACCTTGTGTGAGACACACGTTATCAAGGATGAGTAGTCGAGCAGCACCGAGTGCCGAGTGGTGGGACGCCGAACGAGAGTACGATGATGCGGTCCTCGAACCGACAACGATCGGACAGTCGTTCGAGGAGAGCGTCAAATCCAACCGCGAACGGCCCGCTCAGCGGTACAAAGGCGGGATATACGATCGCTCACTCGTTTCAGCAGACGTGATCGAGCAACCGCCAGCTGGGCGCTACGAAACGCTCACTTACAGCGAGATGCAACGGATCGTCCACACTCTCGCGGCCGGAATACGTGATCTCGGAGTCGAACCGACTGACCGGATCGCCGTTTTCGCTGATACGCGTATGGAGTGGGCACAGGTCGATTTCGCGTTATTGGTCGCTGGTGCGGTCGTGACGACCGTCTATACTGAGTCATCGACGGAGCAGGTGCGGTATCTTCTTTCCGATTCTAGTTCGGTCGGTCTGTTCGTGGAAAACGAGACGCTGTTAGGCCGCGTTCTCGCGGTCGAGGACGATCTCGATCTCCGGTTTATCGTCGTTATGGACGAGTTCTCATTGGCAGAGTCCCGCGAGGATATCTTCACGCTCGGAGAACTATATCGCCGTGGAGAACAGCTCTCACAGTCGTTGCAGCCTGAAACGTGGCTCGACTCCCGTTCACCGGACGATCTCGCAACCATCATTTACACGTCGGGAACGACGGGACAACCGAAGGGCGTCAAGCTCACTCACCGGAACCTCAGAGACAACGTCAACGGGATTCGAAAGCGAGGTGGACCGCGACCCGACAAGCCAGAGGACATGTTCGTTATTGATAAGGAAATTACTACCCTCTCGTTTCTCCCGCTCGCTCACGTGTTCGAACGGACTGTTGGGCATTTCACTATGTTTGCATCCGGGGCAACTGTCGCCTATGCCGAGTCTCCGGAGACGGTAGCAGAGGATATCGGAAAGGTCCGTCCGGACGGACTAACGAGCGTTCCTCGGGTGTATGAGCGCATCTACGATTCCATGCAGGAACAAGCCCAAGGATCACGACTTAAAGAACACATCTTCGAGTGGGCTCTCGACCTCGCCAGAGAACATTCACGCCGTTCGGAGCACGGCGTGTTCCATCGGCTCAAACACGCGCTCGCCGATCGATTGGTGTACAGCAACGTTCGCGAAGAGTTGGGGGGTGGTGTCGACGGATTCATCAGCGGTGGTGGGAGCCTCTCGGTGGAGCTTTCCCGACTGTTCGATGGGATGGGGCTAACGATATACGAAGGATACGGCCTCACGGAGGCCGCCCCTGTCGTGAGCGTCAATCCGATCGAGGATCCCAGACCGGGCACGCTTGGACCGCCACTCCCCGGCGTGGAGGTGTCTCTCGATGGCTCACAGATCGACGAGAGCCGAAAACATCATTCTACGAGTGAGATCGGCGAGCTGCTCGTTCGCGGCGCGAACGTCACGAGCGGCTACTGGCAGGACCCCCACGCCACCGAAGCCGCCTTCACCGAGAACGAGTGGTTTCGCACTGGCGACATCGTAGAGCAGACCGACGATGGGTATCTCATTTTCCACGACCGTCTCAAGCAGCTCCTCGTTCTCTCGACGGGAAAGAACGTCGCCCCCGAACCGATCGAAAACGCCTTTGCCACCAGCGACCGCGTCGAACAGATCATGGTCATCGGCGACGACGAGAAATTCATCAGCGCACTCATCGTCCCGAACTTCGAGGAAGTCCGGCGATGGGCCGACCGAGAGGAGATCCGACTCCCCGATAGTCGAGAGCAACTGTGTCACGATGAACAGGTCCAACGGTGGATCGTCGAGGAAGTAAATGCAGTCAACCGTCGGTTCCAACCCGAAGAGCAGATCAAGCTGTTCGAACTCGTTTCCGAACGATGGACTCCGCAGAACGGTTTGCTCACGCCCTCTCTGAAGAAAAAACGCCGAAATATCCGACAGCGCTACGACGAACGAATCGAGGATATCTATTCGAGCAACTGATCACCCGGAGTCAACGACGCGAACCGTCGTCTCGTCGTACAATCCTTTTTCGACGGCGTTGTCGACGTTGAGTCCCGCTCCGATCGTGTACGTTCCTGGTTCGGCAGGTATCCATTTAGACGCTGTGACGCGAAACAGCTGTTCCCACCGTCGTTCGAAGCGCTTACGCTCACCACGCCCGAACCGAAACGCTCCCGGTTCGTCGGGAGGGTCCCGGATCGACGCACGCGTTGCTTCGGTCTCTCCGTCGACGTTCCACGTCCACAGGATCGGCGAGCGTGTTCGGAAGGTGACCGGAACCGGCAGCGCGTTGGCCATCGTGACCCGAAACGGTATCGTCGCCCCTAGCGGGAACTCCTCGCTTGGCGTCGCCACCGATACCGAGACGGCCTGGTTGCGGAGCCAGCCGGGAAGTAGCCGTCGGCTTAACGCAGTCGTGTTCACCGACGGCACCGCTTGAAACGGCGTCTGGGAACGTCGCTGACTCGGAGTAAACTGCTCTTCGTCGTCCCGGTGGAGAGCTTCGGACTCGTAGATCCGACGCATACCCTCGCCAAGCGTCGTGCCAGCTAAAACGTTCGGAGTGATTAGTTTTCGACGATGGCGTCGGTCCCGCTGTCCGAGTCGGCATTGTCAAACCCACTGTCGTACAGCAGACAGGCGATTCGGTGTGTGTCGTCAGCTCGGTAGTGGTCTGGTGTACTGCGTTCACACGGAGAGACGAACGCCCCGAGCCGATCGGTTGCGTCCGCGATTTCGCCCGCATGAAGACGATCGATCGCCTCCGAGAGGATCGTTTCTGCTTCCGGATCACTCAGCTCACGGGGCAGCGAGAACTCCTCACGGATCAGCCTGTCAAGTCGATCGTTCGAAATCGCTGAGCGATCCACGTCTACCGCTCCGTCGTCAGAGGTTGTGAGCGATTCGACGCTTTCTGTGTTGCCCGCGTGCAGTTTGAGATCCACGATCGAGCGCCACTCTGTCTGGGTGAGATCGTACTCCTTGGATTGGATGATCCGTGGACACCGGGTGTGGAACCGACAGCCCGACGGTGGATTGATCGGCGATGGAACGGTGCCAGAAAGGGTAATCCGTTCACTTTCCCACAGCGGATCGGGTTCGGGAATCGCCGACAACAGAGCCTCCGTGTAGGGATGGTGAGGTGGGGAGAACACCGCTTGGGTCGGTCCGACCTCTGCGATTTCTCCGAGATACATCACCGCGACACGATCGGAGATGTGCTCGACGACGCTCAGATCGTGAGCGATGAAGATGTACGACAGTCCGAACTCGTCTTGAAGATCCTCTAGTAGGTTGAGGATCTGGGCTTGCACGCTCACGTCGAGCGCGCTCACCGGCTCGTCACACACGATGATCTCCGGATCGACCGCGAGCGCGCGAGCGATCCCGATACGCTGACGCTGTCCACCTGAGAACTCGTGTGGATAGCGTCGCGTGTAATTCGCGCTCAACCCGACAGTTTCGAGCAGTTCACCGATCCGTTCGGTACGCTCTTGTCCCGTTGCAATCCCATGGACATCGAGCGGTTCGCCGATGATATCGCCGACGGTAAGCCGAGGATTCAGGCTGGCAAACGGATCCTGAAAGATGTACTGGAGATCCGTTTTAAGACGCCGGAGCTGCGTGTTCGAAACGTCCGTCAGCTCCTCGCCGCGGTAGTACACGTTTCCATCAGTCGGCTCTATCAACTGAAGGATCGATCGGCCAAGGGTAGTTTTCCCACAGCCGCTTTCACCGACGATTCCGAGCGTCTCTCCCTCGTGCAGTTCGAGATCGACGTCGTCGACCGCTTTCACCGTCTGTCCGCGCCCGAGCAGGCTATCGATGAATCCACTAGACGTGTCGTAGTACTTCTTCAGTCCCTCGACCCGCAGGATCGGGTCAGACTGCTTAGTCATCCCGACCATCTCCGGTCTGATGGGGTTTTTCCTCTGCGTCCGTCTGTTCGACGACGACTTCGTATTCCAGTCCTCCTGTGAGACCGTCGGTGTATTCGAGACAGGCCGCGAGGTGATCGTCGGGGCTCGTCGCTCCCTCATCGGTCTCGACGTCGATCAACGAGGGCTCGGTACGCGAGCAGCTCTCTTCGGCGAACGGACACCGCGGGTGAAAGCTACACCCCGGCGGGAGTTCCACGAGATCCGGCATGGTTCCCGGGATCGTCTGGAGGCGATCGCGGTCGTCGCCCACTCGCGGGATCGAACTCATCAGTCCGACCGTGTAGGGGTGTTTCGGATCGTAGTACAACTCCTCGACGGGCGCTTTTTCGACGGGCTTGCCGGCGTACATCACCATCACCCGGTCACACAGCTCCGCGATGACGCCCAAGTCGTGGGTGATCAACTGGATCGCGGTGTCGAACTCCTCGGCGAGCTCTTCGATCTCGGCCAAGATCTGGGCCTCGATGGTCACGTCAAGCGCGGTCGTCGGCTCATCGCAGATGAGCAGCTCCGGATCGCACGATAGCGCCATGGCGATCACCGCCCGCTGTTGCATTCCACCGGAAAACTCGTGGGGATAATCGGAGTATCTTGCTTTTGCTTCCGGAATGTTCACGGTGTCGAGTAGCTCGATCGTCCGCTCTTTTGCCTCCCGGTCGTCGTAGCCGAGGTGGTAACGGATCGCCTCGGAAATCTGTTCACCCACGGTGTACACCGGATTGAGCGCGGTCTGAGCGTCCTGAAACACCATCGCGATCTCGCTGCCACGGATCGAACGAACCTCCGTTTCGGTCATTTCGAGGACGTTTCGATCCTTGAACCGGATCTCGCCGCTCGTGATCCGTCCCGGACGCTCGATGAGCCGCATCAACGAGAGAGCGGTGACGCTCTTTCCTGCGCCGCTTTCGCCGACGACGCCGAATTTCTCCCCGCGCTCGATGGAGTAGCTCAACCCGTCGACAGCGGTGACGACGCCCTCTTGGGTGTAGAACTCGACGGTCAGATCCTCGACTTCGAGCAGCGCCATCAGGCACCCCCCTGATCGTCCATCGTCGCTGCTTGGGCATCGAGCGCGTCGTTGATGCCGTCACCGATCATGTTCATCGCCATCACGAACAGGAAAATCGCCATTCCCGGATACACCGTTGCCCACCACGGGATCTGTCCGTCAGGGCCTTGGATGAGCGTCTCGCGGGTCGCGTCCAACATCGTTCCCCACTCGGCGGTGCCGGGCGGCATGCCGAGTCCGAGAAAGCCGAGCGCAGCGACGCCGATCACGACGGTGCCGATGTTGAGCGACGCCACCACGAGCAGCGGCGGGACCGCGTTCGGGATGATGTGTCTGAGAATCACCCAGCGGTCGCGCGCCCCAAGGGCTTTCGCTGCCAGCACGTACTCGTTTTCCTTGATCGACAGCACCTCCCCACGGACGAGACGGCCGTAGCTCGCCCACCCGAACACGGTGAACGCAAGCACGAGCTGCCAGTAGCCCCCGCCGAGGATCGTAACGATGATCAGGGCCAACACCAGCCCCGGGAACGCGTAGATCGTATCCACGATCCGCATCATGATCTCGTCGATCCAGCCACCATAATACCCCGAGACAGCGCCGTAGATGCTTCCGAAACTCGCGGTGAGCGCGACGACGACGAACCCGATCGAGATGCTGTATCGACCGCCGTACAGGATCCGCGAAAACAGATCCCGTCCTGACCCATCGATCCCCATGGGATGAGTCAACGTCGGCGGATCGTACACCTCGACCGTAGGATCCTGTAGATACAAGATCGTCGATGGTTCGTGTGGTGCCAGCGCGATCGGCTGGATCGGAACCCCTGCCACGGTGATCGGCCGGGCGAACAAAGCGGCGACCGACAACACCACCACGACCGCGACCCCAATCATCGCCGAACGGTTGCGCTTGAACCGTTTCCAGCCGCGATGCCATCGGCTCTCTGTCGATACCTCGCTGTCTTCCGTCCAGTCCGACAACGGATCGCGCGATTCGACGTGGTCCGCATCGAACCCGGAGATCCGAATTCGACCTCGTTCTGTAGACATGTGTTACTCGTATCTAATCCGCGGATCCAACACCGCATAAAGGATGTCTGCAAGCAGATTCGCCAGGATGATGAACACGCCCGTGAACAGGGTGATCGCCATCATGAGATTGATCTCCCGGGCGTTGATCGCGTCGATGAACTCTTTTCCCAGTCCCGGCCAGTTGAACACGACTTCTACGACGACCGAACCGGCGACGATGCTCGCCGTGAGCGTCGCCGCGAGTGTGACGACCGAGATCAACGAATTCCGCAGGACGTGTTTGAGCACTACCTGCCGTTCGGGTAGCCCCTTCGCTCGCGCGGCGGTCACGTACTCCTTGTTCATCTCCTCTGCCATTGAGGTGCGCATGACGCGCATGATCGACGCCGCCGACGCGGTACCGATCGTCAATCCGGGCAGAATGAGGTATTTCAGCATCTCGGGGTGCCACAGCGGCAGCCGCGAGGGTGCGAGCACCGGCCAGATGTCTAGCCAGAGCGCACCGATCAGGATGAGCATCAGACCCAACCAGAAGTTCGGGATCGAGATCCCCGACAGCGCGATGAAACGGCTCACGGTGTCGCCCAGCTGATCTTTATTCACCGCCGCATAGATCCCCGTCGGGATGGCGATGATGAGACCGAACGCCCAGCCGAACAGGCCGAGCGCGATCGTCTCCGGGAGTCGGGTCATGACGACTGCCGAAACCTCGCGGTTGTTTCGAATCACTGTTCCGAAGTCGCCAGTCAAGACGTTACCTATCCACGTCATGTACTGCTGGTAAACCGGCCCATCCAACCCGTACCGTGACCGAATCTGGGCCTCTTCGGCCGCCGTGATGTCCGGATTCAGTGCGACCATCTGACTGATAGGATCGCCCGGCGTGAGGTGAAACAGCCCGAACGTGATCACTGAGACGCCAAACAGTATCGGGACGATCGAGAGAACCCGATGCAGTATGAACCGTCGGAGACTCATGCTACAGTATCACCCATCTGTGTGTTTTGTCGATCATTGTAAACGTGGTGGTTCGATCGAGTGAATCGAGCGCAGGGTCATCAGTCTGACTTCTCAACCCAGATCGCCTGTGATTCCTCGGGGGCGTACAGCGCGAACGAGTAGAGGAACTCGTCGAACGGATCCGCTTTGAATCCAGTGACGTCCGTGTTCATCACGGCCGACGTGATGCTGAAGTGGGTGATAGAACTGTAGCGTTTCTCCGCGAGATACGACCAGATTTCGTCGTAGCGCTTGGCTCGCACCGAGGGATCTTTGACGACCTTGGGATCGTACCGGGCGTCGTTTATCATCTGGTCCAGTTCGGGATCGTCGATCCCGTTCATGTTACAGCACTGTCCGACGTTGTTGCTGTGATGTAGCGCTTCACAGAAGCTTTCAGGATTGAACGTTCCCGACAGCCCGATGGCCGGGAGCAAACCCTTGTTCTGGTAGTCAGGATTGATCACTCGGGCGGTGTAGGTGTTCCATTCGTAGGATTCGATCGATACTTCGAAGTACTCCGATTGCTCCATCGATTCGGCGATCAACTCGACCATCTTGACCCGATCTTCGCTGTTCGTGTTGACCTCCATTTGGATCTCGATGGGGTACTCGACGCCGAGATCGTTACCGACCTCATCCAGCAACTCGGCTGCCTTCTCGGTGTCGTATTCATTGGACGGGCGGACCTCCTCCTCTAGTGCTTCGATGTCGGCCGTTCCGTTTTTCTCAGCCAGTTTCGGGATCGATGTCCACGCTGGCCGTCCCCACCCGTTCAAAACGTTGTTCACGGTGCTCTCTCGTGGCACGAGATGGTTGACGGCCCGCCGGAACCGCTCGTCGTTCCACGGCTCGACGTTGACCGGATACTGGATGTAATCGTACGAACCGCCTTCGACTGCGGCTACGCGGTAGTTGTCGTCGTTATGGAACTCATCGAGCGTGTTCGATGCCAGCCCGGAGGTGACATCGATCTCGTCGTTTTGGAGCGCGGCCGAGCGGCTGGCGGGCTCCGGAATGATCTCGACTTCGAGCTTATCGATCACCGGTCCGTCCGGAAACTCCGATGGCCCATCGAACCAGTCGATCGAGTCGACGCCTTTGTCCTCGACCCAGTAGTTCCCGAATTTCGAAAGCTCGTAGTACTGTCCGTCCTCGAACGTATCGAGCGTGTACGCTCCGGTGCCGATCGGCGTGTTACCCTGTCGAGGATCGAGCGCCCCCCCGTCGAGATCGGCCTGCTCGGTCGCGTGGATGTACAACCCCGGCAGTTCCCGTTCTGCTTCGGCGTCGGGGACTTGTGCGAACAGATCGACCGTGTGCTCATCGACAGCGCGGGCGTGTAACAGCGAGTCGAACGTTTGCGCGGACATGTCGGAGTTCTCGTAGCGCTCGGCGGTGCGAACCACGTTCTCGGCGGTTAACTCCTCACCGTTGTGAAACTGGACGCCCTGCCTGAGCTGATACCGGAACTGCATTCCATAGACGCCGTCCTCAACAGCATTGGCAGCTTCATCGGGAGTGAGCACCCGCACCTCGTCGCTCTCGGCCGGATCGTCCTCTGGATGTTGGACGATTATCTGTGCGTCGGTGTCGGGTGCGCCCTCGTCGGTGGTTCCGACGGTCGTCATGTACTCCGTATAGGCGGTCCGGTCGATCTCTTGGATCTCCCGTTGATCGTAACTTTTCGCCAGCCACGGGTAGAGATTTCCCTGTCGATCGGTGGTGAGGAGCTGCTCGAAGACGAACTCCTGTGCTTGGGTCGACTGTGCGTCGGTGCTGTACGGTGGGTCGAACGATTCGACGTTCGTCGTGGTCCCGATTCGTAGAGTTCCGCCTTTCTGTACATTGGCGAAGTCGACGTTCGGCTCTTCCAGTTGCTCCAGCTTGTTGGTGCTGTCGTCCCCGCCGTTGTCATCGTTATCGCCTCCGAGACAGCCGGCCAGTCCGACCACACTAGCGGCGCCTATTCCTCGGAGTAAATACCGTCGGCTGATCGGACTGCTCCGTAAACCGGTGTATCGTGCCATGCACCCGGTTTAGAGTGCATCTATATAAATATATGATTAACTAAAATAGCGATATTACGAATAGTCAACGTAGTAAAAGACGTTTCCGATCGGGCCGACACCGTTCGCTGAACGTGCCGTGTCGACGATCAGAAACGAGTTGTTAACAATTGATCGCGCTAGAAGCGGCTTCAGTACTCCTCTCTGTGAAGCACTTCGTCGACACTGCGACGGGGAAGCTGATCGGGTTCCTCGCCGCCGCTCGGACCGAGGGCGATCAACACGACTGGGACCGTGTCATCGGGCAATCCGAGGAATTCAGCGATTCCTTCGGCGTCGAAGCCGATCATCGGCGTTGCGGCGAGTCCACGTGCGTGGGCGGACAACAGGAGGTTTTCGGCGGCAAGCGAGGCGTTCCGGATCGCATAATCCCGCCCCATCCGTTCGTCGGCGTACATCTCGACGGTCTGCTCTTTGGTTTGGGCGGCCGTCTCCTTGTCCATCCGTCCGGATTCGGTCCACTCATCGAACACGCGATCGGCCGTCTTTGGTGTGGTGTGTCCAGCGACCAGCACGGCCGTACCAGCGTCCCGAATGTGCTCTTGTCCGAACGCGAGTTCGACGACCGTATCCAGACGCTCCTCGTCTTGGACGACGACGAACTCCCACGGTTGGAGATTGTACGAAGATGGCGCAAGCGTCGCATCCTCTATAATCTCTTCGAGGGTCGCATCGTCGATATCGGCGTCGGGCGCGAAATTATGCCCCGAGCGGCGCGTCCGAAGTGCTGTGATGGCTCGTTCGAACGTTTCGTCGTGCTCGACGTCGTCTTCTCGTGTCTCCGAAGTCGGTTGCATCGTATCGATTCGTACTACTTCCGGAGATAAATCAGTTAGCTATCATTGGTGTCTGCTAGTAACAGTGGTGTAACCGGGCCTATCGACGCCTCTTTTTGCCTGATAGTGTATCACTACCAAAAACTATCAATGTATTTTTATTCCAGCATCGGCCGGTTCACTCTATCCGTCAACGACTTGAGCATCGAAACTGGCATATGGATGTTGGTCGTACAGTCCGTACTATGGTTGCTGTACTGCATCTGGGATTGGAGCATCCCAATCTCGTTTGGATCGCACTCACCGGGCTTCTCGCGTTCATCGCGGGGCTGGGCGTGAACCTGTATCGATCTTCGAGGACGTTCGGTCGTTCGGATCCCGACGAGAACTCCGAGTGAGGCTTGTGTCACTCGGAGCTTCCGAGTGCGAGTCGGACGAGTTCCGCGCGGACGATCTCGCGGATGCGCGCTTCCTGTTCGTCAGTGAACGCATCGCTCTCGTTCGTGATCTGGGGAAATTTTTCCGAGTCGAGAAGTCTCTGGACAGTAGCGTCAGCTGCTGGCTCCGAGGATTGCGATTCGTCCGATCCGTTCGTGTCAGTCGGTGTGAGACCGCTTTTGGTCGTCGCCCAGTCGATGGGCACTGAGACGCCCTTTGTCGCTGCTGACACCATCGCAGTGGTGTTCTCTTGCAGGTAGTTCCGGAAGGTTTTGACCGTCTCCGGTTCGCCGTGGATGAGATGAATGCTCGCAGGATCGACTTCTCGGGCGAAGTGTAACAGCCCTTGTCGGGCGGCATGGGCGCTGAAACCGTCAATTCTGCCAACCCAGTTGCGAGGGACGCTGATCGATTTGCGGTGAATTCCATATCCGTGGCTCATGCGTTCGTCAGCTTGATCGGGATCCATGAGTCCAGTGATTTCGACTTCCACTGTTGGTTCGTCGGCTTCGAGCAACGCTCGTCCGGGCGTGTAAGCGGCTTGGAACCCCGTGATGAAGACGCGAGCCATCTCACAGTGCTCGGTCAGTTGCCAGAGATACCACGGCGACCAGCCGCCGGTGAACATCCCCGAGGGAGCGACGATTATCGGCACTGTCTCTCCGTTCGCGGCGTCGGTGATGAGCCGCTCGCGTTCGGCAACTTGAGAGGGTGTCCACGCCTGTTCCGGCAGGAACGGTTTGCTGTCGTTGTGATCGGTCTTGTAGGTGACGACATTGTCGGCCAGCCACTCGTTGCGTACGAAGGCGTGGTAGATCTGCATCGAATCCTCGATCATGCCATCGTAGACGATCTCCATTTTGTCGAGTATCTCCGATGGGGCCTGCTGGGAGCGGATTCGCTGGGTGAACAACTGGAGCAGCTCCTGAGCGCGTCCGACGGCGAACGTCGGCAACAGCACCGGTAGATCGCGCTTGACTGCCGCACAGATCTCTTCCCAGAGCGTCGTTTGTGCGTCAGTGAACGAAGGGTGCGTGTCTCGGTTCCCGTAGGTGCTTTCGAGAAATAGTACGTCTGCTGCTGGGGGCGTATCGATCTCGCGAAGGTGGCCCGACCGACCACCGAGATCGCCCGAAAACACCACCCGGCGGCGGTCGTGTTCGAGTGCGAGCCATGCGCTTCCAAGCAGATGACCGGCGCTGCCAAACTGGTACTGAACGCTGTGGAACACCCCGGTTCCGTACTTGCGGGTGTCGAACCGATCCAAAACAGCTTCGACATCCTGTTTTCCGAATCGCTGGGACCGTCCGTCCCGGTCACAGTTCGCCCTGTGGATCTCGAGCGAGTCCAAAAGCAGGGTGTTCGCCAACGTCGCGGTCGGTTGGGTACAGATGATCGGAGCATCGTCAGCGAGGTGTCCCTCGTGTTCGAGAGCGGGTAACCCGCCGATGTGATCGATGTGCGCGTGTGTGAGAAACACGGCGTCGATCGGTCCCGAGAGCGCCTCGAAATCAGGGAACGTGGTCGGCGTCGATTGCCGTAGCCCGCAGTCGATGAGAAACGTTCGATCACCGACTGCAACGTGATAACACGACCGACCGACCTCCTGGGCACCACCGAGTGGAGTAACCGTAAACGAGTCTGGCTCTGTCATTGGTAGCTGTGTGAATCGAATCGTGTATCCTTTTTAGATGTTCTGATAGATCAGATATGGTGTGGTTAGAATGATAACTGATTGTGGTCTGTGTCGGCCACGAACTCCAGATCGGTTTCGATCACGTTCACCCGGTGGTGACGTGTCCGTGTCGGATCGCCTCCCGCCGGGTGGCTGCGAGCGTTTCTCGAAGATACGGAATCAGTGGTGTCAGCTCGCGGAGTCGATCGTCCGGCCACTCCTCTCGGAGCCGCGATATCGCCCGGTCGATATCCTGTTGAGAGTACATATCCTGTTCGTCTCCCCCTTCGACCGGGATGTGTTCGTCGACGAACCACGTGACCGCTTCCCAGTCGTCGAGTTCTACGATTCGTACCCCGATCGTCTCAAGCCCCGCCTTCCGGGCGGCGTGAAACCGCCGATGCCCAGCGACGATTTCGTAGGCGTGATCGGATGCGTCGACGGGACGAACGGTTGGATACGTCAGAAGGTGGCCGCGTTCACGGGTGAGCTTCACGAACTGTTGGTGGTCCGTGTCGTCTGTTCGACGAACACTGTACGGTGATGGAGCAACGGTGTCGGTCCGGACCTCCGTGATCGGCGGGAGCGGATCGAGTCGCTCGACGGCTTCCGGAGCGGTGATCGTGACCGCACCGACACGTTCCCCGTCCTCGCGTTCGGCGTCGTAAACGAGAAACGCCTGATCACTGTAGTTCCAACGTCCTCCCCACCCCTCGTAGGTGTGCGATGAGGTCTTTACTCGAACACGAACGCCACGGAATATGTCATTTAAATCTTCAACGAACGGATTACCCATCCAAATATCACCGTTAGGAGCTATTGGCGGTCCATCCCTCTTGTAGGTATGGGTCCGATTTCGGATATGTGACAGTCAAATTCTAAGTTCTGCCTCTGATATAGGATCGACGTACGATCCAACGTATTCCCGCTGCCACCACTGTCCGGTTTCAGAGCGTTCTTCGGGTGTCGTAAACCGGTAGCGATACCGGTGTATACGCACCAATCTCGGCGGGTCATTCGGAAACGGATCGCCTCTAAACAACGAGAGCGTTGCGTCGTCGTTTTCGAGGAGCTTTCCGAGGAGCGTGAGGAGCCAGCGCTGTCGAGGTCCGGGCCGGGACCGCATCGCGGCGAACCACAGTTGCCAGTCCAACCGCAGGTGGTACGGCGCCCATTGGGGGGGTCGCCGATCCGTTCGGACCGGCTGTCCTTTGAATTCATAGGCCGTCCAGTCGTCCTCGTCGGGGTTTCGTGCTTGGGTTCCTTCGATCACGAGCTGATACCGCGTTTTCGTGATCGAACCGAACGCGCCGTAGGTGTTGACGAGATGGAGGGGATCGAACGAGGTATTCATCACCTGTTTCGAGGAAAGCATGTTCCGAACCGGTTGCACGCTCAAGATGACGACCAGCACGGCTACGAGTAGTGCTCCCGCTTCGAGAAAGAACGGTGGAGAGCTACTCGTTGGACTCCCAACAGGCAGGATCGACGCGAGCACGCCGTCGCTGAACGTCGCTACGCCTTGGACTGCCGTCAAGGCGTTCAGCCACGAAAAGTTGCCAGTGAGCATGAGCCACAGTTGAAACAGGATCGTTGCCCCACCGGCGAACGACCGATACGGCTGTGGTGCAAACAGCACAAACGGGATCACCAGCTCGACGACGTGGTTACCGAACACTTCTACGCGATGGAATCGGTCGGGGAGATGGTGGACGAACCAACTCGTCGGATTCGGCATCGGTTGGGTTTCGTAATGGTAATCGAGGCAGGTCAGGTCCCGCCAACATTCATCACCACGGATCTT
This sequence comes from Halocatena salina, assembly GCF_023115355.1. Taxonomy (NCBI): domain Archaea; kingdom Methanobacteriati; phylum Methanobacteriota; class Halobacteria; order Halobacteriales; family Natronomonadaceae; genus Halocatena; species Halocatena salina. The sequence goes on from NZ_CP096020.1 coordinate 51,158, forward strand.
GATGAGTCCAGCTCCGAACATGTTCCGAAAGAGCACCCATATGAGCAGCCAAACGATCACGACAGGTGGTCCGGTCGCCCCAGCTCCGAGGAAGATCGTTAAAAATCCGGTTTCGAGGAGCATCGTCTCCCAGCCGTAGCCATAAAAGATCTGCCCGGAATTGACGAAAGAAAGATACAGAGCCCACAACACACCCCAGAGGAACATCGACGCGGGAACGGCGTACGGTTCGGGCAACCAGTACGGTCCCCCGAGGAGAGCGAAAATCGAAAGCCCGACTCCGAGCGCTCCGATGGCTCTGATGACGCGATCGTCAGGAACCAAATAAAAAAGGCTCGGTCGCTTCCTGAACGTCGCGTTTTCGACGTACTCTCCGATCGGTAACAGCCCTTCCTCGCCTGCGAGGGGCCGGAACTGCTTCAGCGCGACGAGAAACGCAACGAGATAGATGACGGCGAGTGCTCGTTGAAATGCGAATCGAACGAGCCAGTAGCTCTCGCTACCCCACAACTCCATACTGAGTATCACTGGAGGAAGAGCTAAAAAACCCGCTGTGGGCTATCAGGGACTGTCGTTCGTCCTCTCGGTTTCCGGTTGGTCGTCTCCCTCATCGCCTCTGGTGGGTGTTGGGCTGTAGCGCGCGAGATACGGCTACAAAGGTACAGATTATGCGAGATTTTGGGCTTCGATCGTCTCCCACACGTCGGCTCCTTGGTCGGTAATCCCGTAAATGCGTCCTTTCTTCCGGTCTTCCGGTACGAGTAGTTCGACGAGAGAATGCTCTCGAAGCTCACGCAGCGCCCGCGAAACGTGAGAGATCGGAATCTGAGCCTCGGTAGCGAGTTGCGACGGCGTCGTCGAGCCATCTGCCAGTTGGTTGAGCACGTCGACACGGTACGTTGATGCGAGGACGAAGCTTACGTCATCCCATTGCGGTGTCATTGCATACCACGACATGCGCGTTTGGGTACAAGGCACTTGAATACTCGGAGCATACACGATCTGAACACCCTGTAGTCACTGGTTGGGACACTACATCGTTCACTACGTGGACGGCGGTATTCGTTCCGTTGGCCCACCAGCAGGTCCGCTTCTCCCTACGATCGATAGCTAACCATTTGATACACGGATCACCGGTCGTGAGTTCTTGGGTGTTGTTCCGGGGTAAGTGTTACATACGTCGATAGATAGCTGTGGCGTCGGGTTACTCGGAAATAGGTTTTGACTCCTCATCGGTCGAATGGGCCGGTGTGTTCGTCTGTCCCCCCTTCCAGCTGAACAACAACTCCCGTGGAGAGAGCACTCGGGCCTCTGGATACGGATGCTGTTCGACCTGGGCGAAGTTCACTAGTCCAACGAGGAAGACGCCGCCGACGGTGTTTCCGAGTAACACCGGTAGCCAGAACTCATAGAAGATGCTTACTCCACTCCCGTTGACGAACACGAAATAGAACACGTCACACGCGGCAGTGATGACGTGAAAGAGATCGGCCACGGCGATCGTATAAAAGACGATGTAAATGAGCAACAGGCGTGCGATCGTATCGCGCGCGGCGTTGCCGAGCCACACCACTCCGGCGACGAGCCAGCCGGCAAACAGCGATTTGAAAAACACGTCCCACCACGCAGTTTCGAGACCGTGTTTGGCGAACATTGCTCCTGCCTCCATCGTTTGTGGGGAGAGGACGTGTGTATTGGCGAGAATGTACGAGCCAAGTCCGGCTCCGAGAACGTTCCCGATCAGCACGATTGTCCAGACACGAATCAGCAACGGCACGCTGGCGAGTCGAGTCAACACCAACACGACCGGTGGAAGCGTGTTCTCAGTGTACAGCTGATACCGACCGAGGATGATGTACATGAATCCCAGCGGATACAGAATCGCACTCAGGAAGTTGTTGTGTGGGAAGTATGTCTTGCCTACCGCGTATCCGATGAACGATAACACGATCGCAAACCCAGCAGCAAAGCCGCTGAAAATGAGTTCCTGTTTGCCTGTCGCGATCTCCTCGTCGGCGCTTGCGATCAGCCGTTGAAAGATTTCGTCTGACGAAAAACGATCGCGGATCGCCCATCCGGCGGCGGGTGCGCCCGATGCGGCACGATCGATCGCTTCCCGGGTTTCGCTATCCTCACTTTCGAACTTTTTATTTGTCATGAAATTATCATTAAGGCGTCCTTTCGATCGTTTCGCTATAGATTGCGTCCGTCAAGCGTGCATTGTAGTCGCCTTCTTCGCCCTAAAGCGGGCTTGTCGGTGTACTCCTGTTCTGGCCGACCTACTGGGTGGCAGGCGAGTAGCCGCCATTCACGTTCAGCGCCACCAGAAGCCTGAGGCTTCTGGTCGGCTCACAAGAGTGAAGCTCTTGTGAACGTCGACAGAACGTTTGCGTTCTGGCTGTCCCAGATATAATCTGGTGACCACCTTGTAGTCCACGTTGACCTCGTAGCCGCAGTTCTGGCAACAGAACCGTGTCTGCGTCGTGTGGTTTTCGTCCAGCGTCGTTCCGCACTTCGAGCACTGGGTGGACGTGTACGCCGGAGCTACCTGCGTGGCGTCGATACGCCCGTTCACCGGGGAGAGGATACATGGTCATCATGGAACGTGACACTCCGTTTGTCGTACCGGACGGAGGGCGTCGAGATGTGTGGTTGTGACGCCTGCTTGCCGTTCTGCTACCGGGCAACCACGCCCTTGATGGTGTCGTGGCATAGAGGTTGTGCTTGGGTATGGGAGTCGGTCGGCAATCGAACGACAGTTGGTTCTCACCGTGTCGCGTTCCTTCCCGCCGTGAACGGCGGAAGTTCCCGCTTGTATCTTGATGACTCACTGTATGGGCCTTATACCTTAGCCTGCATGGACGTTTCGGCCGCGACTGAAACGGTTGTAGGTCAGTCCCGATGAACACCTTCTTCGAGGTAGTATTTGATCTGATCTCGTGTTGCTTCGGCCACTTTCACGAATTCGACGATCTGCTCATCGTTCTCACGAGTGATTTCGTTGATTTCGAGTGTCAGTGATTGGTCGTAAAGGTGTTCGAGCAGTGCGTCGATCTGCTCGGGCGAGCCACGGACAGTGAACTGTTCGCCGATGGATCTGCCGTTTGCTGTATCACGAATGGTTTCGACCATCGGGAGCAAGATCGCCTCACCTAGTCGGTGTGCGCGCTTGCGGAGCTGGTCGTCGTCCGCTTCGAATTCGGCGGCCTGAAACGCCTCTCGGACGAGGCGCGAGAAGACGAAGTCCCGTCCCCGATCGAACGGTAACGAGAACGCGTAGGCGAGTTCCTCGTGGTGTTGGGATTTTGTCGTGTACTTCGCCATCTTTTCCCCGTTTAGCGTCTTTATTACGACGCCCTCCCGTTTTGCTGCATCGAGCATCTCGATGGCCGCACGGATGCCGTCGATCGCTTGCGATGGTCGATACCGGCCGAATAGCCGTGGCTGGGGAAATCCATATTCGGAACAGAGTTCACGTCGATCCAGAACGGGGAGCGGTTCACCGGACTCGCGGTCACGGATGTCGAACACACAGAACGTGTGAGAGTCGATCTCATCGTAGTCGTGAGTCGTGTATGGTGTCTCTGGGCCGACGAGTTCGACACAGAGCATTCGATTTGGATGCTCACGGAAGAAGTCCGCAGGGGCAAGGAGTTCCTTGGCACGCGCCGTCGTGTACGGACACACGTATCCACTGCGGGTGAATGCAAGGGGTTCATCGATGTTCGCGATCCGAACGTTCACTCCATCGAGTTTCTCCTCGACCGCGAGTTCGTTCTCGAAAAACGATGGAACGCCCGCCTCGATCACGAGTATGCGAGGAATCTTCGGGTATCCCCGGACGACGGTGTCCTCGATGACGATGGTGCCGCGTTCGATGCCGTGTCGCGCGTTCGGGAGTGCGTGGTACGTACGACCGGCTGCGGTGCGTCGCTCGAAATGTTCGAACAGATCCTCCGTGTCTGTCGCTGTCGAATCCAATCGGTCGAGACACTCCCGATCGTCCATACTGTACCTGGGTGGTGCATCCTGAAAAGTGCGTGGGAGAGAATATCAACCACAGAATGACAGTGAGAGCTTTGTGGGTGCTCCCCGAATTCATGGGTATGGCTGGATCGCTTCCACGCCAGCGGTTCGTGCTCGATACGTCCCTGTTCATCACGGACGAGATACGCGAGGCAGGACGTTCACTCCAGGAAACCATCTTACATCTACTCGATCTCGTGGCAACGGCTCGGCTCGAACTCAACATTTCCTGTTACATGCCGCCATCCATCCACGACGAACTCGGGACGATGCTGCGCGATCGAGAGGTGAGTGATGCAGTTCACTCTCGACTCGACACGTGGGTCGTCAGAAAAAGCCCTGACCGGTACGGTGTTACGATTCCTGCGGACATCGTGTATGAGTTCATCGACGAGATGAGCGACCGCGTGAATCGTGGCCTTCGCGTCTCGGAGGAAGCGATTCGGGAGGTTGAGCAACTCGATCCAACCGAGTTGGCAAGCGACGCCGACCGAAGCGAATACATGACGGAGGCCGACCGCATCCTCTCGGACATGCGGGATAAGTATCGTCGGGCGCTCCAACGAGGGGTCCTCGACTCGCGCGAAGATTTCGATCTACTCGTGCTCGCCCGAGAACTCGACGCCGGGGTCGTGACCGAAGACCGGGGTATCATCTCGTGGGCCGACGAGTTCGGTCTTCGATACGTTCGGGCGGGCCAGTTCCCGACGCTTCTCGAAGAGTATCTCAGGGCTACTGGAGTCGAAAATTACGGTAGTGAGGCGTAACCATCGAACCCCCATAATGGAATTCTTACTTATATATAGAAAACTATAATAACATAATGTTGTTGCTATCCGTCTCGTCGGGATTGACATCGCGTTGACTGTACATGAATGATCGGTAGTTCCGGGGTGCTTTCCATCGGAGACGCCGCACCCGTTTTGTTTGAGCGCAGAACGGACGAGAGGTTGTCGTAGAGCCGTTCCAGAGCGTGGCGGTCACCGTTTCGGTGAGCTACTGGTTCGCTGAAATCGAATTGGTCTCCCTCTGCTCTTGGTTCGGCGCATACGACGCCTCATCGAGGACGATCCCGTCGTCGTTGGCAACGATCACCAGATCCGGTGAACTGTCGTTCAAGACGGGATCGTCGAATCCAGTGTAGCGGGTCGAGGCGGTGTCTTTGCCGGTGCCGTTCCGGACGGTTACCGTCTGTCCAGCGTCCAGCGTGAACTCATCGAACGTGTAGAACTGACTTTCCCAACCTTCGAAACCGAGCCGGAACCCGGAGCAGTCGACCGTTGTGTCGCCCGTGTTTCGGAGGATGACGTATTCTTCCTCTAGATCGTCACTGTCCGGGGAGTTTGGCTGAATTTCGGTGATTACTAGTGGCTCGTGCGGCGGTCGTTCGGAGTCGAGTTGCGCGCCCGGTTCTCGATCGCCCGTCACGAACGACGCGATCGTTTCTACCGACGCGTTCGGCTTTTCAACGGTCGACACGACTCGGTAGTCGGTTCGCCACTGATCGGGAGTGATCGTACACCGAACGTAGCCCCGGTCGTCGTTAGCGAACTGCTGCCACGGTTCGCCCAGTTCGGAATCGTATCCGGTCAACCCGGTGCCGTCACCGAACGAGGAGATCGATGTACCGACGTATTCGGTGGCGACGGTCTCGGCGTCGGGATCGGTGGCGTCAGCTTTCACGTCGTACGCGTAGTTGCGGTGAACATCACCGGTGATCACGACCGGATTCCGGACGGAGTCCCGTTCTAGTACGGACAGCAACCGCTCTCGGCTGGCCCGATAGCCGTCCCACTTGTCTCCGCCTCCGAACTCCCGTTTCTCGGGATGTGGGTTCTCGTCGGTTGGGGCTACCGGAACCTGATTTGCAAGGACGTTCCAGCGAGTGTTCGACTCCGTTAGTCCTTCGAATAGCCACGACTCCTGTTCGTCGCCGAGTAACGTTCGATCGGGATCGGCGGCGGCGTCGCCGGAGTACACTTGATCGTCTCTGTATTGACGAGTATCTAATACGTTGAACTCGACCAACTCCCCGAACGTGAACCGCCGGTATAGTGGGAGATCCGGACCGTCCGGTTTGCGGGTGGGACGCAGCGGTTGGTGCTCGAAGTACGCTTGGTAGGCGTTGGCTCGGCGTTCGAGGAACTCCGCGGGTGGATCCTCGTTCTGGGAGATCTCGTCGGCGTAGTTGTTCTCCACTTCATGATCGTCCCATGTCACGATCCACGGACAAGCCGCGTGGGCGGCTTGGAGGTCCGGATCAGTCTTATACTGGGCGTACCGGATTCGATAGTCGTCTTTCGATGTGATCTCTCTGGGTGGTTCGTGCCCGCGGCCGAGCGATCCTTCTTGTTTTCCCTCATAAATGTAATCTCCAAGATGAATGGCTACGTCCGGTTTGTCGTGGGCGATCTTTGCGTGCGCCGTATGATACCCGGCAGGATAGTTCTGACACGAGGCAAATGCGAACGTGAGTGAATCGATCTCCGTCCCCGCTTTTGGAGCCGTCTTCGTGCGACCGACGGGACTCCGATACGGTCCAACGGTAAACTGGTAGAAGTATTCGGTGTTCGCTGCCAGTCCGCCAACGTCGACGTGTACCGAATGGGCCCACGCCGAATCGGCGTTCGTCGTGCCCGTCTTGACGATGCCGTCCATCTCTTCGTCGCGTGCCACCCACCACTGCACGGGAACGGAGCGATCCGGCATCCCCCCGTCCTCCGATAGCGGTTCCGGGGCAAGGCGCGTCCAGAGCACGACAGAGTCCGGGAGGGGATCACCCGATGCGACCCCCAGAGTGAACGGATCGTTCTCGAACGGTCCTTTCGTTTCCTCGGCCGCACCGGTGGCCGGACCACTCGCGGGAGCAAAGCCGACGACCATCGCGGTTGCTCCTGCCCGATGGAGAAACGTCCGTCGGTCGCTCTCGAATTGATCTACGCCTTCCATTTCTATTCCCAATAACACGCCTCGAATAAAATAAGTTAAAGTTATTCTGTTTATATTTCACATCTATATGGATTTCATAGAGTAATTGGTAGCCGAACAGTCCGGTCAGAGGAGAACTCATCTATGCATTAGTGCTAATTATTTCGTCTTTATCGGTATCTAGATCTTTGGGATCCAATCGAGGATGGGGGGACGACGCGATGTACACCCTGAATTTATATATGAAGTAGATAAATATATGATAAGAATGATAGGTGTACCGGTTAGTTTACGAGGAGTGGACCGGGGTGACGTTACAGTGTGGATCGATCAGGTCAGAGCCTTCGCCGAGCGGAGTTTGCGAGAGCTTTCTGGCAACCGGATTATGTTGTTTTGGGCGTTCGTTTTTCCGTCGGTCATGTATTTGTTGTCCGTGGAGTTGGGTCCTACCGACACCGGATCCATCCAGCGGGCGGTCATGGCGGTGGCAAACGGAATGTTCGGTTCGATGTTCGTTTGTCTGTTCATATTTGGCGAGCAACTGGTTACTGACGTAGAGGATCAGCGATACGAGGTGTACCGTGCGCTACCGATCCATCCGTTCGCTGATCTGATGGGACGGATGGTCTCTGTCCTCTGCTTCGCTTTCGGTGCGTTCGCCTCGACACTGTTCGTTGCCGCGCTCACAGGGGCTTCGTTCGATCTCCATGGCGTTTCGTCGGTCTTGATTACTGTCGTGGCTGGGACGTTGTGTTGTGTGCTGTGGATGGTCGTGGCGGTCCCGGTCGTCGTCGTTACTGAGGACGAACGGTACGCCGGGTTCATTACGACGGGGATCGCGGTGGGTACGTTCATGCTCACCGGGTACAACGGTGTTTTACCGGCATTGTTTCCGTTCGAGGAGTGGCTGTTGAACTACCTTCCGAACGCACTGCCTACACGGCTGTTGGTCTCTCACCTAGTCGATGTCGATCAGTCCGTGGCGATCGAGCTCTCTCGGGCGGCGTTACCGACGAACACCGCGTATCTCGGACTGCTAATGGGATATGCGGTGGTGTGTCTCACCGTCGGATCGGCGGTGTTTCACCGTTCGCTGTACAAACGGGGTGAGTGGTCGTGAGTTCGCCACACGAGATCATCAGGGCACAGAACGTCCGGAAAACGTTCGGCGACGACGGCGTTCTCACGAACGTCGATCTCGTCGTCGAAAAGGGAGAGATCCTCGCGTTGATGGGGAAAAACGGCGTCGGAAAATCCGTGCTGCTGTCCTGTTTGGCGGGCAGTGAACCCCTTTCTTCCGGTCGTATCGAGGTGTGTGGCGTCGCACAAGCGGGTCGGGAAGGAGTTGCTGGCTTTCTCTTACAAGAGGCGATGTGTATCGATCGGCTCACGGGTCGAGAGACCATCGCGTTCTACGATCGGCTCCACCCGCGATTCACTAACGCGTGGCGGGAGTACACCGACCAGCTCGATCTCGATGATCTCGACAAGCGCGTCGATACGTATTCGGGCGGGATGAAACGCAAGCTTGAACTCGTGATCACGCTGTCGATCGACGTACCGGTGTACTTCCTCGACGAGCCGACAGCGGGGCTGGATCTATCGGCGATTCAGGCAGTGCACGCCATTCTCCGTGAACAGCGGGCCGCGGGCAAGACGATCGTCGTCGCCAGTCACCTGCCGATGGACGCAGGGCTTGCCGATCGCATCGCATTCCTTCAGGGAGGAACGATCGTCGCTACGAATACACCGACAGCGTTGCTGTCAGAACTCCCTCCAGTGATCACCACCGCGAGCACGGACACCGCAGACGCGCTCACCGAGCATGTGCTTGGCGGAGAACTGTTCAGCGACGGTGGAACAGTGCGCGGGTTCGTCCGTCCGAGTCTGGTGTCCACCGTTACCGATGACTCGGACGTGCGAACCACCGAACCGACGTACACGGACGTGTTCAACTACTACACGAACCTTTCCCAGGAGAGCTACTAACCCAAATATCAACCGACAGAGTAAATCGAACTCGTTCGAAATCGACCTCGGTCCCGTTGATAGCGTCCACGCATGCTGTTCCGTACGCATCTTTATTCCATCCAGTCTCGATATGTACTATTTATTTCTATGACGCCTGAAACGTTTCTGATCTCCTGAGGGATGGTCTCGTGAAACGTTTCGTCATCGATCCGATCGACGGGGCCGCTCACGCTGATCGCACCGAGTAGTTCGTCGACCTCCGTAGCAAGCGCCGTAGCGACACATCGGATACCATCGAACTGCTCTTGATCGTCGAACGCGATTCCGCGCGATCGTATCTCTTCGATTTCCGAGCGGAGCGTTTCCGTCTCGGTCGTGGTGTTGTCGGTGTGGTACTCCACGTTTCGTTCTAGAACCTCGTCGATGGTACTGTCGGTCATCACTGACAACATCGCCTTGCCAGCGGCTGTACTGTGGAGATCCTCCTGGATACCTAGATGCGTTGGGATCGTCTCTCGATCGTGGTGTGTCGACTGATACAGCGTCACGGTGTAGCCTTGTCGTTCGACGACGAGGCGGGCTGTCTCGCCCGTCGCTGCTGCGAGTCTATCGACGCCGTCTTTGCCGATCTGGAACACTCGTTCGCGCTCCCGAGCAGCACCACCGTACGACAGTGGCCGGAGACCGAGTTGATACGCACCGTCCGTTTTCTCCACGAAATTCTGCTTTCGAAGCGTCGCAAGATAGTGATGTACGGTGCCTTTCGAGAGACCGATCCGATCGCTAAGCTCGGTTACACCCACTTGTCCCGTGCGCCGCAACTCCTCGAGGATCAAAATCGCGTTCTCAACTGATTTGATCGTTTTGCTCTCTTTTTCCCCCTGCTCCATATCATCTACTCTGTCTGATGCCACAAGTATCTCTCCATGGTGTATTGTTTATATTATAAATTTATTGATATTATAACTTATATAGGATCAATTGTCATCGTAGATTCGATCTATGATCCGTTGGACGGCGAGCGCTTGTTCGACCGTGTTGATCGATGGCGGTTCGTCGGTGGCGACGGCGTCGATAAACGTCTCTATCTGTTCTTTGTATGGGTCGTTTCGGTTCGTCGTTACCGAGCTATCGAGGTAGTGATCAGCCCCTCCAGTTCGTGCTTCGAAGAGTTGGAGCGACTGGTGAACGTCAGCGGTAGCGTTCAACACATCGGTGATGTCGAGGCGGGCACCGGCTTCTGTGCCGTGGATGTGATAAGTGTGTGTGGTTTCGGCGTTGACAGCCCATGCGACCTCGACTGTCGCAGTCGTGTCGTCCTCGAACTCCAAAAACGCCGACACTGAATCCTCCACGTCGAACATCTGTGTATCGTCGTCCTCACCCCACATATCGAGATACGCATATGAATCACGACCGCCGAAATCGCTTCGAGTCGTGGACATGATATCGTCCACATCCGATTCATCCAAAAAATACAGTAATAAATCGATCACGTGGATCCCGATGTCGATCAGTGCACCTCCCCCCGAGATCTCCTTGGAGGTGTACCACGATCCCCGGCCAGGGACGCCACGCCGGCGCATGTAGGCCGATTGAACATGTCTGATCGTACCGAAATAGTCCCGATCGATATACCATTTCAGGATCTTACAGACGTTCAGAAACCGGCTCTGATACCCTACCATACAGATTCGATCGGTTTCCTCGGCGACAGTCGCGATTTGGCGGGCGTTTTCGAGCGTGTTCGCTAAGGGTTTTTCGATGAACACATCGATTCCTCGCTTCATCGCCTCGGTGGCGACTGGGGCGTGAAACTTGTTCGGTGTCGTGATGACGACCGCATCGAGACCCTGTTCGAAGAGCGCCGTCGGTGTTTCGAAGTGATCATCACCGAATCGTCGTTCGAAGTTCTGCCGTGCGTCCGGACTCGCGTCGGATCCGTACACCTGTTGTCCGAACTCCTGAAGAATCTCCGCACGGTGTAATCCGTGGGTCCCTAGCCCTACCACTCCGATGTCGAGGTACGCGTTGGTGTTCATGCCCGTGTGTCAGACGGGACACTGATACTGGTTTCGACCGTCTGGTTGAAACCGGCCGTGTACGTCAGTCGGTAGCGTCTTCGTCCTCTTCGATCGGTTCGCTGTCCCAGTACGGGCTGGTAGAGCGAGCACGGAAACAACGGACGGACGATTCCTCCACGGGGACGGGTTGTGGATCAGTCGTCCGACAGTGCTCGCGGGCCTCCGGACAGCGGGTGTGAAACCGGCAACCGCTAGGTGGATTTACTGGATCCGGAACGTCGATCTTTCGCATCGGTAGCTCCTGTGGTGCCGTGTCGACTGCCGCGAGATCCGGTGTCGCCCAGCGCAACACTGAAGTGTATGGGTGCTGTGGATCCTCGATGAGTTGTTTTGCTGGCCCAACTTCTGTAAGCTCTCCGAGATACATCACACCAATCTTTCCATCACCGTGCTGTGTGAAATATCTGGCGTTCGAAAGATCGTGAGAGATGAAAATGTACGACGTATCGAACACGGCTTGCAGTTCGAGCATGAGATCCATCATCTCGACGCGTAACGACACATCAAGCGCACTGATGGCTTCGTCGGCGAGGATGACGTCGGGATTCATCAACAACGCACGGCTGAGGACGACGCGTTGTTGCTCCCCGCCCGACAGCTGATGTGGGTACCGATCGGCGAAATCCTGTGCTGGACTCATCCCCACTCGTTCGAGCAGCGAATAGATGCGTTCTCGGCGCTCACTCGTCTCCAATTCCGGATTGACCTGTCGGAGTGGTTCGGAGAGGATCGAGAGGATCCGTCGGTTGGGGTTCAAGGAGCTGCCCGGGTCCTGATGAATGATCTGCAACGATTGGCGGATCTCCTGCCACGACAGATCGGCATCGCTCTTTCCATCTCGGATCGACCAGATGTCGTGACCGCGGTACGTGACATGGCCCGCAGTCGGACGCTGGAGACCGATGGCGGTTTTTCCGAGCGTGGTTTTTCCACAGCCGCTTTCACCGACCAGAGAGACGACATCGTTTTCCTCGATAGAGAGCGACACGCCATCGACCGCCCGTACGACCTCCGACTCGTCCGTCAACAGTCCGGATTCGTTCTCGAAATGGACTGCAACGTCTTCGAGACGTAATAGGGGATCGGTGCTCATCGCCACTCACCATCGTTTGCCCCCTCTTCCGCGTAGTTCAATGGGATCTCCGTCCGGGCATTTTCCCAGTGGAAACACGCGGCTGTGTGTCCGGATGCGACTGAATCCATAGGGGGATGGTTCGTTCGACACTCCTCGGTATCGAGTGGACAGCGCGGGTGGTACGAACAGCCCGACGGCACGTTGATCGGGGCCGGACTCTTGCCTTTGACCGGTCGCATCTCCGCAAGAGGGGCATTGAGGTTCGGTGTCGCGTTCAACAGCGCTCGTGTATAGGGATGGGCAGGAGCGTCGATCATTTCACTGGCCGGCCCGAGTTCGACGAGTTCGAAGGCGTACATCACCGCGAGCCGATCGGCCAGCGACGCGACCAATGGGAGATCGTGAGTGATAAACACCATCGTCAGATCGTATTTCTCCCGTAACTCTCGCAATAACAACAGGATAGACTGTTGCATCAACAGGTCAAGCGCTGCAGTCGGCTCGTCCATCACCAACACGTCCGGTTCGAGCACAAGACTCAACGCGATGAGCGTTCGCTGTTGCATCCCCCCCGACAGCTGGTGGGGATAGGAGCCGAGTATGCGGCTTGGCTCCAGATACAGGTCTTCGAGCAACTCATGTGCCCGGTCGAGTCCCGTCTCGACGACCGCATCGTGTGCTTCTAGCGTCTCGATGAAGTGCTCTTTGATCCGCATCGTCGGATTGAACGAACTCATTGCCCCCTGGAACACCATCGATATCTCCTCCCAGCGCAGGGAACGGAGCTCAGAATCTTCTAGCGCCAGTACTTCGACGGTCTGCTCCTCGTCGGGACGGTACTCCACACTCCCCGACAACTGACCGGGATCGGGCACCGCATCGAGTAACGACGACGCTAACATCGACTTTCCGGAGCCGCTCTCCCCGACGATCCCGATGATTTCATTGCGCTCGATCGCCAACGACACATCGTCGAGCACGTAGGAAGTACCGTTATCGTACGTTACGGACACATCGTTCATTCGAATGATCGGGTCTTGAACCTGCGATTCGTTCAGCGTATCACTGCTAATAGACATCACATATTCACCTCAGTGTTCGTTTCTCGGTCCTCGTTCCCCGCGGTCGCTTCGGATTCACCCGCGAGCCGGGTTCGGACACGTGGATTGAACACTCGGTCGAGTCCCTGCGCTAGCAGGATGAGACCGAGTGCGATGCCCATGATGGCAATCATCGGCGCGATCAGTTGGTAGAGCGCCTCGCCGCCGACGAGCGCGCCTTCCTGAGAGTAGGCGTTTTCTAGCTGGAGTCCCCAGTTGTCGACCGAACTGGGTAACACGCCGAGATAGTACAGCCCGACGGAGGCGAACACCACGTACCGAGCGGCGTTGGCGAAGTTGACCAGCACGAACGGCATCAGGTTCGGGATGATGTCTTTGAACAGGATCCGTGACGTACTGACGCCCATCGTTCGTGAGGCCTCGACGTAGGACTCCTCCCGGAGTGTGAGCACTTGCGACCGGATCGAGCGACCGAGTCCGGCCCAGTAGTTGATCGTGAGCAACACTCCGATGAGAACGGGATCTCTCGGCCTGAAGACGACCGCGAGCACCATGACGAGCGGAAGTCCGGGGATCGACATCGCCACGTCGGAAAACGAGGTCAATGCGCGGTCAACAGTGCCGCCCTTGTAGCCAGCAACCGTGCCGATGAGAACCGCGACGCCGGTAGCGAAGATCCCGCCCGACATGACCATGATGAGCATCTCGGGGGTCGCGTGGATCACCATCCCCAGCACGTCCTCGCCCGATCCCGTCGAGCCCAGCGGTGCGCTCAGCGTCTCGAACGGTCCCAGTCCCCGTTCGACCTGGTTGCTTTCGGGCGCGGGGTAGAACCACGCGCCAAGGATGCCCATGAGCACGTAGATGGACATGATTGCCGCGCCGATGCGCGTCCGCCGGTCGTCCCACGCGACGAGTCCGGGCTTGTAGATGAACTCCTCGTAGAAATCCTGGAGCCGGTCGCTCCAGGTGACTTCCACGGTGGACCCACTCGTCTCGAAGGTGAACGTGTCCGTATCCGGCCCATCAGAGACGATGGTGGACTGTGCTGTATCGGCGTCCGACGTGGAATCAGTAGGTTTCACGTGAATCACCAGATTTGACTCGCGGATCGATCAGTCCGTAGGTGAGATCAGCAATGTACACCGCCAACACGAGCGCAATAGTGATGATGAGGAAAATACCCATCATCAGTGGGTAATCGCGGGCTTCGAGCGCTTGGAACATGTAGTAGCCGATACCGGGATAGCTGAACACCTGCTCGAGAATGATCGATCCGCCGAGATTGAACCCGATCAGCGTCAGAAAGCCAGTGTACATCGGAAGAATGGCGTTTCGCGCGACGTATCGCACCGAGATTCGGCGGTCCGACAGCCCCCGCAGCCGTGCCACACGGACGAAATCCGAACCCAGCACCTGAATGGCGTTTCCACGCATTGCCAGCACCTGTAGCCCCGCGCCGGTGAGGACCATCGACGCGATCGGTAGGATGGCGTGATCGATGGCGTCCAAAACGAACAACAGCGACAGTCCCGGTTCCACGTCGGGACTCAATCGGTGGCTCGTCGGAAGCAGCTCCAACTGATAGCCGAACACGATGATCAGCACGATACCCAGCACGTAAAACGGCATCGCCGCGAACAGGATCGAGGCACTGCTCGACGCCAGATCGAACGTGCTCCCTTCCCGGTAGGCCATGAGCGCGCCCCACACGATGGCGATCAGGAAGATGAGCAGCGTCGACGTTGCCATGACGAACACCGTCCACGGAAGGGCGTCACCGATGATCGCAGTGACCGGCTCCTTTTGGAGGAACGATTGTCCCATGTCCCCGGTCAGCAGCGCGGTCATATACTCGTAATACTGTTCGGGAAGCGACTGGTTCGGACGGACGTTCTGATACGACTCGATCATCGCGTTCACCCGGGAGGGTGAAACGCCTTGCCGAAGCAGCTTCCCACGAAGCTGTTCCAACGGTCCGCCGGGGAGCAGCCGGATCATCCCGAACGTGACAGTGATGACGATCCACACCGTCAACACAGCCCGGATCGTCCGTTTGAGATAGTAGTTGTTCATACGCATCCTTGATAGCTACCGTATTCTTATGTTTATCATACTAGCTCCAATCATACGTTTCAATGATGTCACTGTTTAGTTACCAGTGTACTGCATCTCCCCTTGACGTGGAAGCCATGTGTTAGCCCATTGGACTTGTGCGACCTCGGCGTCCGGTTTGGGAATATCCCATTCTTCACCGCCAGTAATGAACGTCTGTTCGACCTTTTCGAGCACGGGAAGCATCGGGAGATCCTGATTCGTGACCCACGCTTGTTCGACGGTGATCTCATTGACAGTACTCTCATCAGTGCTTCCAGCTAGTTCCGAGAGTCGCTCGGCCGGATTGACCGTTATCGTCCCCGATCCCGACCGCGCGGGCACGGTCACATCCTCGCGGTTCCCACCGCGGGAGCCATCGGCCGCTGGGTAGTTGTACGTGACGGCGTCGTTGTTCTTGACCAACTGATGATGCAGGGAGAAGTACGGGAACGAACCCTGTGGCGAACCATACAGCCAGCCTGCTGCGGCCACAACGAAATCACCGTTAGGGAAGACGTTGCCGAGCATGGCGTCGTAGCTCCGGGTTTCTTTCGTTGCCTGAAATCCGAACTGGGAGAGCTGGTCGACGACCGTATCGGTCGCCGTGTTCCAGTCCGACCAGTCGGATGGCACCATGATCGGCAGTTCGACGGTTTCGCCGTCGCTGTCGACCCACGTACCGTTTTGTTTCTTATAGCCAGCCTCTTCGAGGACCTGCGTGGCTTGTTCGGTCGCTGTGCTGTCCACACCGTACGTATCGAAGTCGTCGATCGCATCGCCCAACCACTCTTGTTGATTGTCCGAAGCGATTCCAACCGGGTACTCCGGAGCGGTCTTGGAGTCCGGAGAGACGTTGTCTCTCACCTGTGCCCGGTTGATGACGTACTGGATCGCTTGACGTACGGCCCGATCACTGAGATGTGGATCGCTGTGGTTCGGATACAGTCCGTAGCCCCAGTTCGAGGGCGTCTGGATCTGGGTAACTTTCTTCGGGAAGTTTTCGAGGATATCCGTCTGCACGAACAGAGAGAACGCCGAATCGATCGCCCCGTTCTGGAGCGCCTGCTGGGCCTGCTGGTTGCTTTCTCGGTATTCGAACACGTACTCATCGAAGTTGATGTTATCAGCGTCGGGGTGGTCATCGCGCAGCGTGAGTCGCAGTTGCTCCTGTCCGACGCTGTCGTGTTCGAACGGGCCGCTAGCGATCGGTTCCCGGTAGGCGAAATCTCCGAGCTCCTTGAGTCCTTTCTGTTCGTCGTTTTTGAGCGTCTCGAGATACGTACCGAACTCGCTTTCCTTTTGGTGAACGAATCGATCAGCAAGGATCTGGAACGTGACGATCTGCTCGTTGACGGTCGAATCGAACTGTAGCCTGACGGTCGAATCGTCGGGCGTTTTGATGCTCTCGGTGAAGTCGGCGTACGGTTCTCCCGTGTACAGTCCGATACGCAGCTGCGTGGCGATGTCGCTGGCCGTGACGTCGTCCCCGTTCGACCACGTTAACCCATCCCGAACCGTCAGCTCGAACGTATTACCTCCGAAATTCCACTCTGAGATCGCATACGGAATGAACTCGCTCGTCTTGAAGTTGTACTTCACGAACGGATCGAACAGCGCTCGATTCGTGATCTGGGGCGTATTCGCCGGATTACTGCTGTTCCACTGTATGTCCGCCGGCACTTGGTTGACGTGGCTGACGTGTCGTGGACTTTCATTTTCGTCGTCCCCGTTGTTGACGAGGTTAGCACACCCTGCAACGGCAACAGCGCTCGCAACACCGGTTAGTTGGAGGAACCGTCGGCGGTCGAACGGCTCTTCGCTCTGGTCTCCGTATTCTACCATGTTCTACGTTAACTCGGAGAAGCACGCAGTAATAAGTGTTGTGGTGTTGATACGCTAGGTGCCAGTGAGACTCTCGGTGGCAACCTTCATATCACTAGCGACATACCATCACGCATGTCGTGGATTGATGTGTTCTGGGCGTACGTGTACGATCATCGCCAGTATGGCTGGCTGCTGTTCGTACTTCTAGTGTTTTTGTTGCTCTTGACGGTGATCTCACTGTTGTTCGGAGAGCCCGGAACGACGTCCTACACGATCTCGATCGTGAATCTGGGTCTCGTCCTCTTTGTCGGACTCCTCGTTGGTACCCTCTTTGGGTACAGTCATTACCGTCGGCCGAACGAATAAGCCGTTTTCGTTCTGTTTCGCCAGTGTGAACGATCGATCTTCGTGAGTCCATAATACGTCTCTCTGATGTTTTATGGAAATAATATATGAAATCTTATGCATATGTCTACTATCTCTTTTCTATCTCCTTTCCATCCCCGAGACGGATGCGTTTCTTTTCCCTGTCTCGCGTCCGTCTTGTATCCAACTCCACAACGCGTTCGTTTGATATAGACAAATAACCGTCCTCTGGGTATCTCGTATTTGATATTGTCCGGGCGCGTTTCGCAGATGAGAACGACCGTTATCGTTTCAAGAGGAGAATCTCGAAACAAGAGTTACAAACGTACGTGTGTAATGGGACCGTGCTTCCTCTTCCCGATCTACTCATCCGGTCTGTGACCGAGTCTGCTGTTTGATTCCACAGACCTCCTGCGTTTTTCCTGAACTTTCGTCTTTCATCCGCTCCGTGGTTTTGTATTATCAAACACGGCAGGGGTTTTCGATCAGTCCGCCAGCAGCGCCGCGCCGTGTTTCAGGGAGTCATGGGGGTTCTCCGGTTCGTCGTGCTCGTAGACGATCGTTTCCACGTCGCCGAGTGCGGTTTTGAGACAGTTCGTAACGTCGACGGCACCGGTTCCGACTTCGGTCGGGGTTCCGTTGTCCGAACAATCTGTGAGATGGAGTAGTTCGATGCGGTCGGCATTGGCTTCGATAAACGTTTCGGGGTCTGCGCCGCCGGCTTCGATCCAGCCGGTATCGAGCTCGAAGCCGAGCGCGTCGCCGCTCTGTCGGATCAGCGCTTCGAGACCAGTTCGATCACCGATAGAGACGAGCTCGTGATCGTGGTTGTGGTAATGCAGCGATCCACCTGCGTCGGCCACTAAGTCGGCGAGTCGCGTCAGTCGCTCTGCGGTCGTGGCCACGCTGTCGGCGTCGGCGAACTGATCTGGATCGAGCCACGGAACGACGAGTGTATCACAGCCGATCTCGGCGTATGCCGCTACGGTACCCTCGGGATCGGTCTCCAGTCGGTCGATGTCGACGTGAGCCGAAACCGCATCGAGTCCATTGCGTTCGAGTGCGGCACCGACACGTGCCGTATCGGCGTCGGCAAACCGGTGTGCGAACTCGACGCCGTCGAAGCTGGTCTCTCCTACTCGGTCGAGTAGCGACGGGAGCGGTTCATCGATCTCACGAAGCGTGTACAGTTGTATCGCTGTAGTGCTCACAGTCGTGGTTTTGTCCGGTGAACTAAATAATTACGGCTCTGGACATCGCGCCGACCACGATTGTCTCCGTCCGACCGTCTCAGCCGGTTCTCATTCGACAGTGGAGCGAAATCACTATCTGGGTGGTAGTATAAACTGACTACCTGAGGATGAATCAGTATACAGTTGCGATCATTGGAACCGGTCCGGATCCAACGAACCCGACGGTCGAAGGGTTCGCTATGGGATATCGGCACGCGGAAGCGTATCGTGATCATGATCAGTGTCGCATCCTCGCGTGTGCGGATATCGTCCGCGAACACGGCGAGGCATTCGCTCAGGAGTTCGATCTCGATTCCGAGAGAGTGTATGAGGACTACCAGACGATGCTCTCGGAAGTCGAGCCGGACATCGTCAGCGTGACCGTTCCCCCCGCTGTTCACGAAGAGATCGTGGTCGACTGTGCCCGCAGCGATGCAGTGGCTGCGGTTCATTGTGAGAAGCCGATGGCCCACACGTGGTCCAGCGCCCAGCGGATGGTCCAAGCGTGTTGGAGAGCCGATACCCAGCTCACCTTTAACAGACAACGCCGGTTTGGTCGCCCGTTCACGGAAGCCGACCGGCTCCTGAAAAACGGCGAGATCGGTGCGCTTCAACGCGTAGAGATCGGCTGGGGTGACTTCTTTGATACCGGCGCTCACACGGTCGATCTCGCGGGAATGTTCGTCGGTGACCGGTCGCCGGAGTGGGTTATCGCACAGTTGGACTACCGAGAAGAAGACATCAGATTCGGTGCCCACCAGGAGAACCAGATGTGGGCGCAGTGGCAGTATACGAACGGTGTCTACGGAACGCTGTCGACCGGTGAAGGCTCCTCACTCGTCGGTGCAGCGTTCCTCCTGCGTGGTACCGATGGTACGATGCGCATCGATGTCGACAACGGGCCGATGCTCGAACTCGAACAGGACGGATCCCGAACTACCGTCGATGTCGGTGGCGAGACGATCCACGGTACCCCTGTCGATGGCGATCGCTTTGGCTCCCGGCTACACACCCGCACGATCGAAGCGGTCGTCGATGCCCTCCGGAACGACGAAGAATCCCAACTCTGTGGACGGGTCGGTCTCAACACGGCTGAGATCCTCTTTGCAGGATACGAATCGGTTCGCCGCAGAAAACGGGTCGATCTCCCGCTTGAGATCGACGATAATCCCATCGAACAGATGGTCGAATCCGGTGCGCTCTCACCCTCTCCGAGTGAGTGAACGCTCAGACGAACGGTCGGCGATACCCGAAAAACGCGTCAGCTCGTGACCCAACCACCGGAATGGCTGGATAGCGAGCTCGCTCTGAGGCTCGCAGTTTTATGTATTGTTGAAGCTGAACTCGACATAACTATAATCAAAAAACAATATAATAATCTACTATATATTTATAGAAAATCAATACTAGTAGAAAGTATTATTATGTTGGAGTTTATCTATATCGTTGTACCGCATTGACGCGTGTACCAAAGAATGGAGGCGACAGGGACATACAATGAGTGGCAACACGAACCGAACCGAACGAGGCGAATCGACAGAGCTTCGATCAGCGACCGGCGATTGGTCGGCGTCGCGTCGGGATTTCCTGCGTGCAACGGTTGCAGCAGGGGGTCTCGCGGCGTTCGGCCCTCTGGCTGTCACGGAGGCTTCGGCGGGGGTTCCGACGCCGTGGCTCCATCGAGACGGCAACCTGATCAAAGATCCCAGCGGGAACACGGTGACACTCCGTGGATTGAACATCGCGGATCCAAAGCGGATCAACATGACCGCACAAGCGCGCGGGATGAACGCGGTTCAGGTGATCGACAGTCTTACCAACGAAAGCAACGGCTGGTATCCACGGATGATCCGAGTCCCGGTTCAGCCCGTTGACATCGGGGAGTACGAACCCGGCTCGGGCCCGCCGATTCCAGGGTTCGATCGTAGTCAACTGGAAAGCTACTTGGAAAACCACCTGGATGCAGTCGTTCAGCGGTGTGGCGAGCGTGGAGTTTACTGCATCATCGACTATCACCGCCACCGGGATGTCCAGTGGGCAGAGGGACAGTCGGGTCCTGTCAACACAGCCCTTCAGGATGAGGTCGACATGTTCTGGGACGTCGTTGCTCCCCGGTACGCAGACCAGTCTCACGTCCTGTATGAGGTGTACAACGAGCCACAGGAGCCGGGGATGTGGAACGATCCAACCACCACGGAGTGGGTCGCCGACATCTGGCGGCTTTGGCTTGAGATGGGCCAGCCATGGGTGGACACGATCCGCTCGCACGCCGACAACCTGATCCTGATGGGTTCGCCGAGCTGGAGTCAAAGTCCGGAAGGTGCACTGGTCGAGGAGTTCTCGGGCAGCGACATCGCGTACACCTACCACATCTATCCGGGACACAACTCCAGTGCTGCCAACGACTGGGAGGACGCATCGAACAACGGTGAAGGCGTCGCCCACATGTACGAGGAGGCTCCCTTGTTCGTCACCGAATTCGGGTGGGAGGAAGGCGCTGGACAGTACATCGGCGGCACGGACTCGGGATTCGGGCAGCCGTTCCTCGACTGGCTCGAAGGCAGCGACGCGATCCACTGGACGGCGTGGTGTGGTGACCCCGTCTGGCGACCGGTGATGTTCGACCGACCGTTTGCTGATGACGCCGACGATTCCGTCGGTGATCCGTACAACGGGACGGTTCCAGAAGACTGTCCGGAGTTGCCGTGTGAGTGGGAACTCACGACTGGCAGCGGCTACATGGGTGACGATATCAAAAACGCGTTGGCGGACCTGCGCAACGACGGGATTCCGGGCGACGGTAACGGTAGCGATGACACGACGCCCCCAACCACGCCGTCGGATCTCTCGGTAACGGCGACGACAGGAACGTCGGTGTCGATCGCGTGGGCAGCCGCTACCGACACCGGTGGCTCGGGCCTAAGCCACTACGTTATCACCGTGGATGGCACCCGGGATCACACCGTTTCGACGGGCACGACCGAAACGACGGTCGAGGAGTTGTCCCCCGATACGAGCTACGAAGTGGGCGTGTCGGCACTCGACGGTGCGGGCAACGAGTCCGCAGCGACGACGGTGACAGCGACGACTGGTTCCGATGACGGTGGTAGTCCGGGCGATGGGTTGGTGATCAACGACTACGACGGTGATCCGGCGTGGTCGAGCAACACGAACGATCTGGGTCAGTGGTGTGGCGCTGGCTCCTTCGAAAACGGCAGTGGTACCGTCAGCGACGGGGCACTCGTGCTCGAATACGCCAACGGGGGGTGGTACCAAGAGCAGCTCAACCAGTCGATCACCGACTACTCGACGCTGGTCTTGCGCGTGAGTGGTGCGAACGGTGGCGAGGAAAACGACATCACCTTCGAGATGGGCGGAGTGAGTGCGTCGTTGGCTGATGTAACTAGCGATTCCGTCACCACGAGCGCGGGCGACGTGACGATCGACCTCGAAGCGGCAGGCGTCGACCGTTCCTCTGCCTCGCTGTCGCTCCGGCTCAACTTCTGGGGCGGCGGAAGCTCGACACTCACCATCGAAGCGGTGCGACTCGAATAGCAAACGATAAGACAGATTACAGACCAATGACGACTGACGACACATACGAAACGACTGACGAATCGACGACCGACCGATCCAACGAATCGAGCGCGCGCATCATCGACGGCATCTCGCGGCGAGGGGTGCTGAAGGCAGCGGGTGCGGGAGCGCTGTCTCTCGGATTCGCTAGCAACTTTATCAACTCCGTGTCGGCGGTGGGGATTCCCACGCCATGGCTCCACCGGGACGGCAATCTGATCAAAGATCCCAGCGGTAATTCCGTGATCTTGCGTGGTGTGAACATCGCCGATCCAGCGCGGTTGGCCCGGACGTGGCGGAGTAAGGACGCGATGGCGGTGTTCGATAAGGCAACGAACACCGACGAGGATTGGTACAGCCGCATCATCCGTATTCCGACCCAACCCCAGGATATCAGCGGTGTGAACAACAGCCTCCAGATGGCGCACGGCGACGATTGGGGTCCCTTGTTGCCCGGACAGTTCGACGAATCGGATCTCGATACGTATTTCAGCTCCTACATCGATCCGCTGGTCGATGCGGCCGAAGAGCAGGGACTGTACGTGATGATCGACTATCACCGGCACTTCCCGATCTTCCACCAGCCCCAACACGAATCGGATCTCGGTGAGTACCAGTGTGGAAACGAGAGTTTCCCCAACGATATCGGCTTCTGTGGCGAGCGAGGGATGCTCTGGCACTCCGAAGAACAGGCCGCTCAGCTCGATGGTTACACCGAGGAGTACGCCGCGGAGCTCGATGATGAGCTTCGAATGTACTGGAACTTCGTCGCCCCGCGCTACAGCAACCGCTCGCACGTTATCTACGACATCTACAACGAGCCGACCGGCCCGTACGCTGGCGATTGGGGTTCTCCGTCGGAAGTTCCACACGGCGGCAACGACGAGGGTGGCGAGGACACCGACGTGACCGACCCTGTCTGTAAAGACTACTGGGACATGTGGGTCGATCGGGCACAGCCATGGGTCGACATCGTCCGCGAAAACGCGCCCCAGAACCTCATCACGATCGGTTCGCCACGATGGAGCCAATACACGTACTGGGCACCGGAAAACGAGTTCGACGGCGACAACATTTGCTACACGGGCCACGTGTACACCCACGACAGTATGCGGCCGCTGTCGACGTACTTCGGTGAACCAGCCCAAGACGTGCCGATCTTCTTCAGTGAGTTCGGCTGGGCCGAGGGCGGTGGCAAGGACGACTTCGACTTCCTCGAGGGAACGGCCTCCGAATACGCCCCCGAGTTCGAGGAGTTCATCGAGAACAACCCGGTGCATCCGATCTGTTGGAACTTCGACCACACGTGGGAACCGGCGTTTTTCGTCCACGACACGAGTCAAGACGGAACGTGGGAGATGTGGGACTACGAGGCTCGTCCCGGCCAGTGGTGGCAGGAATTCCTCGCTGCTCACCAGAACGACGATCTCCCGGAGGGTAACGGGGGCACCACACCGACGGACACACCCACGAACACGCCGACGGACACGCCGGGCGATGGGTTGGTGATCAACGACTACGACGGTGATCCGGCGTGGTCGAGCAACACGAACGATCTGGGTCAGTGGTGTGGCGCTGGCTCCTTCGAGAACGGCAGCGGCACCGTCAGCAATGGGACGCTCACCTTGGAGTACGCCAACGGGGGGTGGTACCAAGAGCAGCTCAACCAGTCGATCACCGATTACTCGACGCTGGTCTTGCGCGTGAGTGGTGCGAACGGCGGCGAAGAGAACGACATCACCTTCGAGATGGGCGGGGTGAGTGCGTCGTTGGCTGATGTAACTAGCGATTCCGTCACCACGAGCGCGGGCGACGTGACGATCGACCTCGAAGCGGCAGGCGTCGACCGTTCCTCTGCCTCGCTGTCGCTCCGGCTCAACTTCTGGGGCGGCGGAAACTCGACGCTCACCATCGAAGAGGTCCGCCTCCAGTAACGCGGTCTTCCAGTAACCACTCGACCATGACACACGATGAACGAACGACTGCGAGCGAGACGGGATCGAACCACGATCGAACCGTCGACACGCTGTCCCGACGCGACATCTTGAAATCCACGGTGGCAGCCGGTGCGCTCGCAGCTGGCGTCGGTACCGGGGTCGTCGACACGACACGCGCGGCAGTGGTCTCGACGCCGCCACTACACGTTGACGGCAACCTCGTCAAAGATCCCGATGGCCAGACTGTCACGCTCCGTGGCATCAACATCGCGGATCCGAAACGGATCAACGTGACCGCGTCGGCCCGAGGCAAGACCGCAGAGCAGGTTGTAACTATGTTGACAGACACGGAGCGGGACTGGCATTCCCGAGCGATCCGCATCCCGGTCCAGCCCGTCGACATCGGTGAACACGAACCGGGACAGGGTCCTCCGCCCGTAGCGTTCTCCCGGGAGCAATTGGAGACGTATCTCACGAATCATCTCGATCCGCTGATCGAGCACTGTCTCTCGCGTGGAACGTACGCTATCGTCGACTACCACCGCCATCGAGACATTCAGTGGACCGACACTGCGCTCCACGAGGAAGTAGAGCTGTTCTGGGACACGGTCGCCCCGCGGTATGCGGACGAGCCACACGTCATGTACGAGCTGTACAACGAGCCACAGGAGCCGGGCATGTGGGGCGACCCCACACAGAGCTCCAACTGGGCTGATGTCTGGCGGGACTGGAAGTCTACTGCCCAACCGTGGGTCGACCTGATCCGTTCACACGCGGCGGACAATCTCGTCCTGATCGGCTCGCCAAGTTGGACCCAGAGCCCGGAGGGTGCGCTCGTCGAACCGTTCGACGGGAGCAATCTGGCGTACACTTACCACATCTATCCGGGCCACAGCGTGAGTGCCGAGAGTTGTCACTGTTGGGACGACGCTACCACCAACGGGGAGGGAGTGGCGCAGGTGTACGAGGAGTATCCGCTGTTCGTCACGGAGTTTGGCTGGGAGCGGAACGGTGGACAGTTCATCGGTGGGACTGACACCTTTGGGACTGCGTTTCTCGATTGGCTGGAACAAAGCGATGCGATCCATTGGACGGCGTGGTGTGGTGATCCCGTCTGGCGGCCGGTACTGTTCGATCTTCCGTTTCACGATGGCTCGTGGGAAGACGCCATCGGTAACCCCTACGAGGAGGAGATACCCACGGTGTGCCCGGAGCTCCCGTGTGACTGGTCGCTGGCCACTGGCGACGGCCACATGGGTGACGATGTCAAAGACACGTTGTACGAACTTCGCAATCACCGTCCACCGACCGTTCCATATGATCCGGATGCCCCGCCGGTCCCCTCGGAACTCACCGTCGACGGCGTGACCGAGATCACGGTCGACGTTTCGTGGTCGGCCGTCGAGGACGTCGGTGAGGCCGGTTTAAGCCATTACAATGTGTATATCGACGGAACAGAACACGTCCGAGTGGATCGTGGAACGACGAGCACAACGATCACGGAGCTCAGCTCCGATACGAGTTACGAGTTTGGGGTGTCAGCAGTCGACCGCGCTCGCAACGAATCCTCGCGAGTGACGGCGACAGCGACGACTGACGCGTTCGAAGACGCCACACCGCCGTCAGTGCCCGGAGACGTTTCCTCGCCATCGAACACCTATCGATCGGTTTCCCTTACCTGGATGGAATCGACTGATGAAGGCGATGCTGAGACGGCTGGAATGGACCACTACAACGTCTATCTGGATGGAAGGAAGGAAACGACGGTTCCGGCAACAACCACGGAGACGACGCTGTCCGGGTTGGATGCCGACACCACCTACGAGTTTGGGGTGTCAGCAGTCGACCGGGCTGACAACGAGTCCGAACCGGCGACGGTGTCCGTGACGACCGATCTGGCAGCCGCCGGACCGGATGATCTACTGATCGACGATTACGACGATCCCTCGTGGCCGTCCGCGAACGATCTCGGCAATTGGACCGGATCGGGCGGCTTCGAGCATATCGATGTGGTCGACGGTGCGTTGCGCATCGAGTACGATTCGAGTGGCTGGTACGGCACACAGGTGTCCCGGGACATCACCGCGTATCCGACGCTCCGCCTGAAAGTCGTCGGTGACGACGGCGGCGAGCACGAGGATATTCAGCTCGATTTCGGTGGCGTCCGGACGGACTTGTCACGGATAACGGCTGATTCGATCGGGACGACCGAATCGATCGTCTCGATCGATCTCGAGGCTGCGGGCGTAAACCTCACGTCGCCGGGACAGCTCGATCTCCGGTTTTACGGCGGCGGGACCGGTGCTATCGAGATCGAAGAGTTGTGGCTCGATCACGAGGAGAGAGGATAACAACTGAACGCCCATCGCTGGCGTCCGTCTCGATCGGACGGAACCGGGATGGGGTGTGAACGACAACGATGACTAGAAACACACACGATACGACGCGATCGACGAACAGCGACGCTGATGGGGGATCTTCCGAACGCTACCTTCCCGACGTGCTCGACGGCAGTTCCCGACGGGATTTCCTGAAAGCGGGGGTAGCCGTCGGTGTCGGCGGACTCGTGCTCGGAGGAGGGACCCCTGCGACGGCTGCGAAGGTCGAGGAGCGATGCAATTCGGACTACGGTACGATCGACGTTGCCGACGGCTTCGTCCTGATGGACAATCGATGGGGCAACGAGAACGCCCACCAGTGTATTTGGCGCAACGCCGATGGGAGCTACGGGTACGACTTCGACGCTTCGAACACAGGCGGCGGAATCAACTATCCTGAGGTGTTCATCGGAACGCGCCCGTGGGGTGCAAGCACTGGTGTCGCCGGGTTCCCTATCCAGCGCCGGGATGTCGAGGAGTTCGTGATGGAAGTGGACGGCGACGTCGATATCTCCGGTGGTGAGTGGAACTGGGCCGAGGAGTGGTGGTTGATGGAACAACCACCCACCCAACAGCCCGAAACACACCAGTATGAAGTCATGCTGTTGTTGGATTGGAGCGACGACCACGACCACGGCGCAGTACAGGATCCCGGTGCGTGGACCGATCGCTTTGGAAACACGGTTGATCTCTGGGTCAACTACGAATCGGGAGGTACCGACGCCGATTTCTACATCTTCCGGATTCAGGGCGGTCACGACGGCGGTAAGATCGATATGGCGGAGATCGTCACATATCTCAGCGGCACCGAGGGCGTCCGGGGCGATCTGTGGCTGTCGGGCATCGAACTCGGCAACGAGTACTGGACGGGTGCCGTCGGAGAGACCACGTACGACACGTTCGATGTCACCATCAACGGCTCGACGTACACTAGTGGGATCGATGACGGCGGTCCCGTCCCGACGGACACACCCACGAACACCGCGACAGAGACGCCGACGGACACGCCGGGTGATGGGTTGGTGATCAACGACTACGACGGTGATCCGGCGTGGTCGAGCAACACGAACGATCTGGGTCAGTGGTGTGGCGCTGGCTCCTTCGAAAACGGCAGTGGTACCGTCAGCGACGGTACGTTGGTGTTGGAGTACGCCAACGGGGGGTGGTACCAAGAGCAGCTCAACCAGTCGATCACCGACTACTCGACGCTGGTCTTGCGCGTGAGTGGTGCGAACGGCGGCGAAGAGAACGACATCACCTTCGAGATGGGCGGGGTGAGTGCGATGCTGTCGGAGGTCACCAACGACACGATCACCACGAGCGGGGGTGACGTGACGATCGACCTCGAAGCGGCAGGCGTCGATCGTTCCTCTGCCTCGCTGTCACTCCGGCTCAACTTCTGGGGCGGCGGAAACTCGACGCTCACCATCGAAGAGGTCGCGCTGGTGTAGCCGACTGTACGCAATTCGATACCAATCAACACATATGGTACGAGACGAACGAACGCACGGCAACGATTCGGCAACTCCCAGAGGCGTCGTTTCCCGGCGTGAGATGTTGGGTGCAACGGTCACTGGTGCGCTGGCGCTCGCTGCGCCCGGTGTCGTCGGTCGTGGAGCCGCGGGGATTCCGACGCCGTGGCTCCATCGAGACGGTAACCTGATCAAAGATCCCAGTGACAACACCGTGATCCTTCGGGGCGTCAACGTTCCCGATCCCAAGCGGATGGACACGAAAGCGTTCCGACCGAATGCGACGGAGACGATCCGACGGGTGACGAACGAAAGCGAGAACTGGTACGCCCGCGTCATCCGGCTCCCGGTCCAGCCCGTCGATATCGGTGACCACGATCCCGGCGGAATCCCGCCGGTCCCCGGCTTCACGGAGCGCCAACTGGAACGCTACGTCAGTGACTATCTCCGGCCAGCCGTCGATGACTGCGCCGAACAGGGGGTGTACTGTATCGTCGATTACCATCGCCATCGGGGCGAAGACGATTCTCACGCGTACACCAGTCAGGGGATTCACGACGAACTCACGATGTTCTGGGAGACGGTTGCCCCGGAGTTCGCCGAGGATTCACACGTCCTTTTCGAGGTGTACAACGAACCGATTCATCCGTTCCAAGGACATTACGAACCGAACGTCGACGTCGATCCAACCGATGATGAAGCGATCGAAACGTGGAACACGTGGAAGGACGCGGCTCAGCCGTGGGTCGACACGATCCGATCGAACGCTCCCCAAAACGTGATCCTGATCGGTTCGCCGCGCTGGTCCCAATGGACCTATCAGGCACCGAGAAACGAGTTCGACGGCGATAACCTCGCGTACACGGGTCACGTTTATGCACACCCGTCTCTCCGTCCACTGTCGACGTATTTCGGCGAGCCGTCACGGCACGTTCCGGTCTTCATGACCGAGTTCGGATGGGGTCCCTACGGCGCGGAGTGGCTGAAAGGCACCGCCGAAGTGGAAGGCGAGGAGTTCAAAGCGTTCTTCGAGAATCACGACGTTCACTGGCAGGTCTGGTGTTTCGACAGCAAGTGGTCGCCCGCGATGCTCGACCACGACTGGTCGATCAACAGCTACGGTACCTTCTGGCAGGACGTCCTCGCACAACAGCGCAGTTCGGCCCTTCCCGAAACGACTGGATTCGAATAGCCAAGTAGCTACCCTCCACCCAGATACCAATGACAACGAACGATACACCAACCTCGGAATCGAACGCCGATCACCGATCCGAAACGACTGACTCTCGACCCGACACCGTCTCGACGACGCTCCGACGCCGAAGCGTTCTCCAGGCACTAGGTACCGGTGTGGCGCTCGGGCTGTTCGGTGTCGGCTCAACGAGCGGCGCACCGGCTAGCGTTGGCGACGGCGTGAATCTCCAACCGTCATATTTCTGTGATGGCGATCAGAATCTGGGTTGGGGACTGATGGATCAGTATCCGGACATCCAGACAGTGCGAATCGAGATCGAGCCGTTCTCCTTCAACGAGGTCGCAACGACGAGAGAGGACGCAAAGCGCTGGATCGACGAGGCTGGGAGTCACGGTTATGAGGTGATCGCTACTTACCACCACTATCCAGACAACGGTGCGGCCGACGCACAAGCGCTACAGGCTGCGGCTGACTGGTGGGTGGAACAGTACGACTATCTCTCTCAAGATACGTCGTTTACGATCAACATGATGAACGAGTGGGGTGATCACACCGTCACCGCAAGCCAGTACGCATCGGCGTACAACGACGCGATCAGTACGGTGCGCGACGGAACCGGTTACGCCGGTCCCATCGTCTGTGATGCACCCGGCTGGGGACAGGAAACCCACCGCCTTGCCGATGCTGTCTCACAGATCGACGACGACGATCTCATCCTTTCAGTACACGTGTACCCGAGTGGGTGGAATCAGGAGGTGAACGAGGCGCTCCAGCCCGCTCACCTAGATGTCGTTGACGAGACCGGCTACCCCTGTATGATCGGGGAGTTCGGGAACTGGGCAGCGAACCCGAGCGGGGCCGACTGGTCGGCGATCGTCGATCACGCCAAATCGTTGGGCTGGCCCGTCATCGGATGGACGTGGAACGGCGACGGCTCGGACGATCCGATGAACATGGCTTCCCCGTATTGGGGCGATGACTGCGGTGCCACATCCTACTCGGCGTCGTCGTACTTCGACGTCGTGTACGACAAACTCGGTAGCGGTGGGGGTGGTGATGACACGACAGCACCCAGTTCGCCGTCAAGCCTGTCGGTGACCGGGACGACGAACTCCTCAGTGTCGCTTGCGTGGGAGAGCGCTTCGGACACCGGTGGCTCCGGGCTGGATCAGTACGCCATCACGGTCGACGGCAGCCGTGATCACACCGTCTCGGCAGGCACGACCGAGACGACGGTGTCGGGACTGACGGCCGGAACGAGCTACGAGGTTGGCGTGTCGGCACTCGACGGTGCGGGCAATCAGTCCGAGCCGGTGACCGTCTCGGCGACGACTACGGATGACGATGGATCGGATGCCGTACTCGCGGAGATCGATCCGAGCACGACGACAGCGTCGGTCGGCGAACGGATCACGTTCCAAGTGACGGACACCTCGGGCAGCGACCAGTGGATCACGGCGTTAGACTGGGCGTTCGGCGATGGGACCACTGCCACTGGCTGGTGGAACGAACACGCCTACGATGCGGCCGGCACCTACACCGTCGCGTTGACAGCCACCGACAACGAGGGAGATACGACGACTCACGAAGTCACCATTACCGTCTCTTGACCGTTGTCGAGTCAGTAGCTCCCGTAGGTGTCGTTGGCCGTCCGGCAGGTGCCAGCACCACGTGGCTGACACATGGAGCAACGCACGCGAACCGAACACACAGGACACGACAATGACCGACCGACACGACCCACGAAACGAGACCGTTCCAGGATCGGCCCCCGGTCGATCCGCGAACGAGGCAGATCCATCTGAATCATCGGAAAACGGACCGTTCTGGACGTTCGGCCGTCGGGATTATCTGCGCGCGCTGGGCGGGCTGGGACTGGCCAGTGCGCTTGGCGGTGCCTCCGCTGTGGCAGGTGAGCCAGCCGACACCACGAAGACGGTCGAGAAGCGCATCGAGGAGCACCGTACGACGGCTCTGGAAGTCATCGTCGAGAATCCCGACGGCACCCCGGTTTCGGATGTGCAGGTCTCCGTAGAGATGCAAGAGCACGAGTTCGGGTTCGGAGCGGCTGCCAGCGCCGACACGCTCATCGAACAAACGAATCCCGGCGACAACTACCGTACCTACCTCGCCGAGCTGTTCAATATCGCGTGGTTGGGAAACCACCACAAGTGGCGTTTCTGGGAGAACAACCAGCAACTGGCCGATCAGGCCACCCAGTGGTTGCTCGATCACGGTCTGGACGTGCGCGGGCACACGTGCCTCTGGGGACGGGAAGACGTGTACGCGATCCCGGACGATATTCTGACGGCCATCGATAACCGGGACGCCCAGACGATCCGCGACCGCTCGATGCAACACATCGAGGACATTATCGTCCACTACGGCGAGGATGTTATCGAATGGGACATTGTCAACGAGGCGATGCACGCATACCGACTCCAGCTTGGCGTGTACGGTGACCGAATTGACACGGACGAACCGTGGACCGGCGAGGTCGTTCCTTGGACGTCCGACCTGCTGGCCGACTGGTACAGCCACGCTGCCTCGGTGATCGAAGATAACGATCTCGATGTCGGCATCGCGGTCAACGACTTCAACCAGTTCGCGTACGACTACGTGGACGGTCGCTACGAGACCCAGATCGAGTTTCTCAATGACAACGCGGCGCAGATCGATTCCGTCGGACTGCAGGGCCACATCGCCGCCCGGTCGGGTGAGAATGACACTGACACCGATCCCGATGGGCGGATCAGCGCTGACGCGGTCGTCAGCGAGATCAACCAGTGGGCCGACCACGGCGCACGCGTGAAGATCACAGAGTTCGACATGTACAACGGCGACGACTGGAACGGCGACCAGGAACGCGCGGAGGTGATGGATAACTACCTCCGGGGGGCGTTCAGCCATCCCGCTGTCGACGCGTTCATCATAGGCGGCTTCTGGGATGCTAACCACTGGAGGGACGAAGCACCGCTGTTCTACGAAGATTGGTCGCCCAAGCCTGCCTACGAGGTGTGGACGGAGCTGGTGTTCGGGGAATGGTGGACCAGCGAGAGCGCCACCACCGACGACAGTGGTACCTACGCCACGTCGGCGTTTCTCGGCGAGCACGAGATCACGGTCACGACCGATTCGGACTCGACGACTACGAACGTCTCGCTGACCGACCCGTCCGGCACGGCCACCGTCACGGTGACTGTCGACGGCAGCGGCACCGACGACGAGACGGCACCGACACCCCCTTCCAACCTCTCGGTGACCGAGACGACGAGCTCGTCGGCAACCGTTGGTTGGGACGCCTCCTCGGACACCGGTGGGTCGGGATTGGATCAGTATGTCGTCCTCGTCGACGGTTCTCGGGATCAGACTGTCCCTGCTGGGATCACCCAGACGACGGTGGCGGGGCTATCGGCCGGAACGAGCTACGAGGTTGGCGTGTCGGCACTCGACGGTGCAGGCAACCAGTCCGAGCCGGTGACCGTGTCGGCGACGACCGCCGAGAACGGTGGCTCTGACGACCTGCTGGCGGAGATCGATCCGAACACGACGACGGCGTCGGTCGGCGAACGGATCACGTTCCAAGTGACGGACACCTCGGGCAGCGACCAGTGGATCACGGCGTTAGACTGGGCGTTCGGTGACGGCACGAGCGCGACTGGCTGGTGGAACGAACACGCCTACGATGCGGCCGGCACCTACACTGTCGCACTGACGGCCACCGACAACGAAGGGGATACGACGACTCACGAGATCACTGTCACCGTCTCCTGATCGAACACACCAACACATACTAATGACTGATACAAACCAACCTGACGAAGGCGTATCGAGCAATAACGACGGTTACCGCAGCGGACTGACGCCGTTTTCCCGGCGTATGTTCCTGCAAGCCACTGGCGCTGGTGTCGTTGGACTCACACTCGGAAACGGAGTCGGAACGGGGGCTGCGGCTCCCGGTCGACTCCACACCGAGGGCCGATGGATCCGCGACGCCGATGGCAACGATGTCCGCCTCCAAGGGATGGCCCCCGCAGATCCGGGTTTTTACCGGCGGTTTCATCCCAAGACGTTCGAGGAGGTGCTCGAATGGACGACCGACGAAAGCCGTGGATGGCATCCGAACGTCGTTCGTCTCCCGTTCACGAAGGATTCGGTCGATCACTTCGGTTTGGATACCTATGTGACTGAGATCATGCGCCCGGCAGTTGATCTCCTCGCAACACAGGGCGTTTACGCTCTGGTCGACTACCATCTCATTCGGCCGTACACACAGGCAGCGACCGATGAGTACAACGACGAAAACGACGAGAATCTCGATCCGATCAACGACGTGATGGAGTCGTTTTGGGACCGAGTTGCGCCCGAATTCGCTACTGACGAGCATGTCATTTTCGAACTGTTCAACGAACCAACGCAGCCGGCGATGTACGGCGACGATCCCGGTGCGTGGCAGGCGTGGCGCGAGGCAGCCCAACCGTGGGTCGACCTCATTCGACAACACGCCGCAGAAACACCGATCATCATCGGTTCTCCGCGGTGGACGTCCGTCACTCACATGGCTCCGGAGTATCCCTTCGAAGGGGAGAACCTGATTTATGCGGGCCACATCTATCCGGACAACGGCGCTCCCTCGGAGTTCGACCAGTACTACGGCCAACCCGCTACTGACGTTCCTGTCGTCATCACCGAGTTCGGCTGGGATCCAGCTGGCGGGAGCGTCGACCAAGGTACCACTTCCGGTTGGGGTGAACCGTTCCGCAACTGGGTCGAAGGCTACGGGAACATGGGCTGGGTCTCGTGGTGTTTCGACGACTCGTGGGCACCGACGTTCTTCGACTCTCCCGATGCGGGTGCCAACGAACCATGGACGCTCAAGGACGATCCCGAACAGATGGGTGGATACATCAAAACGTGGCTTGCAGGAACGGAAAGCGACGATACGGCTGCCCCGACAGCTCCCTCCAATCTGTCAGTTACCGGGACGACGAACTCCTCGGTGTCGTTTGCGTGGGACGCTGCTACCGATACCGGTGGCTCGGGCCTAAGTCACTACGTCATCGCTGTCGGCGGCAGCCGTGATCACACCGTTTCGGCGGATACGACGAGCACGACGATCACGGATCTCACTGCTGACACCGAGTATGAGATCGGCGTGGCGGCCCTCGACGGTGCGGGTAACGAATCGGCGACGACCACTGTTGTGGCGACGACTGCCGAGAACGGTGGCTCGGACGACCTGCTGGCGGAGATCGATCCGAACACGACGACGGCGTCGGTCGGCGAACGGATCACGTTCCAAGTGACGGACACCTCGGGCAGCGACCAGTGGATCACGGCGTTAGACTGGGCGTTCGGTGACGGCACGAGCGCGACTGGCTGGTGGAACGAACACGCCTACGATGCGGCCGGCAACTACACCGTCGCGTTGACGGCCACCGACAACGAAGGGGATACGACGACTCACGAGATCACCGTCACCGTCTCCTGAACCCGAAACGATTCCACACCGTTTTTCGCCGGCCTACTACGGATCGATCGGCTGTAGCAAACTCCATATAATATAAAAATAATAAATTATTAATTAAAGTATTAGTATTAATAGTTAAATTTAAGTTCTAGGAATATAATATATAACATGGTCAGACGACGGACCATACTGAAAAGTAGCATCGCCTTCGGGACGTTCGGTCTTGCGAGCGTGGTTACGGGACGGAATGCGTCTCCCTTTGCAGTGGCGGCAGACGATACGCTTCCCTCGACGATCACGGCTGATACGACGGTTGAGGAGCTGTGTCCTCAGTACGACGATCCGTACTACGTTCCACGGGACTTCCTCGATTACCTTCCCACTCAGTATTCATCGGATGCTGAGAAGGCAGCGCAGTTCGATTATGACGCCGAGGCGGTTCAGAATACGGTCGAGGATGGCACGCTGACGCTTGGCGATCTCGGAACGCAGGCCCTCCCCCTCGTTCAGACCCTCGCGGAATCGGATTTTCCCGCGCATGCAACCGTTAAACTCCTTCCTCGATTGGCTCTCTTGCCCGACGAAACGGAGACGTTGGAGCTGCACAACGAACCTCAAAGCGTTTGGGAGGAGACCGCCGGGCCGACCGTTGCGAACAACGATCCTCCCCAGTTCACTCAAGAGCAATGGCCCACGGATGCCCGGACGTACATCCCCGAGGAAGTCGCCGAGCGCGATCGTGTCCACGATCAACCCCAAAACGAGGAATGGGGAAGTGCTGCCCCGCTTCCGGATAATGTTCTTCACGACGACACCAACCCCGTTCTCGATGCAGCAAGCGAAAAAATCCATCCTGTGAGTGGCGAGTCGCTCGGGGGAGAGGGCTTTACTGCCACCGCACCGATGGCGGCCGAAGTCAACATGCACGTTCTCAACGACGGCTACTGGTACCAGTACTTGGAGTTCGAAAACGTCAGTTCGGTGCCCTACCACCTAGACGGTGCGGTTCTCTGGTGGCTCGGTCCCTCGGGTATGGGCGAGAATCTGGCTGATGGCCACTACAACAATGCTCAACGCCCAGATCCCTCGCTCGGTCACCCCCAACGCGACGTTATCGAGGTCGTTCACGGCGACTACGAGGGGCTTTCGGTGTATGCGACCCGGTTGGCATTTCACGACCAACCCTACCACATGCGAACCGCCTACCCCAATCAGCGGTGGTCGCTTGAGATCGGCACTCCAGTGTACGCCACTGATGTCTCCTTCCCCACTTCAGAGGAGCGTCAACAACTGATCGACACGATGTTGAATTCGCTTCATGTCGAACTAGAAACCAACATGGATCGAAACGATGACCTCATCGAGGCCATCAACCTGAAACACCGCGTTCCGAACTGATCTCGCCGAAACTCTTCGATATCTTATTCCTACTGGACCGAAGACGTGTACACATAAGACAGATATCTGATGATATGCGATAATAACAATTTTTATTTTATATATTAAATTTGTTATTTTATGTGGAGATAATTAATATTCTGTTTATAGCGTGTAT
Source organism: Halocatena salina (assembly GCF_023115355.1). Classification (NCBI taxonomy): domain Archaea; kingdom Methanobacteriati; phylum Methanobacteriota; class Halobacteria; order Halobacteriales; family Natronomonadaceae; genus Halocatena; species Halocatena salina. The sequence goes on from NZ_CP096020.1 coordinate 87,405, forward strand.
TTTGAACGGTATAAGTATCTCTGCTGGTTTGACTGCTATAGATAATGCTAGAAATACATAATTACTGTTCATGTCATAACTGTAACTTCATTTATTGTATAGGAACAAAAACTGAGTTCAGCGAGCATTTTAGCCGTTAAGACACGTTCAATGGGTGTGTCAAGTTTCATGTCTGACCGGTCGCTTCTGGCACGGTACTACGTGTACCGTGCCACGATGTCGGTCGGTTTCATCACGCCGATATTCACGCTGTTTCTGTTACGATCGCTGACGTACACGCAGTTTGCGGTGCTGTCGTCGCTGTACTCGGTGTTGGCGGTCGTCAGCGAGGTACCGACGGGCTATGTGGGTGATCGGTTGGGTCGGCGAGCGAGTTTGCTGCTCAGCGTGGTGTTCACCGTCGGCTCGGTAGGTGGGTTCGTGGTCGTGAACGGTTTCGTTCCGTACGCCTTCTTGTACGCGCTGTGGGCGCTGGCGCTGACGTTTCGATCGGGCAGCATCGACGCGTGGCTGTACGATATTCTCGACGAGCGACTCGACGCCGATCGGTTCAGCGATGTCCGTGGCCGGGGGGACGCGATACAGAACTGGACCGCGGCGGTGACGATGGTTGTGGGTGGTCTGCTGTACGGAATCGAGCCGACGTATCCGTTCGTCGCTGCCGCCGTGTTTAACAGCGCAGGATTCGTCGCGTTGCTTTCTCTCCCGAAGAACAGCCAGTACGTCGAGGGTGAGACGGGTCCGGATCGACTGGGACTACGAGCTGTGTTCGCCATCGTTCGTGATCACCTCGTTCGTCCCCCGCTGCGGTCGCTGGTCGTGTACATCGGGTTGTTTTACGCCGTTATCGGTGTGGCTCAAGGCTACGTCCAACCGATGGCGATCGAGACGCTGGCTCCCACCGTCGCGGCGTTTGGTGTCCAGCTTCCCGTAGACAGCGGGATGGCGCGTGCCGGGGAGGCGGGACCAGCGCTGGCGTTCGGACTCGGGGTACTGTACGCCGGTCTCAGGATGGTCTCATCGGTCGGTAGCTACTACGCCGGACGGATCGAGGACCGACTCGGTGTTCGTCGGGCCGTGTTGCTCGCGTCGACGATCCCGACTGCTGCTCTCCTCGTCCCTCCTTGGATCGGACTGTTCGCGCTACCTACGTTCGCGGCGATGTCGAGCGGGCGGCCGCTGGTCGAACCCATCGCCAACGGCTACATCAACGACCACTCCCAGGCGGTCGGTCGGGCGACGCTGCTCTCGGTGGTGTCGATGGTGTACATGACGCTGCGCACCCCGCTGGCACTCGGGACCGGAGTGGTGGCCGATGCGACCACGGCGACCACCGCGGTCGCTACACTCGGTGGCCTTTTTCTCACGATCGGTGGAACCGTGTGGCTGGTCGGCTCCGTCGCGCCGACATCCCGACCGACGGCTGAATCCGGTCCGACTGGCTGATATCGTGACTGATCTGCCGTGATCTTTTTACTGTCCGTGCTTCGAGAACTGTTCGTACGGTACTAACTGTTCGTACAGTACCAACAGTTCGCAGGGAACGTCAATCGTCATCTGTATCGCTCGGTCCTTTATCCACGATCTCGATGCCGGAGACGATGGGATTCTCCTCTCCGCGGTGGAACTGGATCGTTAGCGTGCCGTCCTCCGAGGTCGTCTGGAAAGCATTGACGCCGCCCACATCGTGACCGTGTTCGAGGAACGGGTTGTACCCCTTGAGGACGGTTTCGTTCTCGACGCTAACATCGAACGACCGCGGTCCGGCTTCGGTGTAGGCCGCTTCCTCCGAGCGTTGTGGTTCTCCGTCGGTGAGGAACTCTTCCATGACGTAGATACGGACTTCATACTCGCGGTCTGGATCGATGGGGAACGCCCAGGTCATCTCTTCGGACGGGTTAAAGAGACTCCCTCCTTGTTCGAAGCGGTTCGTTTTGAACATCTCCGGAGGCACCGACTCGGACACGTTGTCTTCGACGGTGATCGGATCGGAAGTGTTACTGACGGCCGTATCTGACGCTTCATGGTTTAAATACGTCGCTGGGGATTCCGGACTGTCGGCGATCCAATCCGGACCGTCGGAAGCTTCGAGACGCTGCCCACCGACGTTGATACGGTATTCGACGCTGTCGGTTGGAGTAGGCGTCGGCGTTGGCGTCGCTGTCGGGGTGGGTGTCGGTGTCGGGGTAGCTGTCGTCATCACCGGTGACGTTCCATCGTTCGGTGTCGGTGTCGGTGTCGGAGTTCCCTCCGAGTCACCGCCGAACGGGATTCCTGTTCCTGCGATGACGACGATCGTTCCGATCAGGAAGATCCCTCCGACGCCGAACAACAGCCACTGTTGCCAGTTGCTCGTATCTTGATCTCGATTTCGATCGCGTTTCCGCTTTCGTTTCCGATTCCGATCACGGGATCGAGAACCACGGTTTGGGGGAGGAGACACGGATATCGGTCAGTTTAACCAGCACATCCAATTATATCTCACGTTTTCGTGTCCCCAACGGATGACTCCCCCGATCGTTGGGTGACAGACCGACTACAAGGACCGTGCCATCATCAGCTCGGCAGTAAACTCTCCGTCGATCATATACTGTTCTTTCCGGATGGCTTCAGTTTCGAAACCGTGGTCTTCGAGAAAGCGAGCAGCTTCTTGGTTCGTGGCTGGGATGGAGTTGTACACCCGCTGGTAGCCGTGGCTGCCCGCCCATTCGAGGCTCCGGTGGAGCAGGTGTCCCCCGATCCCGTGTCGGCGGTACTCATCGAGAACTCCGACGGTCAGTTTTGCAGCGTGACTGAGCTTTTCAAGCTCGGGGGCTTCGAGGTGTGCCCACCCGATCACGTCGTCCGCCACGGTAGCGACGAAGAACATCCGTGTCTCCACGTCGTTGTGACGGATGAGAACGCCCTCGAAATCGACCTGTTGAGCGACGGTTTCGGCCACGAGATACGTCTTTTCGCTCGTTATCTTTCGTATTACACCGACGATTCCAGCCAGATCTTCTTGCCGCGCCGGACGGATCGTGAACCCGACGCCGTTACTGGTGTATTCCTCCGCAGTACCGGCTTCAAGAGCTACTCGTATCGTGTCGTCCTGCTCTTCGAGATATCCATCACGCTTGAGCACCGCCAACTCGTGATGGAACTGCTCGGGATCCATCTCGAGCGCCTCTGCCGCCTCGCGGGGCGCGACGGTCCCCTGCTGTTCGACGTATTCATAGATCCGTCGGTGGTCCGGTGTTTCGAACGCAGGTGTTTGACGGGCTTGCATGGTCGTGATGGATTATCGTCCTGTGGGTATTTATCTTTGATGTATGGTATCTATTGACGTGCGTGTCACGAACGGACTGGATGGTTTCTATTCGTGATCCATTTCCGATCGTATCTGCAGGAAACCGTGCTTTCCTCGTTGCCTCGGTGTCTCTCGTTGCTAATCGTAACCACCAACATTCAATGTGGTACGTTCATTGTTTCCCTGCATGGATCGGTCCTTTGCTGCGTTCGTCTTCGTTGCTCTGTTCGCTATCACGGTGTTCGCTGTCGCTGCCTCATCTCTTGACTCTGCGGCGATCGAAAGCGGCTTCGGGATCGACGGAGGGCCCGTTTCCAGCGATTCCGAAGGCCGTTTGGAATCGAGCGAACTGCGGGCGGACGGTTCGGATGGAACCGGTAGCGGTGGGTTCTTCGATACGACGTTTGCGGTAGATCCTACTGACGGTAGGTCCGGCGGTCTGTCTCCGTTGGTAGTCGTGGGGCTCATGATCGGCGTCTCAGTCGGAGGTCTCGCGCTCGTTCTCTGGGTGGCGGGCGCTCCGCGTGTTCAGACCGAATCGACGCCCGCTTCACCCGGCAATGATCCGGAACCACCGGACGATACTTCGATCGTCGCTCCGACTAACGAAGTGTATCGAGCGTGGTGGGAACTGGTCCGACAGCTCGATGTGACACAGCATCGATCCCTGTCTCCGGCCGAGCTTGCGTCCGTAGCTGTCGACGAAGGAATCGATCCGGAGTTGGTTGCTGACCTCACGGCTCTGTTCAGATCGGTTCGATACGGTGACACCTCAATTACTGATAAAATCGAACAGCGGGCGGAGACCGCGCGCGACCGGCTTCGTGGTGAGGGGGTTCGTGTCGAGTCATGAGCCTTCGGTCCGCCACACTCGGATTCGGCGTCGTTCTGGGAGCTATCGGATTGGTGCTCGTTTTCGTTCCGAGCGTCTCCGTCGCTGTTCGCGTTCCGTCGGTCGTCGTAGCCAGCATCGCACTCCTCGCGCTCGTTGTGGCTTTTCATCTCGTACGCGTTCGATTCCGAAATGAACGCCGATCGCTCGCATTCCCTGCACCGGAAAACCACACGCACCCCATCGCTGGGGAGGCGACCGACCGACGGATCCGTGCCCTCTCGATGAACGCTCACCGTGGGGATGACGGCTCCTCTACGGCTTATGCGGCTCTTCGGACACGGATGAAGCGCCTCGTGCGCTTGGGACGGTCCTCGTTCGACGAACAGGCAAGACTGTCGGACGGAACGAACGATCACCGGGCAGCGGCTGTTCTCACTGAGGAACCCCTTGCTCGGCTCTCGGTGCGAGAACACGTTCACTGTTTGTGGACCGGCGAATCGCCCGTCCAACACCGGGCACGACGTGCTATCACTGCGCTCGTTCGACGACTCGATACCGCTGTGCCGACAGCTCGGGACGAGGAAGTGACTGTCCAATCTCTTCCCGAACCGAGACAGCCCATGGCCCACGAAGAAAAACTGCGTTTTCCCGAGGCAGACGAGACGATCACCCGCCGAACGGATCGGTGGCGAGGGATCAGTGCGTTGGCACTGGCCGTCGGTGCGGGTGGGATGTTGTTGCGCCAACCAGCCCTTTTGCTCGCTGGCGGGATCGGTGTCTGTCTAGCCGCGTACAGTCGAGCGGCATCTCCGCCGTCGGTTTCCCTCGCCATCAAGCGGACGGTCGAGGAGACTGAAGCTGGCGTTCGGGTCACCGTGACGGTTCGGAACGTTGGCGACGTGCTCCTTCCCGATTGCTCCGTGATCGACGGCGTTCCATCGGGGCTCGTCGTTACGGCTGGCTCTCCTCGGCAGGGCACCGCTCTTCGACCGGACGCGGAAACGACGTTTTCGTACACGCTCACTGTTGTCCCGGGTAAACATTCGTTTACACCGCCGTCCGTGATCGCACGTGACAGCAGCGCAAGCGTCGAACGGCTCACTCGTGTCGAACCGTCTGGCGACTCGACCATCACCTGTGCCCCGCAACTCGAACCGCTCGAAACGTCACCGCTTCGAACGCAGACCACGCGGTTCGACGGGCGGAGAGCGAGCAGTACTCCGGGACACGGTATCGAATTCTACGGGCTACGTGCGTACCGATCAGGAGATCCCCGCTCACGAATCGACTGGAATCGACTCGCAAAAACGGGTGAGCTATCGACGCTTCAGTTCCGTACCCGACGCAGGACGGCCGTGGTGATCGTGATCGACGCCCGCAAGGCGGCGTATCTGGCCCCCGACGCGAACGGACGGTGTGCCGTCGATCGGAGCGTGACGGCAGCCGGTCGGCTCTTCTCGACGCTTCTCGATGCGAACGTCAGTGTGGGCATCACTGCATTGTCGGCGCATCCACAGGCGTGCTGGCTCGCTCCGAATCGTGGTCCGGTTCACCGGCGACGGGGACGACAGTTGCTCACGAGTCATCCAGCACTCGCTGCTGTGAACGATCAGCAAGAACGGCCTACAGTCGAACAGCTGTGTCACCGACTCCCTACTGCTGCCCAAGTCGTCGTCTTGACGCCGTTGTGTGACGATGCGATTTCGGCGTCGATCCAGCAACTTGAGGCGCTCGGCCATCCTGTGACGGTGATCAGCCCCGATCCAACGACGGTAACGTCGCCGGGACGCCAGCTCGTGCACGCTGAACGAGCGCTTCGCAGCACTCGTCTTCGATCGGCGGGAATTCCGGTTCTCGACTGGCAGTATGACGATGAATCCCTGTCGACAGCGATCGATCGGTTGGAACGGCGGCGATCTGCCGGTGCTACCGCGGGGGGATCGTCGTGAGTGCAGTCGACCGTTCACCTGCTCGCTTGAGCAGTGCGCTGGGACTTGCCTTCGGAACGACTGTGTTGTTTCTCCTCGGGAGTTCGGGGCTGTCACTGGCGGTGGGACCGGGCCTGTTCGGTATGGGTGTCCTCGTGGTCGGACTCCGACGACAGTCGCGGCTTTTTCTCACATTAGGCGTGAGTGGATTACTTGTCGGCGTGGTGGTGATCGGCCTGCTCGGTGCTCGACCGGTACCGCTGTTGATAGCGACCGTGGCTACCGTTCTGACGTGGGACGTCACCGAAAACGCGATCACCGTCGGGGAACGATTGGGACGGGATGCCGAAACGTGGCCCGTCGAGATCGTTCATGTTGCTACGACTGCGGTTGTATCTTTCTTTTCGGCAGGGGCTGCCATTCTCGTCTTTCATCTGTCGATCGACGGTGCGCCGGCGGCCGCAGTCATCGTTTTACTCCTTGCGGGCGTGTTCCTCGCTCTCGGACTACGGACCTGAAACGAGCTCACTCCCCGAACCGTTCCGGATCGAACCGTGCGTATCGAACGACAGCGTCGAACCCCTCGTCTGACGGCTGACGGTCACTCGTGATCCCGCGGTCAGTACGGAGGTACGACGCGATGAACTGGCGGGCGACGAGCGCTTTGCGAGCGTCGTCGTCTTCTGTGAGTTGCCAGTGGGCCTGTTCGAGCAAGATCGCGGCGGTCATCACGTCGAAGATGTACTCGGTGAGTTCCTTGGCTTGGTGTTGGGCCGACTCGATGTCCGCGGACCCCACGCTGGTGATCGCGGTTTCGAGCTGTTCGCGTTCGGAGCGGACGACGGTGACCAACTCATCGAGTACAGAATGAGTGACTGCGTCGAGTCGTTCGTCGATCAGCGCTAGCAATGGTTCGTGTGCAGCTTCACGAGCCATCGCACGGAGCACATCGAGAGCCATGACGTTCGACGGTCCTTCCCAGATTGGAAGGACCTGGGCGTTACGCAGCAACCGGGGATGGACGAATTCCTCGACGTACCCATCACCACCCTTGATCTCCATGGCGTACGAAGCGGTGTCGACGGCCAGTCTCGCCGTGCGATACTTCGCAACCGGAATGAGAATGCGCACGAGCCGATGGGCCATCTCCGCATCGGTGCGCTCTCGCCGGTGGAACGCCTCGACGGCTTCGAAGGTGAACGCCAGCGCCGCCTCGTGATCGACCACCATTTCGAGGAGGTCCCGGCGCAACAGGGGGTGTTCGTCGAGTCGCTTGCCGAACGCCTCCCGGTTGGCGGCGTGGACCTTCGATTCCAACACCGATCGTCCCATCCCACCGCAGGCGGAGACGGCGTTGTACAGTCGCTCGGCGTTCAACATCTCGGACATCTGTTTGAACCCGTTTTCCGGCTCTCCGACCAGATACGCCTCGCTGCCCTCGAACACGACTTCGCCGGTCGGCACGGTTTGGGTGCCAAGTTTGTCTTTCAGACGACGGAATCGGTAGTCGGTCGGCTCCCCGTCTCGGTCGTGAGTCGATACGAGAAAGAGCGACAGTCCGTCGGTGCCATCCGGGGCGTCGGGTCGACGAGCCAACACGAGCGCAGCCTCCGAATCGAGATTCGAGCAGAACCACTTTTCTCCGTACAGTTCGTACGTGCCGTCCTCCTGTGGCTCGGCAGTCACCTCGTTTGCACCGACATCGCTTCCACCTTGCTTTTCGGTGAGAAACATCGCACCGGTCATCAACTCCTCGTACTCCCGCGCGGTCAAGCCCTCATAAAACTCCTGTAGTGCGCCGTCGTCGAACGAATCCAGAACCAGGGCAGCCCCTCCCGTCATCGCTGCCGGACAGCCGAGTCCGACGCTCGATGCGTACTCCATCAGGTAGAACTGCCCGAAATGGTATGGAAAGGAAACAGGAGTCTCTCGATCCGGTGGTGCCTCGAAGACGTCAGCAATGACGCCGGCTTCGTACACCAATCGCTCGTTTTCGATGTGGGCCGGGTGGTACTCGATCTCGTTCGTGAGTTCGCCATGCTTGTCGTGGGCTCGCAAGGTCGGGGGATTGTCGTCTGCGACGTCTGCGTTGTCGGCCACGGTGTAGCCGATCATCTCACCGAACTCGCGTAAACGGGATGCACCCCAGTCGAGTTCTTCGCTCTCACAGCGTCGTCGAAGTTCGAACTGGAGTGCCCGGTCGTGGGTGTAGTAGTTGCAGTGACGTCCCTCCTCTAGCACGGCGTAATCAACGGGTGCGGTCATGTCTTGTTATGATTGCATTAGAATTTCATTCTTTTGCCTCACTGCATCGTTTCTTTCACAAGTGGAAATCTTCGCCTTTGAGTTTCTACGCCGCTGGGGACGGAAACACAGTGGTGAATGTGACACCTGAGGAGGGTAAGAACGATCACAGTAGGTTCATTACATAATATATATTATATGAATAACGAGATGTCTATTGCTCGTTTCTATCGTCGAAGGATCAGCAGTTCTATAGTGACTGTTTCTGTTGTATGATACACTAGGGAGTGGGTTGAAAGGAACGCAGTGTCGTAGAAATGTTTGTTCACTGGTTCGGTTCGCTTGGCCAGTATCTCTGGCTCTGTTTCGAAGCTAGCTTCCGCTTGCTACTAGTGGGCACAAAAAGCCGGTAAGGGGCTTGGGTTGTTCGTGTTGGCGCTGATCGGCGCGACGATTTTCAACGGGATCGTGCAACCGGCGTTGGTTGATTTCCATCCGATGTTCTCCGATCACCCGCCGGGATTCGATCCGGAACCCGAACCGTCGGCCACCTTATTTCATATTTGATAATTCCCATAACTATGTATGCGTTTTCATCTTCGTTAACGGATCGTGGTATGACTTGATGAATTATTTAATGACTGAGAAAGGTAGTTGACGGAGAGGTCCTCGATGATGACGACTGCAGTTGATATCGTGCATAACGAACCGATCGATATTCGGCTCAAGTACAGGCGGTCAACCACCCCATCGAGTTCGTCGATCGAGTGCTTCGCGTATTTCCAAGACGTTAGAGGAGTGTTTGTCACTCTCACGATCTTTCCGAACAACGACTATCTGATCGAGCACGAGTGGGAAGACGGCCACTGGTATCAGTTTGAGGGAATGAACGGAAACATCTACGATGGCGAAATTGGGATCAAACATCGGGACGGAGCCTCCGTTGCAGGGGCGGCTCCTCCCGATCAGGGTAGTCCCTCTGATGGCCATCGAGCAGCCGACGAGTATCGTCCCAATCTCCATGTTGATACCGCTCGGATCGCAGTCGATATTGAGGTATTGACAACCGTTCCCGAGTCTGTACTTGATCTGGACGATTCCGAGCATATCGAACTGTTTTGTCTCGGTGTCGGATACCAGCCTGACCCGTCCTATCCACCGATCACGGACGTACTTTTCCGACCAGCGGATGGACCTGCCGGGGAGTGCCAACTGCTCGAGCAGTTCTGTCGGTGGCTCGATGATCATCCCGGTCAGACGCTCTTCACGTACTGCGGCAAGCAGTTCGATCTCCCTCATCTTCAGGAACGGGCAAGAATTGCTACTGAAACGGTCACAGCATCCGGCACCCACCCTTCCTACGAGGGACTTGAAGACCGCATCACTGAGACTCTCGCGTCGTACACCCACGTCGATCTCGCTGAGACCGCGTTCAAAGCATTCGACTATCCATCGTTGGACGACCTACTGAATCGGTTCAATATCGACGTGCCACAGACGTATTGGGCGGCGTACAATCATGGATTTGACGTTCAGGAATGGCGGACGGAGCAACAGGAACATACGTCACGAGCGGAGCCGACCGTTATGGGATCTGATATCCCTCAGTTTGCCGATCATTGGTTGACACTCCACGACCATGGAGCGACTGAAACCTGCCGCTTCCGTTCCTTAGACGCTCTACTCCGAAAATACGTTGAAACAGATATTACGCCGCTCTTTGAACTATCTCATATCCAACCGTTCTTTGGGAATTATCAGAACGAGATAAAACGAGCAGAAAGTGACTGAACGATCGATTCATGCGTATATCCGGGTTAGCTTCGGCTCGGTCGGGATGAGACTGGGAGCTTTGTAAACGTCGAGATGGTGTTCTGAGACGTACCGCTATCGAGACACAGCAGTCCGACAGCACGAAGGTGAACAGTTCTCTCCCGGTCCGATCCAGTCCGTTGGCTTGCTGTCGCGCTCGTGGTTGGTGAACACGAACACTGGCGGTAGCCGTCGGGTCGTGGCCGTCTTGTCCACGGCCCGATGGATCACCGAGTGATGTAAGTACAGTCCGCATACAGTACGTGCATGGACGACGCATCGCTCGAAGAATCGCTGTATGCGCTGGGATTTTCGGCCAAGGAAGTAGATACGTACCTCTCGATCCTGGAACTCGGAGGGGGGAAGGCGAGCACGATTGCTGAGGCCTCTGGTGTCTCCAAGCGGTACGTTTACAGCATCGCTGAGCGGCTGGCGGATCGGGGATTCGTGGAAGTCAACGACCACGTCGTTCCGACGATGATCCGACCATACCCCCCAGAACGGGTCATAACTGAGTTGACCGACGATCTCGAAGCGATGCAACCAGCACTCGAATCGCGGTTCTCCCGGTCGTCTCCTCGATCAGAGCAATTCGAGGTCATCAAGTCCCGTGTAACCGTTCTTAAGCGCATCTCCGAGGGGATCGAGCGCGCAGAGCAGGAAGTGACGCTCTCGATACCCTACCGACTGCTTGATGAGGTCGGCGACGAACTCCGTGCAGCGTTCGAGCGCGATGTTTTGGTGCTCTTGCTCGTTACGGGCGTTAGTCCGAGCACCGATCTCGCGTTTGATGGGATGGCATCGGTCGCCCGAGCGTGGAAGCAACCGATGCCGACGATGCTAACGATCGACCAGGAGACGGGTCTCGTCGTGCCCGACAAGATGCTTTCAGGATCTAACAGCCCCGCCCAGGCTATCGTCTTCGAACAAGAACAGCTCAGTCCGGTTATCGCTGGCTCGTTTCTGGGGAACTATTTTCCCATGGCGACGGAGGTGTACACCACCGATCCCATCGACCTCCCAGCCACCTATCAGAATTTCCGACACGCGGTTCTCCAGACGCGACTCCACCGGTGTGATGACCGTCCGATTCGTGTTCGGATCACGGGCTACACCGTTTCCGATGGGAACGCACAGACCGAATTCGAGGGCGCTGTCGTCGACGTTCGTCAGTCGCTTCTCGAACCACCGACGAGCTCGTTTCCCGTCGAAAACACACTGATCGTCGAATCCGAGGATCGAACGTACAGCGTCGGTGGAACGGGTGCGTTCGTCGAGGACATCGAGGCGACGACGGTCGAACTGCGTCCGGCCGATAGGCCACAAACGTCGGAACACGCCGATTTACGGCAGGTAGACGAACACCGTGAATGACAGTCACACGGTCTCTCCTATCGAATATGAACACTCAAAGCCGTCGCCTCGGTACAGCGAACTATGCCTGTTTTCGAGCGCTTGATGGCTCTTCTTGGACTGTTGGTGATCGGGGTTGGACTGCGTATAACCGGTGTTCTCGATGACAGCCGGGCCGCTCGCCTCAATTCTCTCACGTATTACGTCGCCCTTCCTGCGCTCATTTTCATATCGACGTACCAGCAGTCGATCACTGAGCTCCTCTCTCGGGCCCTTTTGGAGGGACTCATCATTGTCGTGGTCGCGACCGTAGGGCTTGCGTGGATCATACACCGAAACGCCTCGACGCAGTATCGGAGCGTTGCGCTCGTCCAGTCGTACCACTCCAATCTGGGCTATCTCGGACTGCCGCTCGTGGCGGCAACGTTCGAGGCGAGAGTGACAGCAATCGCGAGTGTGATTCTCGGTATTGTCTCGTTGATCCAAGTGCCGTTGACGATTCTTATCCTCACCATGATGAGTGATGCGAACACGCGGTTTCACCACGAACTGCGTCGACTTGTGACAAATCCCGTGTTGCTCTCATTGCTCGTCGGTCTCGCAGTCGGATCTACTGGACTTGCGATCCCGTCCGTCGCCGCTACCGGTCTTGATGCGCTCGGTACGCTCGCACTGCCCTTGGCGTTGCTCTGTGTCGGCTCTTCCCTCAATGTCGATCTCTCGGCAGTCGATCTGAGTGCGACCGGTTGGGTCGTTGCGCTCAAAAACGGCTGTATGCCAGCGCTCGCGTGGGGAGTCTTCTCACTCCTCGCTGTCAAACCTGCAACATTTACTGCGAGCGTCGTCATGTTCGGAACGCCGACCGCAGTCTCGACGTTCGTGTACGCGAACGAACTCGGTGGCGACGAACAGTTCGCGTCGTTGAACGTCTTCGTGACCACGTTCATCTCTACTGGAACCTTGTTTCTCCTCATTCGCTTGGTTAGCTGAACGGCCTGATCAAACCCATCAATTCTACAATACTACATATTGTACTGTAGAAGAACAGTGGTTAAAAGTACACATTTGATACATAGCGGAGGGTGATGGAACAGTACTCCTATGCCACACAATATTGTGTAATAGATGAAAATTTTTGTGTTGGTTATATTATAGTTATGGGATAATACAGCTATATTGAATATTTAATTTAACCAACTTATATTTTTCAAACAGGGATACGGCGTTGTGGCTAGTAGTTGAAGAGAACCAAAGCATCTCGATATTTATTAGATTTTATTAATAGTATGATTATAGGGGGATATATCATAAGCTATCTAATGTTAGTGATGTAGTCGTTATCTCCATCGCGGCTCAATTACAAACGTACGTTTGTAATTATAGACAACCACTTTGTCCGGAATACAAACGATTACCCCATACATAAGTTAACTTTGGTAACTATTTTCGCTGAACAATCCTGCGGTCGTTCAGATTGTGATCTTGCATTACACTGTGCTTGGATTCACCCACTCATAGATGTGTACTGTCGGTCTCGGCTGAGACTGCGGTGAGCATAGTTTTTATGAATATCTCTCGTCTGTAACAGTACGATATGGCTCGCTCGGACGGCGAACAACAGCCGGAACGATCGGGGAGCATCGCGCCTAACGGACTGCACGATCACGACACTTTCCGTACGGCGCGCGATCACACTGACGATGAGGCGTATGCCGAACTCGCTCATGCGCTACGAACCGCTGTCGATGGTGAGGTACGTTTTGATGAGTACACACAGGTTCTGTACGCCACCGACGGAAGCATCTACCAAGCCCGACCCGCAGGCGTCGTTCATCCGACGACTGTGGAGGATGTTCAGGCTGCCGTCCGAATCGCTGCCGACCACGACGTCCCGATCATGGCTCGGGGTGGCGGCTCTTCGCTTGCGGGACAAGCCGTCGGTCCCGGATGTGTGATCCTCGATATGGTTACACACATGGACAGCATCCTCGAAATGCGCCCTGATGAACAACGCGTGCGTGTCCAACCAGGCGTCGTTCAGGATCACCTCGATGCGTACGTTGGACAGTGGGGGTTGCAGTTCGCCCCTGATCCGGCCTCTTCGAACCGTGCGACGATCGGTGGTGGCATTGGGAACAACTCGACGGGTGCTCACTCGGTACGATACGGAATCACCGATGCGTACACCGAGGAGCTGACAGTGGTACTAGCGGATGGCTCGTTGCTCCACGCCCGTGAAGTCGTTCTCGATTCGGCGGAATGGGACGACATCGTTTCGAAAAACGACCGGGAGGCCGAGATTCACCGATCCGTTCGCGAGATCGTCGAAACGAATGCGACGGAGATCGAAACCCAGTTCCCCGATCTCAAGCGGAACGTTTCGGGCTACAACTTGGATCGCGTCATCTATACGAATGAAGATGGCGATCCTGTTATCAATCTAGCAAAGCTCATCGTCGGATCGGAGTCGACGCTGGGTATCGTTGTGGAAGCCGAACTCGGTCTCGTCACTGTTCCAGACGAGACGTCTCTAGCAGTGTACTGTTTTTCAGACCTCATTGATGCCCTTCAAGCCGTTCCGACTGCACTCGAATTCGATCCGAGCGCGGTAGAACTGATGGATGAGGAGGTGTTTCGTCTGGCCCGCGAATCCGACCAGTATGCGCAATACGCGGAGTCGTTCCCCGATACGATCGAAGCAGCCCTGATGTTGGAGTTCGACTCAGAGTGTCACGAGACCGTGCGTCGCCCGATCGAACTAGCCACAGAACGTCTCGTCGTGAACGGTGATGCGTTCGATGTGTTGGAAGCCTACACCGACGAGGAACAGACATCGATCTGGAAGCTCAGAAAGGCTGCGATACCGCTGTTGATGAGTCTCGACGGCGATCCCAAACCCTACCCGTTCATCGAGGATGCGACGGTTCCTCCCGAGGAACTCGACGAATACGTTCACGAATTCCAAACCGTCCTTGCGGACCACGGAACGTCAGCGGCTTACTTCGCTCACGTGGGAAGCGGTACGCTCCATATCCGTCCTATCCTCAATCTCAAGGAGGACGACGGGATACAAACGATGCTCTCGATCACGGAAGACGTTACCGAGTTGGTGAACGAACGTCACGGGTCGTTCAGCGGCGAACATGGCGACGGTCTCGCTCGGACTCAGTTCAACCGCAAGATGTACGGTGAGCAGCTGTGGGAGGCATTCACGGACATCAAACGGGCGTTCGATCCAGACTGGCGGATGAATCCGGGAAAGGTCGTGTATCGTGAGGACTCTCCGACCGATATGCGCGACCACCTCCGGTACGGAAACGAGTACCAGTCCATCGAACCCACGACGACACTCGATTTCAGCGAAGAGGGGGGGTTCTCTCACCTCGTGGAACTCTGCAACGGCTGTGGAACGTGTCGTCAGACAGATGATGTAATGTGTCCTACCTACCGAGGAGCGAAAGACGAAATCGCTACCACGCGGGGTCGGGCAAACATGCTCCGAGCGGCCATCAGCGGAGAACTGTCCGAAGATGAGCTGTATTCGCAGGTGTTTCAAGAGGAGGTCTTGGATCTCTGTGTTGGATGTAAAGGGTGTAAGAGCGACTGTCCGACGGGGGTGGATATGGCCAAGCTCAAAACTGAGATCAAACATCAGTATCACGAACACGATGGGGCGAGCCTCAGAACGCGACTGTTTGCCCACATCGATCGACTCTCGGCGATCGGTAGTACTCTGGCCCCGCTATCGAACGTCGGTCAGGCGGTCCCCGGCGTCCGAACGGTCGTTGAAAAAACGCTCGGGATCGCACCGGACCGTCAGTTGCCGTCGTTCCATCGGCAGTCCGTACAGGAATGGTACGCAGAGCGCGGATCGTTCGTCTCCGAATCGGATGCTGAACACAAGGTGGTGTTGTTTCCCGATACGTACACCAACTACGTGTATCCGGCGGCTGGAAAGGCGGCTGTCCGCGTGCTCGAAGCGGCTGGGGTGTACGTTTCCATTCCCGAAAACTGTGGTCCCAGCGGGCGTGCAGCCTACTCGGTGGGACTGCTCGATCTCGCACAGGAGCGGGCTGAGCACAATCTCGACGTGTTCGAGGAGTACATCGCGGACGGCTGGGAGATCGTTGCAGTCGAACCCTCCGACGCTGTCGTTTTCCAAGACGAGTACACGGATCTGGTGTCCGACGCGACAGCCGAACGACTCGCGGGTAACGCCTACGGGATCATGGAATACCTCGATACGTACCGGCTGATCGATGCACTCAGCACGGATTCCCGTCTCGACAGCCCCGAAACGACGCTTACCTACCATGGCCACTGTCACCAGCACGCGATCGGAACTGATCACCATGCTGTCGGCGTTCTCCGGCGGGCTGGATACACGGTCGATCCGCTAGATTCTGGGTGCTGTGGGATGGCCGGTAGCTTTGGCTACGAGGCCGAACATTACGATCTTTCGAAGGCGATCGGACAACTCCTTTTCGAGAAGATCGATGACAGCGACGGCGACGTGGTGGTTGCACCGGGTGCCTCCTGTCGCACTCAGATCGGTGACCGAGCGGGGAGAGAAACCAATCCACCTCACCCAATCGAAGCGGTGGCGGATCTACTCGACTGACCGAGCAGGTCTCGGGAGCAGTAAGGGGGCGAGGAAGCCTACGCCCTGAGTTTCCTGCCTGTGACTGACGGTTTTCTCTGACCAACCATATATCAGATAAGACTCAAGAAATACTCCCAATCCCAGTTTGAACCGGGATCAGTGTGGTCGTTGTATCCACAGTCGGACTCGGGCACCTGATGATGCCCCATGATTCCCCATTCACCCCCACACGACGCAACACCGGAAACGCGGCTTTTGGGAATGTTGTATTCGTTACACAGCCAGCGGACGAGCTCCGCGGAGCTTTGATACTGGGCGTTCGGGAACCCACTGCTCACGTATCCCCCGTGCTCGATACCGATCGTCGCGTTGTTGTACCACGAGACTCCTCCGGCGTGCCACCCGATGTTGATGTCGCTCAGTGATTGATATTTGTACCCGTCGTCACGGATCGTGTAGTGCGCGCTCACGTTGGCATCGGGGTTCTGAAACCAGTTGACTGTGCCCTCGGCTGAACCCTGGGCAACGTGGATAACGATCGCGTCGATATCCGAGGCACCACGGTTCGCAGCGGTGTAATTGCTCGAATGAGCGGGTCTCCAATCGACTGTCGGCTTCGCCGCTACGGTGCTACTTGTGAGCATCGTCCCCCCCACACTCGCTATACCAACGGTTCCGATCTTCTGTAACAAATCTCGCCTGCTTTGAGACATTTCAAGTGGTTAAATAATCTATAACATAATAAAATGCAGTGTAATAAATTTGGTAATATATAGGTGAGTATCATGGATTTAACTATAGAATCAATGGTATGAGTTGGATTCCGTCTGGTCGATCTATGCCCGAGTCACGTCGTTAGGAACCACTTGTCGTCCCGTCCGGCATCGACAAACGCTTTCGTCAGTGGCTGAAGACTGGCAGCCATGGGAATCCGGTGAAGTTCTGCTGAACGGTCCCCGTGTGCCTGTTTCGACTACGTCCTGTTCACAGCAAGGGAGCCAGCGCATTCATCGTCGTTTCCTTGTCTGTCTGGTCCATGCCTCGCACGAACCCGACACGAACCGCGTTGACGCCATCGATCGATTCGAATCGCTTGATCCGGTCACGGACTTCCTCTGGGGTTCCTGTTGCAGCGAGTTCGTCCAACAACTCGTCGGGGAGCGCTGCCGCCATGGCGTCCATGTCCCGATCGTCCCATGCGTCGCGAATCTCGGTAACGACGCGTTCGTACCCTTGTTCTGCGACGGATTGTCCGTAGAACGGTCCGTATGCCCCGATTAGAAAGGCAACCATAGAACGGGTGGTCTCCCGAGCACGGTGGCGGTCCTCGCTTGCAAAGCAGCGCACGAGTGGGGCGACGCGCAGTGCTGTCTGCTCCCTATTGCCGAGGCTCGCCCCGCGTCGTAGGTCGTTCATTCGTTCTTGGAGCCCCGGAGGGGTGAACAGTTGGGGCACCCAACCGTCAGCGAACCGGCCGGTGAGTTCGACTGCCGTCGGCCCGAGCGCAGCTACGTCGATCGGTGGTGGTTCCTCAGGTGTCGGGCGATCGTAGGACAACCCCTGAAGCTGGTAGATATCACCCTCGTATTCGATGGAGCCACCGGAGTACACTGCGCGAACGATGTCGATCGTCTCTCGGAGCCGCCGAAGCGGCCGATCGAACGATCCTCCGTGCCACTGTTCGGCGATGGCAGGCGAACTCGTCCCGAGCCCGAGTCGAAATCGCCCTCCTGTCGCTTCGTGCATCGTTAACGCCGTTTGGGCGAGGACGGTCGGTGCACGCCCATAGGGAGAGAGCACATTGGTCGAAAGACCGATCTGCTCAGTTCGTTCGCCGAGGACGGCAAACGTCGTTACCATGTCCCGTCCAGTCGTCTCACCCGCAGACACTCGCGCGAATCCAAGCGACTCCGCTCGGTGGGCCTGCGTTGCGATCGAATCCAACGTATCGTGGTCCGAAACGCTCACGACGAGATCTAACTCGCTCATCGAGTATCATGTACGACAGAATACTGATAAGCATTTCTCCCAGACCTCGGATCGTCGTGCGACAGGGGATCGTAAACGAATGCGATCTTACTCGGTATAGAATTGGAATTTATAAATAAAAAACCGTTTTACAAGAAGTCACCGAATATAGAGGGTGAGTTGCGCTGGACGTGGGATGTGGCGCTCGCACGATAGCGGGATTGTACGAGGCGTACACTCCGGATCCGGACGCCATTGCCGTTCTCAGAAGCGGTCAACAGACCGACGAGGCTGCTTATATCCTCGGAAAGGTCGCCGTGGTGGCTTCGGCACTCGAAATTACGATGCGAACGCGACGCTGTGTATGGCTAGCGCGGTGACAACGCACTGCCAAGCCTTCGGCAGCGATGGACCACCCTGTTCGTACGCTGATATCGATGTGACAGAGAGCCACGTCGTCAGGGGCGCGAATCCAGTTGTCGCTCATCCTGTGTTGTTTCGTTGGATCCGACAGGCCGCCACCGAGAACGGTACGCACTCCGAGCGCGATCCACGATCTCACGAACCCCATTTCAAGCAGTGTACCGTCCGGCGTCGCTGATACTTACGTGATCACTCCTGTCTCTCGCAATCGTTCGATCGCCGTCTCGTCGTAGTTCGCCGCTCGGAGCAGTTCGTCTGTGTGTTCTCCGTGGTCGGGAATGGATTCGTCGCTCGCGGGCAGCTCACACACTGCGGGAAAACCGATTCGCGGCGGGGCAGTGTCGTCCTGTATGAGTCCGCGAGCACGGCAGTGAACCGATTCAACCGCCTCGTTAGGTGTATAAACACCGTCGACGGTCGCGTCTACGTCGTCGAACGCCTTGACCCACTCCGCACGCGTCCGGTCACCGAAAATAGAGTCCAATTCCTCACGGAGGGCCTGCCGCGCAGCCGGATCGGATGTCATGTGCTCGTCACGTAGGTCGTCGCGGTCGATCGCTCTACAGAACGCTCGCCAAAACTGTGGTTCGAGTGCTGCGAGTGTGACGTGTTTTCCATCAGCGGTTTCGTAGATGTCGTACCACGGGAGTCCGCCGGTGAGTGGTGTTTCGCCGGGCCGAGGCGGCTTCTCGGAGAACACTCCGGCTGTGAGCGATTGGGCAAAAGAGAGCACAACGTCGGTCATCCCGACATCGATGTATTCACCTGTGCCGTCGCCGAGTTCGCGTGAGCAGAGCGCGCCAACGATGGCGAACGCCGCGAACAAACCCCCACTCATATCTGCCACCTGGTAACCCGGGACGACCGGGGTATCCTCGTCTCCCCGAGTCATATCGAGAAGTCCCGCCCGTCCGACGTAGTTGAGATCGTGTCCTGCTCGATCGGCGAGCGGACCTGTTTGTCCGTATCCCGAGAGCGAACAGTAGACGATCGATGGATTTTGCTCGCGGACGGTCTCGTATCCGATCCCGAGCCGTTCGGTTACACCGGGACGGAAGCTTTCGATCACCACGTCGGCGTTATCGAGCAGCCGATAAAACGCTTCGCGGCCTCCGTCGGTTTTGAGATCGAGACCGATGCTTTTCTTCCCACGGTTGACCGCATCGAACACCGATCCGACACCACGAGCGGTCATCGGTGGCATGTATCGGGCGTAATCACCTCTGTCCGTGTCCTCGATTTTAATGACGTCTGCACCCGCGTCACAGAGCAGTTGGGTGGCGTACGGTCCCGGAAGGAGTCGCGTGAGATCAAGCACGCGAACAGTATCGAGTTGCACAGTATCGAGTCAGCCGTCACCACCGTAAAACTACGTGACGTTTCCGAAAAGTCGGCTATTACATGTGCTATAAAGACGGAATTCAAATTTATATCTTATAATAATATACAAAATAAACAAAAATTCTCGTAATATTTTTCGGATCGAATCTCCAATCACGAACTGATGGTTCGTGGGTCTACTCGTCGACGATTTCTCGTGACCGTTGGAGCAGGCACAGTACCGTTGGCCGGTTGTTTTACACAGCAGAGAGATGACGGCCAAGACGTTTCTGGAACGGTGACTTTCGATGGTACGACCGATCCACGCGAAACCGACCGGAACGCGGTCGAGAAACGGGCCATCGAAGCCTCCGATCCGCCGGAGAACGGGGCTGTGGTTTTCGTGTACGACGACGGGCCGATGACGGACTACACACAGGCGTTCCCCGCGCATCAATCATACGATGCGCCAGCGACGGTCGGGATCGTCAGCGAGTGGGTCGGTCGCAAGAACTTCATGGACCGGGATTGGATGGGTGTCACGCATCTCACGGACCTCGTGGATGCCGGCTGGGAGATCGCCTCTCATACGGCCGAACACACGACTGTTGGGACGTATGAACTGGTCGAAGACGCTGCTCCAAACGATGAACGCGTTTATCCGACGGGGGTTCGACACGGGTTTTGGACACCGAAAGACGTCGAACTTACCGACGGGGACAAAACGGTGCGCGCAAACGCTGTTGGCAGGGGTACCGACGATACCGGCCGATACGTCGAGCTTGCGGATCCCGTTGGTGACTCGTTTGCCGCTGGGGAAGCAGTCATACGATACCCGGCGGATGTGATGAAAGACGCACTCCTTGGATCGAAGCAACGACTCGAAGCGTTGGGGTTCGACGTCGAGACGTTCCTCGCACCGTACGATGATTTCGATGCGTGGTCGCAGCGGTTCGTCGACGACTATTACATCGGGGTCGCCAACGGCGATCACGGAAGCCGGATCAACGATCCTGACGAGTTCTCTCCCTACCGTACCCGTCGAGCGTACTTCATCGAATTCACCGAACCGAAATTCGTTCAGCGTGATCTCGATGCGATCGCCGAGCGTGGCGCATTGGGCGTTTTTGGTGCTCACACGCATAAGGATTCTGTCACAGAGGATCGGATCCGAACGACACTCGAATGGATCGAACAACGGGATATCGAGGTAGTGACGCTCCGGGATGCGATCGATATCTACGTCGGAGACGGCGACTGACCGACGGTCGTTCCGTGTGTCGCGATGATCCTATCCGCTGCCGACAGACGGAGACTGCTGCCCGCTACGGATAAACAGTCTCACCGAGACGAGTATCGCTTATACTCCAAGCGTGCCGTGATCCAGTGTCGAGCGAACGTAGCCTGCATCCCTGTCCCGATCACGCCGCACTCGGGATCCGTGGGCGGACATCGTCTCGATGTGCAACGGCATTCCGTCGTTGCAAGCCATCGAGGTGGTCTGCCCGAAGCGTATGGAACTGGTCGCCTCCAAGCTCACGGATCCGGACGCGTAGGTGGACGAACTCCGACGACTTGACGATCCAGCGGTGTACGACGCCTTCGCCGAACACGGCCGGAAACGGGCAGAGGAGTACAGCGAGCGGCTTCCGGCGCAGATCCAACGTCTACAAACAGTTCTTGAAAGAGTGTGGCTGAACGATAACAGTGTCTCTCACTCGGTAGTAGTCTCTGGAGTCCTCTAGCGCTGCTGAAGCTCAGTGATCGAACGCTTCTGGCGTACCGATCCTCGTACTCGGACATTCCTGTGAGCCGAGCAAATGGAATATCACATCTAAAATGGTACACAATAGGATGATCATAAATATTCTATTGATATTTCATGAGAACAGAAACTTTATTTGCATAGAAAATAACATAGCACTATGGAACAACTACTCGTTGTAGTCGAGCCAACCGAGCCATCGAGGGAACTGGTACACGAGGCCGGTGAGGTCGCCGAGGCGGTCGGTGCTGAGGTGCTGTTGATTCACATCACCACTGCTTTGGAGTACAGCACTCGTCGGAAAGCCAGAGAAGAACCCTTGAGTAGCACAGAAACGTACACTCGAGAGGAAGCCAAAGAGGGGGCGACACGGATCGCTCGTGAGATGGGTGATGACGTCCTTTCGGAGTTCGATGTCGAATACGAGGCATCTGGTTATCTCGGTGATAGGGCCGAGACGATACTCGAAGTCGCCGATCAGCACGACTGCGATCACGTCTTTCTCACGGGCCGTCAGCGCTCACCGGCTGGAAAAGCTATTTTCGGTGATGCGACACAAAAAGTCGTCCTCAATTTCGACGGTCTTGTCACTGTATCTACTAACTGATAACGTTTCACAATCTCCTATCACTACAGTGGGTTATACAGCGGGTTTTTGCGTTGGACCGACCGAATCGAGTGCTCATCAGTACTAGTGGTGTCTGCTCGCAGTTGTTTGGCGATTCAACGAGTCGATTGACGGGTTTATGCACTCATTGATTATCTGTGGGTAGCCCGAAACGGCGGACAGTATGCCCATCGTTCCGAATCGGACGGTTCTAGCGTTACTTCTCGCGTTAGTTTCGTATCTGCTGCTCGATGTCGTGTTTGGTGGTGTACTGCCGGGAAGTTTCCTGCTACGACCGTTTCTCGGGATCGTGTTGCTCTCAGTAGTACCGGGATATTTGTTCGTCGTGCTACTGAGAATCCGTGATCGTCGACCGGGTCGGATCGTTCTGTATTCGGTCGGACTCAGTCTGTTTGTCGTGGTCGTCTCGTCGCTCCTACTCAACGGTCTGTTGTCACTGCTCTCGTTCGACCGCCCGCTCTCTCCGGTGGGTCTGACAGTCACCGTGTTGGTGCTCGTACTCGGTATGGCTGCGGTATGTTACGCCGCCGGTCCGGCCCTTCGATCACCGCTTGGGTCGTTGTCGCTGTCACATCGTGACCGAATCGCTGTCGTAGTCGTGAGTTTATTGCCGGTGGTTTCGATCCTCCTCACCGTGTTCTCCGAGATCCCTCGGTTCGACCAGTTGCATCTCGTACTGTTGTGTCTCCTTTCGACCGTACCACTAATACTCCGGCGGTGGCAGGGATCACCTGTCCTCTCTCCGTACGCGATCTGGGCGGTTTCGGCGGCCGTGCTGTTCCAGATGACGCTGGTCTCAGGGCACCTGTGGGGCTTCGATATCCACTTTGAGTATGCAACGGCCGCGGATATCCTTCACGAGGGATACTGGAATCCGGAAGCCAGCGCCCCGAGCAACTCGTTGGCGACAGTTACGCTGTTGGCAGCCGTTTACTCGATGGTCACGGGATTAGACCTCGTGTGGGTGTACAAGTTCGTCTACCCGTTGTTCGTTTCGCTCCTCCCGCTTGGCATCTGGTACGTCGTACGGAGCACCTTCGAGGATCGATCGATCGCCACGCTCGCCCCATTCGCTCTCGTGTTTTATTATGGTTATTTCAAAGATATGCCCGACAAACAACTAGTCGCTGGGCTGTTTGCCGTTCTCTTGCTCGTCGTATTTCTCGATACGAAACTGTCCCCCGCCCAGCGGTGGACCCTCGGTCTCGCGTTCGCCGTCGCACTCACGTTCTCACACTACGGTGTCAGTCTGTTGTTCACCGCGTTTCTCGGCAGTGCTCTTCTGGCTCGCTATACAGTACAAACGGTGACGACGGTCGACGTTGACGCTCGTCTCACCCGTCCGATGCTTATCGGCTGTCTCGGTGTGTTTTGGGTCGTGTGGTATCTGTTCAGCGCCTCCGGGGTGAACTTCTACCGCGTCGTTGGGGTCGGCTACGAACTCCTCTCGGTGCTTCCCTTTCCGATGGCCGAACGGAGCGGGGCGGCGTACGCGACCGCAGGATTCACGTCGGTATATTGGCTTATTTACAAATTCCTGTACATCACTCTGGTGGGACTCATCGGGATCGGAACGCTTGATGCCCTCTCTGGGATCGTTACTAGTCGTGATAATCCTCGTTCCATCGAGTACACCCTGTTTTCGGCCGGTGTACTCGCGTTTCTCGTCGCATCGGTCGTCTTCACGTTTGGTATGGGGTTCGATAGGACGCTCCAGATCGCCCTGTTCGTGGTGTCTCCGTTTGCGATCGTCGGTGTCCGAACCGTCGTCTCGACCCTCTCGTGGGTTGTCGTCCGCCTTTCCCGGAACGGACTCCGCGAGCGCATTGCTGCTGTTCCAGTTGAGGGACTTTTCGCGGTGTTTCTCGCCGTGTTGTTTCTGTTCAGCTCGGGCACCGTTTTCGCGTTCGGTGGAGAACAAGTCCCACCGTACAACATCAACGTCAATGAGGACGCCGGGTGGCCAGTGTACACTCAAAGCGAAGTCGACGCCACGCGATGGTTGGCAACACACACCGATACCAACGACACGATCGCGGTTTACAACGAATGGGACCAGATCAAAAGTCGGGATGGATTGCTCGTGAGTGAGGTCGTTCCTGCGGATGAGCTGGAACCGATCTGGCTGAATCGAACGACGCTGAACCGGAGTGGTTACGTCTACGTGAGTCACAAACCCATGTTGAAATTGGATAGCGACAGGGAGTACATCGATGCCCGTGAAACGACGTTTTATCGACGAACGCTCTCGACGGCCGAGCGTGTATACACGGACGAGAACGTGACGATCTACTACGTGGAAGCGTGATCACCACCGTTCGATACGATTCAGGTGGTGTTGAGATTCCCCACTCTGATCCATTCTCCGGGGAGATCGATCTTCGTCCCGTTCATCCCGCCGGTGAAAACGTTGTTCGTGAACGCACAGTCGATAAACGAACCGTTCTCCGCCCGCGCGACGACCCCATTGTTCGCGTTTCCACCGCTTTGGATCGTGTTGCCGCGAACTTGCAGCGCGGTGATGGCGTCCGAATCGGCCAGACACCGAATTGCCGATCGATATTCGCCCCGGAAGTCGTTGTTTTTGATCTGGTTGCCGATGCTGGTGACCCCCTCGGACGCTCGTACGACGATGTGATCCCGTTCTGAGTGCTCCACGTAGCTGTCACAGCCGCTGATAGTCGAATAACTACATCGGTCGAGTTCGATCGACGCACCCTGCTCGGTGGCGTTGCGATAGAGCTTGGCGTTGGTGATCCGCCACGCGTTCCCTCGGGCGACGATCGCGGGGCCGCCGTTGTTACCGAACCAGTTGGTGTTCACGCGCACGACACCGACGGCTGGATGTGACTCCTTGTTACCACCGCCACGGAGTCCCGTCCCCGCATTCGTGATGAATCGACACCCATTGAAGTAGTTGTCATCGGTGCTTGCTTCGGAACCAGCCAGCCAGAAACCGGTCTCTGGGGCGGAGTGAAAGCCACAGTCGATGAACCGACTGTTCCAGAACGCTCCATAGACGACGTTGCCAGTGGTGTTGTTCGCCTTGTTCCCATCGAACGTGATGTCTCGAAGGGTACACCGCATCACGTTGTCGCGGGGCGGATCGGGCGTCGTCACCAGATCGGTGTTCGCGTCGTCATCGAGTTTGATCGTGGTTGCGTTTCGGCCCGATCCGTGTAGTATAACGCCGTGGGCGAGCGTGAGCTCGCTTCCGACGTACGTTCCGGGTGCGAGACGAACGACGACGTTTCCCCCTGCTCGGTCGATGACGTCCTGAATCCCTTCGACGCCGTCCTCGGGTGTAAGATAATACTCTCCCGGTCTCTTCGATTCGGGTTCGATGTTCAATGTGATCCAACGGTCGCCGTCTGACAGCGTCCGTCGGGTCGTATCGGTTTGCTCCTCGTCGGTTATCTCCCAGATCGTACCCTGGGCTTCGCTCGCTGGGGGTCGGTCTCGTTTCGGTCCGACGTAATACTGTTGTCCGATTTGGTAAACTCGATCGATGCTCATTGGTGATGTCGCATGGACTCGATCGGTGGCCCGTCGGCTCGTTACCGACCCAGCGACGACGGTGCTCCCTGCGCTCACGATCGCTAGGAACGTCCGTCGTCGAATCGACACCGACTCCCGAGCCATTTACGACCCATTTCTCCCAGAACGGATTGGCTATTGTGTCATTGAGCATCCGAAACGATCGGCTAGTGGCCCATTGAGTACGGCTAGTAGGTGATCAGTTCGTATGCTTTCTGTGCGAGATCCATCAACGGCCCCGATTTGATGAGATAATGTGGGACTGGTTCGGCGCTGTACTTGCTTTTATAGTGAGCGAGCGATTCGAGGTTCGCGTTACCCAAGTCGTACCGATCGACTGACGCCAGTTCCGAGTCGGTAAGGATGTCATCGATGATTCGCCAGTGCAACAGTTCGTTGGCGTCTCCGTTCCGGCCGGTGCGTGTCCCGCCCTGGAAGAAGTATCCTTTTTCGTTCGAGTATACCACTGTGATACCGCTGGCGAACTCTCCGGTGGCCGTTTCGGCGGTGTAGATCCGAATCCGATCCCCGAGTGTCTCCACGAGATCTCGGGTGTACGCCCAAGATACGGGATAGCTGTCTCCTTGCTCGTTCCGACGGGCTTGGTGTGCGGCGTAAATGGCGCGTGCATCCTCGACACCGCCCCGTGAAACGGTGATTCCCGCATCCTCCGCCCCGTGGATCCCACGCCGGGCCTCCCTACTGAACGACTGTAAAACCTGCTCTGGGGTCGTCGATCCCAGAGCGAGTTGGTAGGTAAAGCGCGCCTCGATATCGAAACCGGCCCAGAGATAGGGTCGCGGGTCGGTGTATGCGGTGCTACAGGACAACCCAAACAGCGTAAATGGCTCGTGGGCTGCCACGGTCTCGAGGATCGCTTTCGTGAACTCCCGATTCACTATCTCCCGCTTGCGCTGTTTGGGACTCGTCGGCATTAGTATCGGTCCCATCTGTGGAATACCGAACCCAGGTGGTGGAGAGATGATCGCCGTCACGAACAACCCGGTTCGAACGACAGCAGGCAGCAGTCCGATCAACTGTCTGCCCTTGTATCCACCGTACAGACGCACATCTCCCGCGTGCCTATCGAGCACCCGAAGCGTCTCGGGAGCGTGAGACCACTCGAACCCGGTGGCCGGAAGCGCCTCTTCCCAGTCGGAGAACGTGAGTGTTTCGACGTGCATGCTACGTAGTACCCATACGAAGTCGATAACTACTGTTAGTGGCCGATATTTTAAACAGAATTGATGGTTTATCAGTTCGTTCGATGTGATGAATCGTATAACGCACCGATAAACAGTTCTAGCGACCCAATGAATCCCACTGTTAACTACGTTCATCCTTTTCTGTACCATTCCGGCTCCGTTCTTTCACACACCGTTACATCGTGTTATCGCTCTGTCTCACCACGAATAACCACACGTTAATCATTTCTTGACAATGTAATAAACTGTTCTACCGATCTAATTAGATGATATTTACTACTCATGATGGCTAGTTCATAGCCATGAGAGATGATGACAGAAGGAGCGAATGATAGGGCTGACGGTACTTCCTCTGAGGATCGGACGGGGGTGATCGGAACCGCTATCGAGAATGGTGTCGCTGGGTCGGGCGATATCGCTGCAAACGGAAACGCGATAAGCCACGAACACACCTCCATACAGCAGTTTGAATTGGAGATTTCGGAAACGATCTGTTCCGTTCTCGTGGCGATTCCCGCGTACAACGAAGCAGCCACCATTAGCGATATCGTGCAGCGTGCCGATGAGCACGCTGATTACGTGCTCGTTATCGATGATGGAAGCGATGACGACACTGCCGCTCGGGCGACAGCAGCCGGGGCAACGGTGATCGAACACCGACGAAACAGGGGCTACGGAGCCGCCATCAAGACGGCGTTCGAGGCCGCCTTCCGATACGATGCCAACCATCTCGTTATCCTCGATGGCGACGGCCAGCACGATCCAGCCGACGTTCCACGGCTGGTGGCTGCCCAAAAGCGGACTGATGCTCACCTCGTCATCGGGAGCCGGTTTGTCGATGGGGCCGTATCGAACGCCCCCCTGTACCGTCGTGTCGGTCTCAAAACGATCAACGGACTGACCAACCTGAGTCTCGGTGTCGTACGGGCTGCCTCGCGGGTGAGTGACACTCAAAGCGGGTTCCGTGCGTACGACAGGACGGCGATCGAGACCCTCGCTGCAGATCAAAACATCGGAGATTGGATGGATGCGAGCACGGATATCCTCTATCACGCTCACCACCACAGCTACTCCATCGAAGAAGTCCCCATCACAGTGACGTACGATGTGGCGAACGCGAGCACCCAAGCACCGCTGTCTCACGGCGTCGTCCTCGTTCGGAACATTCTGAAAACGATCGAGCGCGAACGCCCCCTGACAGCGCTGGCCGTTCCGGGTTTTGGACTCACGTTCAGTGGGTTGAGCGTCGGCTACCTATCATTGGATAATTACATCCAATCCGGGACGTTTCCGATCGGTCTCGCGCTCACTGCTGCCTTTCTCATGCTCGTTGGGACGTTTGCTTGTTTTACCGCGATCGTTCTCCACGCACTCAGCACCTACTTTGCGAACACCGGTATGGAGGGCAGACGGGTTCGATGAGGGTTTCAAACGTCCTTTCGTTCGATCTCGAACATTGGTATTCGGCCACGCTGCTCCGGGATTCTGTGACCGGTCCAGTCGCACACATCGAGAAATCGGTGGATATCGTTCTCGATCTCCTCGCCGAGCACGGCGTGACGGCGACGTTCTTCGTCGTCGGTGAAGTCGCACGCCGGTATCCGGAGCTCATCGACCGAATCGCCGGTGCCGGTCACGAGATCGGTTCGCACGGTGACACGCATCGACCGCTGTTCGATCTTTCTCCGAAACAGTTCGCTGTGGAACTCGACCGCAGCACTCAAGCGATCCGCGACGCCATCGGAGCGAGACCGGTGGGCTTTCGCGCCCCGAATTTCTCCGTGACGCCCAAGACACGGTGGGCGATCGAGGTGCTCGAAGACGCCGGATATCGGTACGATTCGAGTGTGTTTCCGGTTCGAACGCCGATGTACGGCGTCTCCGGTGCGCCCATCCGACCGTACACCCTCGATCCGAACGCTCCTTTCGAGGAACGGAACGGGAACGGAACACTCACCGAACTGCCACTCGCCGTGTTCCATCCGCGACTCAAACTGCCGGTGGCTGGTGGATTTTACGCTCGTCTGCTCCCAACGTGGCTGTTGAAACGAGGGATACGCACGCTCAACGCGCGCGGACTTCCAGCAACGATATACTTTCATCCCTGGGAGTTCAACCCAGCTGTGAAGACCTCAACCGTTCCAGCACACGAACGGTGTATCAGCTTCTACGGTATCGACCGGTTGCAAACGAAACTCGACGCCTTGCTCGATGCGTTCGCGTTTACGACGGCTGAGACCGTCGTCCGTACGTCTACCGATGGCGGTGAACCATGACCGAGACGAATGCCCTTACGGTACGGTCGGTTCGTCCCCATCGAACTCCCGAGTGGCGAGCCTTCGTCGAGGCACACCCCGAGGCAACGGTGTTTCACACCGCAGAATGGTTACACACCGTCGAAACGGTGTTCAGATACGATCCTCGACACGTTCTACTCACCGATAGCGGAACGGTTCGTGCACTCATGCCCGGATTCGTCGTGTTCGAGGGCGTCGGACGAAGCGTACTCAACCCCTTCTGTGAGTACGGCTTTCCGCTGATCGAGACGGAAACGACGGACACAGCAGTGCTATCGGCACTCCAAAACACCGGCGACACACGCGTCGTCAAAGACGCCGGTTGGAGCGGTGTCGCCGGGTACAACACGGTTGGCTACGGTGGCGTCCCGACCGGCTCGTCGATCCGTCTGTCGGTCGATCGATCGTTTGCGGTGCTCTGGGAGACGGTCTTTGATAAGGACGTTCGCCGGTGTGTCCGGACTGCACGCGATCAGGGTGTTAGCGTGACTGACGGCACTGTCGAGGAGTTTTATCCGCTGTATCTCGAAACGATGCGCCGGCTAGGAAGCCCGCAGTTTCCCGAGCGGTTTTTCGCGTCGCTTGTAGACGCCTTCGAAGAGGCAGCTACCATCCTACTCGCACGACGCGACGGCGAACCGATCGCAGGCGTGTTCCTGTTCGAGTGGGAAGATACGACGACCGTCTGGACGCCCGCTTCGAGGCGAACCCACTGGGACTACCGACCGAACCATCTGCTTTACCTCGAAGCGATCGAACGGGCTTGTCGGGCCGAGCGGTCGATCGTTGACTTCGGGCGGTCGCGTCGTGGCTCTAGCGTTCACGAGTTCAAAGCCCAGTTCGGCGGCGTCGACTATCCGCTCATGAGCTTCGTAACGCCGCCACATCGGGCTCACCGCGCTTCGCTTGAGGGATACAGCCGACTGTCCGCGATCACACCCTATCTCGCACCGGTTATCACCAATCCCGCCGTGGGACCACGGTTAAAACGATTGATCCATGAATAATACGATGTTCATCGGACTCGTCTCGGTTCTCGCTCTCACCGGGACGACTGTCTACTGGTGGCGACGAGAGCGTCTGGTCAAAGAGAGTTTGACCATCAGTCGTGATTGGGAGACGAACACGAACGCCGCGCCCACCGTTGCCCATGGGGAGTTGCAAGCGGCAACAAAAGCAGCTAAACGTCTCGACGCACGCATCACGGATCTTCCAGAGCGGGTCACGACGCTCGATGAGGAACGTCGCGATCTGCGCCGTGAGCTCGATACCGTTCGGGAGCGATGGGCTGATTCGTGGCTGTCACAAGTCGATATGACGATGGACGGCGATCCGCCCGTTCGAGTGATCACGTTCGATTCTTGGGAACTCGACGACGTGCGAGCGTTCGCAAAACGCGCCATGAGAGAGGACGCGATCACCATCGTGGTTGCCGGTGGTGACGGTTCGTTCGCCGTCGCGGTTGGTGAGCCGTTGGCCGGCGAGTTCAGTGCGACCGGGATAGCCAGCGACATCACCGGGCACGCCGGTGGAGGTGCGGGTGGCACCGATCGATTGGCCATCGGCGGCGGAGCAACCGGTGCGCTCGATACCGCCTGTCGAACCGTCAAAAGCTCCCTCGTACAGTCGACTACGATATCCCCCGGTCCCGAAAACGATGTGTCGTGATCGACGTGGGGATCCCTCGACCGACGACACGCCTCGAACCGGGAACTCCGGTCTCTTTTCTGTGACACACCGACTCCTGAACACGGCGTCGCAGCTCACCGACCGATACGATGCGTTATCGTTCCTCGACGAACTCTATTGGAAGATCGACACCGCGTACTGTTTGCTCCGGATTGCACTCTGTGGTGGCGTGATGTCCGTTCGGATCGGTGGAGAAACGGTCCAGTTTGGACTTTCCACGAGATCGGAGTACCGCAGAGCCACGGATCTTGGCGGCGAACGTGCCGTGATAGAGGCCCTGCTGGCGGAGCTACGCGGCTCCGAAACGGTCTGGGATATCGGTGCGTGTATCGGAACGTATACGTGTCCTGTTGCGAGTGCCCTCACCACCGGGAGCGTCGTCGGATTCGAACCCGAGCCAACGAATCGCTCCCGTCTCCGGCGGAACCTCGAACGGAACGCGTTCACCGCCGACTGGACGGTCTCTTCGGTCGCGCTCTCGGATCACGACGGTACGTGTACGCTCTCTTCGGAGTTCGTGGCGGCTGGAGCAGGCCATCACCATCTCTCCCTGGAATCGAACGGTTCGACCGTCGAAACGAAACGAGGCGATTCGCTGGTCAAGGATGGGGTATTTACGCCCCCCGGCGTGATTAAAATGGACGTTCAGGGGGCGGAGCTGCAGGTTTTGCGCGGGTTACAAGGGATACTCACAGAAGTCAGATCTCTCTACCTCGAAGTCCATTCGAACAAGTGCCGACGATATGGGACGACTGCCGAGGAAATCGAAGCGTTCCTCACCAGGGCAGGGTTTTCGATCACGGTTTTTGGCCCACCGACGAACCGGCGATCAGGGGTCTATCTCGTTCATGCCCAACGATGATGTGTCTCATTCGCTTGCTCCTGTCTATTCTTATATTACCACATTATCACATACTCTAATGTTAACCATTTAGATAAAGATTATATTGTAATCACATCACTACATAGTATGGATCAGCGAGATGAGAGTGATCGATCGATCCTTCTCCCAGTTAACGATTCTGGGAGCAGCGTTTCGTGTGTTCGGTCGCTCAGCAAACAGGGCGTTCACACGGTTGTCGTCTCTGAACATCCGGACAGGCCGGTGTTTGCGTCGCGGTACTGTGATGAGATGCTCACTGTTCCCTCGCCCTACGACGATCTGATCGCGTACAAGGATGCCCTACTATCGGCTGCAAAACGGCCGGACGTGCACACGATCA
This sequence comes from Halocatena salina, assembly GCF_023115355.1. NCBI lineage: Archaea > Methanobacteriati > Methanobacteriota > Halobacteria > Halobacteriales > Natronomonadaceae > Halocatena > Halocatena salina. The sequence continues at coordinate 119,524 of NZ_CP096020.1, forward strand.
TTCCACACCGAGAGATGGACAGCTACGTTCTTTCGAAGTACCAGTCCGAGTTCGAAGAACACGTCGTTCCGCTGTGGCCCTCCTTCGAGAACGTCCAAACGGTGCACGATGGGCTTCGAATGGCTGACGCCGCCCGAGAAGCGGGGATCGAAGTTCCTGAAACGTGGTCGTTCGAGGACGTGGCGGACTGGGATCGTGAGCTGATCATCAAACCCCGGTATTCGATTCTCACCAGCGACTACGTGAGCTCGCTGTCTCCGCATGACTGTGAGGGAAAAATGGAGCCGATATACGTCCCGCCTGGTACCGAGCCGGATTTGAAGACGATCCAAGCGACGATGCACAAAAGTGACTGTCAGGCACCGGATCACATCCCGATCGTTCAGGAACTCGTTCGAGACACGCGCACCGAATACGGCTTTCGCGGACTGTGTGAGGACGGCACATCGGTGTTGACCTGTCAAAAATGTCAGATTAGAGGAACGTCGTACGCCGGTGGTGCAAGCGCGTTTCGAAAGACGATGCACGATTCCCGTTTGGAAGAGCTCGGACGGAGGTTACTCGAACACCTCGGGTGGGACGGTCTCGCCTCGGTGCAGTTTCTTCAGGATCCCGACTCAGGGGAGTATAAATTCACCGAGATCAACCCCCGTGTGTGGGCATCGATCGAGATGGACGTGCTCGCAGGTGCCGACTTTCCGTACGCTCACTGGTTGGTAGCGACGGACAACGCGGATCGCATCGAACCGGAATACGAATTGGGCACCGGCAATCACCTTCTCATCGGTGAACTGCAGTATCTCTGGAGCGTTCTCCGAGACGAGTACCCTCTTATCGAACGGCCGCGATTCCGTAGCGCGTTGTGGGCGGTGCTTTCCTCGTGCTACGATCAGCCCCATTTCGATTTCGTTCATCTGGACGATCCTGGTCCCTTCGTTCGTGGCGTCCTCAATCAACTGTCGATCGGTGGTCGTCCGACAGGAGAAACCGCCGGAGAGTGATCGTCTGCTTTGCCGTCGCCGATATCACGCGTTTCACGTTTCCATCCTCAACAGTAGGGTTCGGAACATGTCAGCTGTCGCAACCCGGATCCGTTCGACCAATATGAGCACCGATGCGGCGTAAATCGCTGCTCCAACCCCGATGAATACGATAGTTTCGAACGGTGGAAGCGACGACGAGACGGGAACGAGCAACCACAGACAAAATCCCATGATCAGCGCGGAGAGTATCTCCAAGAGGATCTCCTGTATTGGTATCGAAAACGTAAGTAGCGAACGGATGTAGTAATACGATAATCCTGTTTTGAGTACCATCGCCCCGGTCGTAGCGAGTGCGGCACCGAGCCACCCGATGGTCGCAACGGCGAGGACATTGAAAACGAGGTTGAAGAGGATGAACACGACGTTCGTTCGGAACATCAGATCCGGGCGGTCGAGCGCGTTGATCACTTTCCCGAAGACCACTTCGTAGCTGTGGAACACCCGCGAGAGGATCAAGACCACGACGACCGTAGCTCCGATCCGATACTCCTCACCGAAGATGGCTAATAGTGGCTCGGCAAAGATCATCCCACCGACCATCCCCGGAATTGCAAGGATTCCGGTGTAGACGAGTGAGCGTTCGAGTAGGTCCGTTATCCGCTCGGCCTCATCGTGGACGGAAAGTTCGCTGATATTGGCGAACAGTGTCGAACTGATCGCCGAAGCGAGCAAAAAGAGCACACCGGTTATCTGCCAGCCGAGTTCGTAAACCCCGATGAACGAGGGCACGACGAAGATTCCGAGAACGAGGGTATCCGTCCAGATCCATGATTGGGTAGTTACTGCTCCAACCCAGCTGTATTTGGCAAACTCGAACAGGCTCCGAAAATGCTGTATCGTGGGCCGCTTCAACCGGAGCGTGAGCAAGATCATTCCAACCCCACTAGCAACCAACTGTCCGACCACGTAGCCTACGAGGACACCGAACAATCCGTAGCCAAGCGATACGAGAAAGATCCACGAAGCTAGCTGTCCGGTTGCGTATATGAACTGGAGCAAGCCCGCTTGTGCGACTTTCTTCTCACCGATCAACCCGGATTCGATCGTTTTCCGGACGAGAAAGGCGAACGATCCTGCGAATAGGAACGGCACCACCAACTCGCTTCCGATGTAGGTGGCGATCTGCTGGTGGTAGATTGCGACACTGATACCGACGGGAGCGAACAAGCCCAGACGAACAACCAACGTGGCGGTGAAATATTCGTCTCGTTCGGTGCCTTCGCTGATCCGTTTTTGCGCTGCTTCGGTGATCCCGACGTTGGTCAGAAGATCGAGTGCTCGAATAACAGCGATGAATAACGAGTAGATGCCGAGTACTACCGGGGTTGTCGCCACCGCGAGATAGAAGATGCCCAAAAAGACCGCTACCGACAGACCGACCCTCGTTACAAACGTTCCGAGCGACGATCGTAGTATCTTCGTATAATTCATGGGATCTGTCGTTCGCGTACAGTTCTTCCTGACTGGCTACACTGACGCGGCGTGATCGACATCTCCGGGCTCATCACGGGATACGCATCGACAGCACGTTTTTATTTACTATATTTGCTTTATCTAGATATAATACTATCTTCATTATCGTCGTACTGCACACGGATTGCGCATAAATATAAGCTTGTTAGGTCGTTTGACGGGTCCGTTCTCACCGTTCAATCCGGGTCGATCGGGGAATGAGAAGCGTTTAACGACGAGTTATACGATGCAATCGGTCGTTAGAGCGGTGTTCACCGTGTGGACTGTTCGATTATGTGCTCGTACATCTCGATGTGGCGCTCGGCAATGTTTTCCCAAGACAGTCGTTGGGCTTGCTGTGCACTATTGGTAGCCATCTCCGTCCGTCGTTCGTCGTCTTCAAGGAGTTCGGTGATAGCGTCTGCGAGCGCCACTGGATCTTCGGGTGGAACCACTAGCCCGGAATCGGATCCGCCAACCTGTCTGGGAAAGTCACCGATCGCAGTGGTTACCACGGGTTTTCCGAAGGCGTAAGCTGTCGACAGGGCCCCGCTGTGTCCTTTCGTGCCCTCAGCATGCGCCTCTCGATACGGTAACACGACAAGCGCAGCCCGCGAAAAGAATTCACCCACAGCTTCGTTCGGGATGAAGTAGTTGTGGATCTCGAAACAGTCCTCTTCGTCCTCGATGATCCGTTTCGTTTCCGAAGAGAAACGACCGTCTCCAGCAATGACGAGCGTCACATCGGGAATATCACGTTTCACTATCCTGATCGCCTCCGCCAACACGTCGAGACCTTTTCCTGGAAAGACGTTTCCGAAAAAGAGCAGCGTAGTCGGGCTTTCAGGGTGTCGCTGATAGTCGTGCTCCGTAAAGAACTCGTAGACACCGTGGGGAATGACCTCGATGTCGAGTCGATCAAGTCGACGGGCGAACGCCGTCCGTTGCTGGTCGCTGTGGACGATGATCTGATTGAGATCAGCGTCCGGAATCGCTGTGTTGAGGAGTTCTTCGGCTGTTCCAAGCGGGTTCGACAGCGAAGTCACCGGTGGCGGGACTTCGTGGTACGTCACCACGAACGGATAGTGCGTGTCCAATCGGTACATTTTCGTGAAGAATTTCACCTGTGGAAAGAAATCCGTAGGGTCGTGGATGATATCCGGATCGTACTCATGGATCCGTTTTAGATTTCGATAAGACGATAGTCCTTGTAGATTGTTCGTAATTTCAAAATCGAATGAATACATATCGGGGATAGATATGCTCATACTTCTGAATATATCGACGGTTTCGACGTCGTCCGAAAAGACACTATCTGCGGTCGTCTCTGCTGGTTTGAACACTGTGACATCGGCGTGATGGGCGACAGCGTTGGCGAGTTCCGCAGCGTAGTGTGGAAGTCCACCCTTGTTCTGGGAGAGCACGTACGCGATCTTCATAGCCGAACGATCCATCCAAGTGACTTATATATTGTAGTTAGTTAATGTTCATATGATATTCAAGCGTGAGTTGTTCGTCCGTTTGATGGAGCTAACCACTCGTTGAGATACGTACTACGGGTGCATATCTATGTGTGTTGCCACTATAGCAGTGGTAATGATGAGCCGATTCGTGAGATAAGTGAAAATTGGCATATGGACAATGAAATGATCAGGTACACTGAGTTATTAGAAGTCGCCCACTCAGTCTTCTTCGTCTTTCCAGGGATAAAGCCCAAGGCAGTAAAGCGAAACGTACTGATAGTGTTGTTTTACCTCCTACTGCTTGGTATCGGCTTGTCGCTATACACCTATAAGACGTATTTTTGGTTGTAAGTCACGATCGACAGCTGGTTGTGGTGAGCGCTAGTCATCATCTCGGAAGTGGAGCACATCGAGATAAATCGACTCGTGACTCACTCGTTGATACAGCGCAGAGAGGGCGAACAGGGCAAAAAACAGTATCGACCATCCTGTCACTGAGAGCGCAGCGAACACCGGGAGTCCTACGCTTGAGAGCGTGATCACTACCAGTGTCACACATCCTACTGCCAGATAGTAAGTTGCCCAGGTAACGTCATCAGCTGAAACCACCTCCATATAGAGGGTGACTTGATGGAACCCTTCGGCTTGTGCGACAATCTTCCGGTCGACGTGATACTCGACAATTCCGAGTTCATCGAGTTTTGGCAGATGAGTCTGGTGTAAGGAGTTATAGACGCTTTCTCTGATGTTTCGAGGCGGTGGTGTCTCGCCCGTTTCCACTGCTGCCACTTGTTCGGACAACTCCCGTAGCGGTATCGGTTTCCGTGTCTGCTGAAGTTGTTCTAGCACCCATGTCCGTCGTTTGTTCCGCAGTACGTCGTGAATCTCGTACTTCGTGAGCTGCGGCGTCCTCTGAACGCTAGCCATCGATGCTCGTTCGTCGACTTTCATCTGTAGAGTAATGATTAGTATCGTCGTCCGTACTGCGCTCTCCGATCCGAGCGTTCATATTGTTTGCTCCGTGATGGCACGATGGATGTCGATTGTACCGTTTCTGTACAGCTAGTGAAGATCGTTGTGTGTATCCACCTCCCCAAAAGATCGATGCCCTCCGTCGTTAGTGCGATCGACCTCATACTATACGGAGCGCGTCGATGGTACCGATTACGTCCCATGATATACATCTTTGATTGTATATCTGTATAATAAGCTTTCTGCCCATTATTCAGAATATTTATGATTATGGAAAACAGCTTTAACGGTGTAATTTTTAATTTTGTAGGATATTCAGAGATAGAAAATAGATAAAATATTAACTATCATGTATTGGATATAAAACATTACGTATTTACATATTTATTATAACGTGGACAACACTGTTCTCCCGATCAGCTCCGACCTGAATCGACTGTACGAGGGCTGATGCATAGCAGACCGGCTTCAGCGATCGAAGCGGTGCTCTCCTGTTTCCGCCATTAGGGACGCGAATATGCGTTCGATCTCACGTATCGAATTGTTGCTCATCGCTCAGGCCTCCGTTATATCCGTGGAAGTAATTCCTCGTAATCCGCGGGCGGTACGGGCCCTTCGAGCAGTGGATCGGACGTGTGTCTCATCCAGCGCACCAATCGTCCTCGGAGCTGGTCACGGACGTGTTCGTACTGCGGATCATCGACTAAGTTGGTCTGTTCGTACGGATCTTTTTCGAGATCGTACAGCTCTTCGTAGGGTCGCCGGCCGGATTGTAACTGTTCGTGGACTTCTCGGCCAGCCTTGCTTTTGAAGACGTCGTTCGTGAGGTAGATCGATGGTAAGTGCCAGAAGTTCCTGATGTATTTGTACTGGTCGGTCCTGATCGCCCGCATTGGATTGTACGTATCGTGCCAGGTCATTTCGGCGAACAGATTATCGCGGGGGTAGTACATCTCTTCGGTCAACAGGGGCAGGAAACTCTGTCCCTCGATCTCTTCCGGGATGGCTTTGCCGAGTAGATCGAGCAGCGTGGGTAGTATATCAACATTGCTCACTAGATCATCACAACGCTGTCCACCGTCGATTATTCCTGGATACCGTATGACAAGGGCGGCCTCGATACCGGGATCGTAACACGATCCCTTCGCTCGCGGGAAGGCGATCCCGTGCTCGGTCGTAAATATGACGAGCGTTTCATCGGCACACCCTGCTGCTTCGAGTGCGATGGTGATCGTTCCTACAGCGTCGTCGATCGCCTGAATCATTCCGTGCATCGCAGCTATGTCTTCTCTGATCCCGGGTTCATCAGGGAGATACGGTAGTGGTTCGATCTCGGCGGGATCAGCAGCCTCGTACTCCGTGTCCGTGAATCCGTACAGTCCGTTGTCCTGTCTGCGGTGGGTTTCGAAAAACCCAATCGAGGCGAAAAACGGCTCCTCAAAGGTGTCCTTCTCGAAAAAGACGTCGATCGTTTCGGCGATATTCCGCGCTCGGTTGATCTCGTGGATCGCAGGCGAAACTGCTGGTGAGAGATTACCGCCGGAATGGATGTGTTCGTATCCGAGTCGATCGAGATGATCTGTGATGTGCTGAAGTCCAAACAAATGCGTACTGTATCCGCTCTGCTTTAGGTACTCCGGCATGGTACGCTCGTTGGGATGTAGAGCCCAGTCCTCGTGAGCCAGTCCCATTAGACCATTGACGTGTGGGTATCGGCCAGTCATCAGACTCCCGCGACTCGGTGAACACTGGGGGGCCGTCGCGTAGTGATTTTCGAAGAGGACCCCGTCGTCTGCGAGCGCATCGATGTTCGGCGTGTCGATATCCTGTCCGTAACAGCCGAGATACCGTCCGAGATCGTGACAGTGTATCAAGAGGATGTTTGGTGTATTCCCGACCATTATTTCGCGTACGGAGCACACATGATTAATAGTTATGCTGGCTTGTCCCGGTATGTATTATTTCAGTACTTTAGAATAAGATAGTAATGCGAGTCAGAAGCGTTCCCATGGTTTCTCTAACCGTTACGTAGTACAGGAGTAGAAGGGTACCAACAGCTTTCGATTACAAGCGTATGTTTGTAACGGTCATATGATTTCTGACCGTGGCGCGATCTCGTTCGACTCGTAGCCTCGTGGAAATCAGTCGGCTACGCTGAGCGGTTCTTGGTAGCGGTTGCGGATCGCTTGCTGATGCCGATGACTTCACGCTTCGAAGAAGGTAGCCGTCGCTGATTTCATTCGGACCGAAAGCACGGGGATCCCGCTCATAGATAGCCCAAATTATCTAGTTGGTTTCTCACGTCATCGGCTGTACGAGTCTGAACACTGTCGTTACCCGTGTATGCTGGCCGGAGTGCTGGTTCGTCGACTGTTGGGTTACTCGTCGTGACGGTTTCGATTACGGACCGGATGTCGTAAACGGACTCGGCATCGTCGAGGAGTCGTTGTTCAGTGGTACCGAAAAACGCAGCGTGTGTATGCTCTCCCTCTTTGAGGCCGTGATCGGAGACACATATCAGTCGATCGCTGTCTTGGAGGGAGTGTTTGATTTCATCCGTCCACTCTGCAGCCATTCGGTACGCGCGTTCTTGCCAACTCGGATCGGTTTCGGCTGCGACGGGCGCAACGTGACCGATCGTGTCGAGAAATCCCAACCACACGAAGATGAGGTCGTATTCGCGTTGAATGGCGGAGTGGACGACACCCAGCTTTCCCAAGGCTTCAGTGGCGAGTCGCTCTTCGAGCTGAGAGAGCGATGCTGTCGGAACCGATTGGGTGTTTCCATTGCCCATATCTTCGACGTTGAGGAACTGTTTGAGGTGCGCGCCTCGATCGAACACGATTCCGAGTTCGTCGTCGGCGGGAACCCGGTAGTTCGGGATCGCAACAGGACGAGCTGTTCGCCCGTCGAACACCGTCGAGATACCCTGTGATTCGTAGTAGTCTGCGGATTTGAAATCGAGCTGCACTCCTTGGTTCTGGAGCCGTCGCCCGAACTTGGCCCGGATACGTCGAGGCACGATGCCTCTGGCCGTTCGACTTACTGCCGCAACGGCCGGATTTTTCCAGTCCACCCCGTTTGTCGATTCGACGTGAATCCCGTGTTCTTCCGGTGGCACCCCTGTGATGATCGAGGGCCATACCTCGTAGGTGTGGGGCTTACCGAGATGAGGATTGTCGAACGTTTCGAGCTGCGAATAATACGGCCCAAACGTTTCTGTGAGCCCGAACTTTTCGACTAATTCGTAGTCTAGAGCGTCCCATCCTAGCACAATCGTCATTCCATCCATATCAATATTTGACGTATGTCTTCTATTACTCTTTGGCTTGCAGTGGCAGCTACGATCGCGTTGTGGGATCTGTGTCGTTCGAAAATCGGGTTATGAGGACCGCTTCACGAGTTTGGATAGCGTTAGTCGTCGGGCGTCGACGCGTGCTCATCGTCGGCACCTGCTCGATCGGTCATCATCGTCGTTCCTCGCTCGCGCCAATCACCGGTCGCGTAGTAGAAACAAAGTACCACGTTCCGCCACGCATAATCAGCGACAATCCCGGCGTATGCCGCAACGACACCGTATCCGAGTCGAAGTCCGAAGAGATAGGTCGTCCCGAGAAGGAAGATGAACGTCCCCGAGAGTTTGGCCAGAAACGGGACTCTCGTTTCGCTTCCGCCTCGAAGTGCCCCGGCGATCACGACGTACAGTGCGATGAGAACGGTCGAAAGCGCGTACGCTCGGGCGAAACCCGTCGCGTACGCGACGGTCATCGGATCGTGCGTGAAAAGCAGTACGAACTGTTCTGCGATCCCGAACAGAACGAATCCGAGTCCACCGACGGTGATCACCCCCAGCATAGCGATGATGCTGCCGTCCCAGTACGCCTCGGTCGGATTGCCTTCCCCGAGTCCTTGGCCGACGATGATGTTGGTCGCGATTCCGTATCCACGTGAAAGCGGGGCAGCGATCTGTTGATACATCCGCCGTCCGATGTGGTAGGCAGCGTTGACCTCCGTTCCGAACACGAGTAAGATGGCGTTAAACGGGAACTCAGCGATCAGTTCGGTTAGTCCCTCGGCAGTACGGGGGAGTCCGATGAGGATCAGCTGCTTTCCGATGATCGGATCGGTCGGATGGACGTATTCGATCTGACTCCAGTGGCTGTAAATAAACACGAGAAACGCCATCGCTTCGAGATAATTGGCGCTGGTGGTTGCGACCGCGATACCGATGACTGAAAGCTCCGGCAACGGACCGATCCCGAACGCGAGAACGACCGTTCCGACGATGTTGACGGCGTTTGCTCCGCTCCGAACGATCATCGGAGAACGCGTATCACCGGTTCCCTGAATGGCGCGGGCAGCGATCAACACGGTGTGACGCGCCGGACTACTCAACAGAATGATCACCAGATACAACGCTCCGCTCTGGACCACGTCGATCTCTGCCCCGAGTACAGCGATCGCCCATTCGTTGAAGAAGAGACCGAACACGATGAACGGAACACTGGCGAGTACACCGATGAGAAGCGCTTGTGTAACAGCTTCGTTCCGGTTTCCAACGGCACCACGGCCGGTGTCTTGACTCGATAATGCGATCGCTCCATCGCCCACGCCGGAGCCGATGCGCGCAGGGAGTCGTGCGTACACATCCGCGAGACCGACAGCTGCCACTGCTGCTGGCGAGAGAAATCCAGCGACGATTACGTCTGTGGTTCGCATTAACGTCCGAAGCACCTGCGTCAGTATTACCGGCCACGATAGATCCGCAGTCCGTTTCCACACCGACCAGACGCGCTGTTGGAAATCTTCCCCCACGATTTCGTAGGATAGTCGGGTCCGAACCGAAAAGAGCTGTATTGCGGTTATCCTTTCTGGAATCGGCAGCGAGTGAACCGTCACAAACGGCTCTGACAGTGTGGGCCGTAGCCAACGCGACACCGAACAGCTTGTTGTCCGAGGAGCATTCGCCAACGAATCCTTTTGTCGGTCAGCGTCGTACCTTCTAGTGTGATGAACGCCCAGGCCGAGACCTCGACCGAATACAGTATCGGCGGCAGCCTGAACTGGTTGATCGGCGGCGCTGTCGGCGGCGTCGTTGGAGCGTTGATCTTCGGTGGGCTGCTGTGGGCGATCGATCCAGCGATCGTGATCGAGACCATTCCAGCCATATACGGGTTGTCACCCGCCGGTCCTATCGGATGGGTGTTTCATCTGATACATGGTCTCGTTCTCGGTGTCATCTTCGGCTTTCTCGTCTCTCGCTCCGTGATCTTTGATACCCTCACTGCCGACGTGGAAACTGACATCATCGATACGATGGGTCCTCATTTGCGATTCACCGCAGCCGGGATCGTCTACGGGCTTGCGGTTTGGACTGTACTACCGGTGACTGCCTTGTCGATTTGGATGACGATCGGTGATGTGGGTGCACCGTCGTTTCCATCGACCGCCATCGAAAGCCTTCTCGGCCACGTACTCTATGGACTCCTCCTCGGAGCGCTCTTCTCGATCTTCGTCGAAATAACACCGAAAGCCGAGGAGTCGGATGCCCCCTTCGAGGAGGCTTCCGATTCATCACACCAGTAGCGTTCGGTCGAGAGTCGGCTTTTGAGCGAGACGTTTCAATGACGACCGATAGACCGCTAGGTGACGACCACGAGTACCGGTATGTCCACTGTCTGGAGAACGTGATCCGTCACGCTTCCGAGCGACTGGCTAGCCAAGTTCGATTTCCCCTCTGAAGCGATGACGATCAGATCGATTCCGTGCTCGGTAACGTATTCATCGATAGCCGTGTACGATGTCCCTTGAGTCACTGATGATCGCACCGTGATCTCGGGATCGTTGATGCGTCGTGCAAGTCGTTCGACTGCCTGTTGTCCCTCCGACTCCAGTCGTTCGATGAATTCCTTAGTCACCCCGCCAGCATCGAAGATGCCTGCTTGTGCCTGTACGTCGACAACGTTGAGTAGATGCAATGACGTATCGACGTGTCGAGCGATGTTGACCGCGTACGGTAGCGCACGTTCGGCGTTTTCACTGCCGTCCGTCGTGAGAAGGATATCTTCGGAAGCGTCCGAGATACCGTTTTCTGACGTGACAGTCACCACCGGAGTGTTGGTCCGACGCAACACACGGTCGGTAACAGTTCCGAGTAGGCGTTCTCCGAGTCCACTTCGGTCGCGACGGCCCATCACGACGAGATCGATATCGTTCTCGTCTATGTGCCTGGCAATGTATTTGTGAGACTGCCCTTCGACGAGATGGGTGTCGATCGCGAGCTCGTCTCCACCAGCCAGTTCTGTAATCTCTTCAAGTATTTCTTGGCCTTGTTCATTCCCATTTTCTGTTTGCGATCTATTAGAAAAACGCGAGCCGTTCCCGAGGACATGAAGGATATCGATACGAGCGTCGTAACACTTTGCGATCTCCTGTCCGAATCGAGCGGCGTTCCTCGCGCTAGCACTCTCATCCGCTGGTATGAGTATCGTATCGAACATGATCTATCCTCACTACCTGTTAGTTGTTCCTCCATCGAGAAGATATTTTCGGATACGAATGTAATTTATTATTTGAGTAGCAGGTGAATATAACTGGTTCGGTCGTTTCGACGAAGACGTTCTCGATACGATGTCGGTCTGCTACTGGATAGTTTACTGGCAATAGGTGTCCTATGATCTCTTCTACTCTGTACGATGTTCTATATTTCATCTTCATCCGATCGTTTGGTGGATATACGGTTTATATTATCCATTTTTACTAATGTGTATTCATATAACAATATTGTTATATTTATTATATATTGTCTGGAAAGGGGCTCTTCGGACAGTTCTATCCGATCTGTGACGGCGCTCTTCTGTCGTGTTTCGATCGACCTCTGATTTCGTCACAGCTCTTCTGATAGGATGACGATCGGAATCGTGATCGTTTCCTGTTCTTCGACGACGATATCGGTTACTGTAATGTCGTCTTGTTCTGTCGCTGGGAACGAAAGTACGATGTTTAGCGTATCTACTGTTTCGGGCAGCCATAGGGTGCATCTACCTGTATCGGTAACCGGGAGTTCACTCACACTGTACGTCGGGTGGGTTGCTTGAATCACCATATCCGGAAGGGAATCGATACCGGCGGCACTCAACGTCACAGTGAGTCGCCGCCACCGAGGCGTTGCGGGTTCGTCATCCTGATCGTCGGCAGCGTCGTTCTGTTCCACTGGGGGTGTCTCCGTCGATCCCCCGGCTGGGTACGTTGCTGTCGTTCCTTTTAAGCTATCGATTTCTTCTCCTGTTTCCGGATCGTAGGAAGAATCCATATCAGGCTCTGCTGGCTGCTTCTACGAATCGGTGTCGATACGTTCTGCTCGAAACTAGTCACTGAACTGTCATTCGTCCTGCGGTTCCTCTTCCGTGCGGATCACGATTGACGCGATCCGAGTCCCTTCGACATCAGCGACCGAAAGGACATACTCATCGACTGTGATCTGATCTCCGACATCGGGGGCTCGACCTAGTCGGTCTAAAACGAGACCACCGATAGTCCCGAACTCATCGGTCTCGAAGTCCGTGTCCAGTTGTTCGTTGACCGCAGAGACGGTTACGGCTCCATCGACGACGTAGGCGTCCTCACGCCGGTCGATCGACGGCTCGTCGGTATCGAACTCGTCACGGATGTCACCAACGATCTGTTCGATGATATCTTCGATGGTTACGAGTCCCTCAAAGACGCCCCACTCGTCGATCACTGCGGCCATCTGACCTCGATCGCGCTGAAACTGGGTCAAGATGTCAGCAATGGGTGCCGTCTCCGGGACGATCGGGATATCGCGTGCGATATCCCTGGCGGTCGCTTCGTGGCTCCCAGTGTCGGAGTCGCTCGCCCGTAACACGTCTTTGACGTCGATGAAGCCGATGACCTGATCCGGCTCTTCGGCGTCGAGGACGGGATATCGGGTGTGATCTGCCTCTATAATCAACGAGCGAACCTCTGTCAGTGACTGATCGCTCTCGATCGTCACGACGTCCGGTCGAGGGACCATCACCGCTCGGGCTGTCGTGTCATCGAGCATAAAGACTTGTTCGATCATCTCTACTTCGGTCGTATCGATCTGACCTTCACGGCCAGCCCGGCTCAGCACGGTCCGGATCTCCTCTTCAGTGAGTATCTCGTCGCTCTCCGAGGCGGGTGGAACACCGATGAGCCGCGTAAAGCGGTTCGCCGTTCCATTGAAGGTGACGATCCCAGGAACGAACAGATAGTAAAAGAGCTTCATCGGTGGTGAGACCATCAAGGCGATACGCTCGGGTTTTGCGATCGAGATCGTTTTCGGTGCGAGTTCACCGAAGACGACGTGGAGGAACGTGATGACGCTGAATCCGACGGCGAAGGCGACGAGGTGGAGCACGCTTTCGGGAAGGATCGGTGCTAACACTGGCTCCAGTAGCGCTGCAACGGCCGGCTCGCCGAGCCAGCCAAGGCCGAGTGAGGCGATGGTGATTCCGAGCTGGGTGACCGCGAGATAATCATCGAGGTTGTCCACCGCTTCCTGGAGTGTCGCTGATCCGGTTCGACCCTCCTCGACGAGTTGCTTGACAGCTGATGAGCGCACGCGCACGTAGGCAAATTCCGCGGCGACGAAGAAGCCGTTCATGAACACTAGCGCGAATGCACCAATAAGGCGCGCTACAGAGACGACGATATCTACCATCGTTTGCCGTTCTTTTCCCGCGTAATCGTAAATTCTGTCCATTCGAGACCCGTCTCGATGGTGACGATCGAATTTGCTGTGGTCATATCTCGCAGTAACTACCCCAAGGTAAATAATTCCGCGGAACGATGACTGTAACGCCACGTATCGACCGCCTCTCGAGTCGATCCGTATGAAAGGTGTGATTTCCCGTTTCGACCGTTTGACGATAATATCATAAAAGTGTCTACTTTCGATACCGTTTTACGAGCGTTTCTTGATACTCGTCCTAGGATGATCGAGAATATCCGATCCATCGCTCGGTCCTACTTTCAGCCCGAAATGAATCCTGCACACGATTGGTTTCACGTACAGCGGGTCGAAGCGAACGCTGACAGGCTCGTGGGCGACCATCCTCACGTGGATACAACGTGTATCCGGCTTTCGGTGTTGCTTCACGATATCGGACGAGCGAAAGAGGATCGAGGCGATATCGAAGACCACGCTGAGTGGGGAGCAACCGAAAGCGCACGAATCCTCGATGAGCACGATGCCACTGAAGAAACGATCGACGCCGTCAGCCACTGTATTCGCGCACACCGCTACTCCAACCACGTCACTCCCGAGACCACTGAGGCGAAGATCGTCAGCGATGCGGACAATCTCGACGCGCTTGGGGCGGTCGGGATCGCACGATGTTTCACCTACGGCGGCGAACGTGGCTTATCGATACACGACCCTGCCTTACCCCCCCAAGAGGATGGTTCCCCTGCTGGAACGACGCAGTTCAACCACCTTCACAAGAAGATCCTCGACCTTCCGAACCGAATGTACACCGACGCCGGAAGAGAACTCGCTAAAGCACGAAGGGAGTTCGTAGAAGAGTTCACACAACGATTCGAAAAAGAGACGGCAGGACGGTACTGGACGGAATCTCATTAGATCTGACGTCAAGTGGATCGATGTATTCCCGACAGGCGGTCGTCTGCTCTATCCCTCCGATTCGTTTCCGTCGGTCTGGATCTTACCAACAATACCCTGTTTGACGCTATCGGGAAGCGTTCCGCTCGGCTGTATCGGATCGTTGAGCGATGTTTTCGCAGTTTGTAGCGTTCGTTTCTCAACAGCAAGTCGTTCGACCTGTTCGCGGGTGTAGGGATGGGGAATGTAGTCGAAGTTGACGTACTCCTCGAGTTGCTCGGTCAGCCGGGCGGGTTCGTCGCCCGAGATGCGGGTGGAAAGCACCTCGCCGAACGAGAGGTGTCCGGTGTTGCTCGGCACGAGAACGTGCTTCGAACTGTCGAGTCCTTCGCCCATCGCAATCGCCTGATTGTACGTGGCGCGATTGATCATGTCGATGGACGTCTGCGTGCTCCCTCCCAGCGACCGGAACGGAGATTGTCGCACGTCGAGTTGCCAGTCCGCAGGATCAGCGCTCCCGTAGCGCTCTTCAAGAGTGGTGCCAGCACGACGGAGTGCCTCCCTGACCGTGGCGCTCTGGCGACGCTTTCGCCCGGCTGTACTGAGATCACGCTCCTCGACGTCTTCGAACCAAGTGTGCGTGGTTCGGCCGGCAACCGCGTCGACCAGCACGATGTCCTGTTCGGCGTTGCCGTGGTCGGCGGCGTGGCGCGCTTGTGGCGGTTCGAAGGTGAGCGATGGTGTCTGCTCTCCAAGTTCGTCCGAGAAGACGAGTGATTGGAGTTCGCGCCGTGTTTCCTCCCAAATCGCCATGCCGCCCGAATCGTAGCGTGCGTTTTCGCCGTGCCATTTGTAGTTCGTCTGCTTCCAGGCCTCAAGCTCCGCTGCCATCGATTGCAGCCGGCGATCGTCGCTGTTCTGTCCGGCTTCGATGAGTGTTGGGACGGTGTAGGACGCGGCGGCGTCGTGGATCGAAACGCTGTCGATGATCTCTTCGACGTCCTTGAGCGACAGCGGACCGTCCTTGAGCGCCTGCTGTGTGTACTGGTCGAGCAGCTC
The DNA here is from genome assembly GCF_023115355.1 of Halocatena salina. Lineage (NCBI taxonomy): Archaea > Methanobacteriati > Methanobacteriota > Halobacteria > Halobacteriales > Natronomonadaceae > Halocatena > Halocatena salina. The sequence continues at coordinate 135,117 of NZ_CP096020.1, forward strand.
GGCTCGGTGAATCGACCCCCAGTTGAGGGGTTTGTCACCGGCACGCCAGCCCGCACACGGACCATTGTTCCAGTTCACAACGTACCCTTGCGAGGGGTTCGTGTAGTGCGTCCCGAGTCCAAGTCCAACCTGCATGCCGCGCCATTCGTGAGCTGCCCCGGGTGCAGGGAGGCGGTGGTCGAGGGATTCGTTGCGGTCGGGGACCTTCCCCGTGTGGATGAATGCGATGTCCTCCTCATCGACGTAGTGGAAGTTGAACGTGAACGGAAATTCGGAAAGCTGATCTTTGAACTCTGCAAGGTCGTTTCGCTGGCCGAGGGTCGCCCACATGAACGCGCCTTCGAGTTCTTCATACCGAGTCGTGGTTCGTTGGCACCATGCGATCCGCTCGTCGGGGTTCCATGCCACTACCGGCATTACCGCGCCGTCCTCTTCGATGCGGGCGACTTCCTGTTCGACGATGCGAACGTCAGGATCGCCGTTGACGATGGATGCGGGGATCGACGCGCGGTGTTTGACCGTTTCCGTGGTCATCTCGTGCCACTCGTCATACCATTTGTATCGATGTTTGTCATCCGGATGGAGATCAACTGCGATGGTGTCTATCTGATCGTCACGGCCGCTCGTAACTGTCCACGCGAATTTGGGCGTGCGGCCGATAATCACACCGGGAGTTCCGACCACGCCGACGCCCGTTACGTCAAAGCCTGCGCCGTGGAGTCCGACCTGATGGATGACGGGCGGCTTGAAATACCCCATCTGTGGGCCTCCGCCGAGCATCGGTTTACCTGTTTCAGTGTGCTCGCCGTCCACGATGAGGGCGTTGCTGCCGAACTTGAACCCCTCCATAACTCCTTTTGCGTCCCGACTGAGCCATTCATCGAGCGAGAACTCTTCTTCGATCCCCCATGGTTGTGCGCCGAGCGCAGCATCCACGTATCGGAGCTGCTCGTCGGGAACGTCGTCGTAGGGAAGCGCGTCCTCACCGCCGTCAACGGTGAGATCCTCTTCGGGGATGGAGGTGTAGTGATCGTCGCGGATACGCAGCCAGTTGAGGTCACCGAACGCTTCGTAAGCCTCGCGGTCGTCCTCGAACGATCGCTTGAGGCGGGCAAGTGTCCGTGCATTGTCGAGTTCCATCCCCCCACCGACGCCGAATCGTCCGATCATGTAGCTGAGCACGGCGATGGAATCTTCGGGTTTCCACGGCTCAGGAGCGTGTGTCAGAGCAGTAAACTCGCCAGGGAGTTGGGCCGTCGCGCCCATCTCGACCATTTTGCGGTTGACGCCGTCGGCGAACGCTTCGAGGAGCCGTTGGGTCTGCTCGGAGGCGTTCTCATACTGGCGCGTGATTTCTTCTTTGTCGTAGAGGTCGCGCCGGACTTCGATATCTGATTGGAGCTGTGCTTCGCCGATCACCTCCGCGCTGTTACCATACCCGACGTGGCGGAGTACGTCCATCTCGAACAGCCGATCGCGCGCCTGCACGTAACCATTAGCGAAGACGAGGTCGTACAAATCGTCGCTATAGAGGTGGCTCACGTTGTGTTCGTCCGTCCGAACTTCGACACTGGTGAGTGGATCATCCCCTGTAGCGCTTGCTATCCCCGTCGAAAGGAGACCGGCACCCACAAACGATCCAGTCGAACTCAAAAACGTTCGGCGCTTCATGACTGAGAGTGTTTATCAAACGTATCAGGGAAATAACTATCTCCGCGTACTGACGGTGCTTTTTATTCTCCCTGATTACGAGATGTCCTCCACTGCTGCGGTTCAAAACTTCGTATAGCGTTATTCGATTCATTCGTACGTGATGTCTCTGTGTTTGGTGCGTGGAATAATTACGAGCGTCTCGAAACAGGGAAAATTAGGTGTTCGATTACATAAGTACTGCTGTAACGGTACGAGCGTCCAGCACTCTTGGACTGCGGATCCCTCGAATCAGGACTGTGACTCGAAAGGCGCTTGCCGACGCGCGTTCGTAGCGCTTGATGATCGACTTCTTTGAAGACGATCACGGGCACACCCTGTTTTCAACCATATACCGGGCGACTCCTCTATCTGTTCTCGGCGCGTCGTGTTTGCCGACGTTGGCTTTGGAGTAACCATCTTCTTTCGTTTCATCATATTGACCTCCGGGATCGACGTCGTTGACAGAGGAGTAGTGCCGCTCTGATCGCTGGTTGGCTCCCGTATTATATCAAACGAAACGCACATTGCCGTTATCGAAGCGGAGCGTTGCGGTCCCCCCCGTCTGCACATCGGCTGGTGACTCGTCTGCGAGTACCGGCGAGACGTGAAACGATGAGAGCTGATCGGTCGATCGTATCCACGCGATGCGGATCGTCTCCGGATCGTACGGGCCGACGGTGGAGAGTGCGGCTCGCACTGCGTGCTCCTCGTCGGGAAGAACGACCGGAAGACGAGCCTTCGAGAGGGAGCTACTCGTGAGCGCGTTCGTGTACATCTGGTCGAAATCGAGTTGTTCCACCACGCTCCGAGTCGTAATGTCTGCGAGTCCGATCCCCTGTCCGTTACCATGCGTCGATTCGGTTAGTCCGAGCACGACGATACGATCGATATCCGGTGTCTCCGGATCCTCCGCGTTGAGAACCTGATAGCGACCGATAACGTTCGTATCCATCCCGGCACCGCTGATGTCCTTTCCGATCTTCTCGACGACGAGTACGTCGAGATCGTCGTAGGGTAACGTCGGCATCTGTTCGGCGGCATGCTCTAACAGGGATGTCTCCCCGTCGGGAAGCGCCGTCGCTCGCAGTGATTCAACCGCTGCGGTTCGGTCCTCAAAGTTCTCGACAACGGCGACGCCCCCGAGCAACGGGGTCTGTTCTCGAACGACCGAAAACGCCCGTTCGAGCGTCTCGACGTACCCCGTGACCAACGCACGGTTATGGATCGTTTGTGCCCCCGCCTGTTTCCCCAATCCGACAGTCGACATTTTGACGAGACCACTTTCGAACCGACCTGTGAAGTTCGTGTGGGGTTTTACCCTGTTAACGACGACGATCCCGTCGGCAGACAGGGCTGCTGTTGCGAAATGGACTGGCTCCCCGTTGGGTGTCTCGCCGATCACCGTGGTCTCCATACTGGCATCGATCCGACAGCCCAGTCGGTCGGCCGACAGACCGAGTTCGGCGAGCGTTCGGCGCTGCCCCTCGGCCGTGGCACCGCCGTGGCTACCCATTGCTGGAACGACGATCGGTGTGTAACCGGCTTCGTGTAGCGTCTCGATGATTCTCGACGCGATCGGCACGATGTCGTGGATACCACGACTCCCGAGTCCGATGGCGATCGTTCCGCCCTGTGGAACGCGATTCAACGGGAGATCGTGGATCGCGTTTTCGGCTACGGTCGCAGGGTCTTCGAGTATGGGTGTCTGTGGTGTGTAGTGTGCATCCACGAACGTCGGAAGCTCGAAATCGGGAAGCACGCCGGTGAACGTTTCGGCTGACGGGAATTCCATGTTGTGAGCGTATCACGGGTATACGTTTGGATTTCTTATAAACTGTGGTAGTCGTCCCGGAACGGTGTCGAACGCTCCTTTGTCTGGCGATCCGTCCGTATTTCGACTCCGGATAAACGCGTTTCATAGGTTGCCTATTGAGAAACTCTTTCAACAACCACACGACATGATGTGGTATGGACCTACAGATCGACGGCAACGTTGCGTTGGTGACGGCGTCTTCGAGCGGACTCGGAAAGGCATCAGCGACGGCACTCGCACGCGAAGGGGCACACGTCGTTATCAACGGTCGGGATGAGGACCGATTACAGCAGGCAAAAACGGAGATCGAAGCGGTGGCGACCGGTGACGTTCGTTCGATTGCGGGTGATATCACCGACAGCGACGACGTTACTGCACTCGTCGAGAGAACAGTCGAGGAGTTCGGGCGACTCGATCATCTCGTAACGAGTGCTGGCGGACCCCCGTCGGGAGCGTTCCTCGAAACGGATGACGAGGATTGGCAGGATGCCTACGAACTTCTCGTAATGAGCGTCGTGCGACTCGCAAGAGAGGCCCATCCCCACCTCCGTGACGACGGTGGGGGAACCATTGTGACCATTACCTCCCGAAGCGTCAAGGAAGCTCTCGACAGTCTCGTGTTATCGAATTCGGTTCGTATGGGCGTTGTTGGTCTGGAGAAAACACTCGCTACGGAGTTCGCGCCCGAAATCCGCGCAAACGCCGTGTTGCCCGGCTCCCACGAAACGGCTCGCATCCGGGAACTCGTCGATCAAGCGGTCGAGCGCGGTGAGTACGATTCCTACGAGGCTGGAATGGACGATTGGGCTGACAACCCACTGGATCGGATCGGGGATCCGATGGAACTCGGAAACACGGTCGCGTTCCTCTCTTCACCAGTGTCGGGCTATATCAACGGGACAGCGATCCCGATCGACGGCGGCTCCACCGGGGCGAACCTCTGACCGGAGCTGACGGCGTGGTCTGTTATGAGTCTCCTACCCGTCAGTACCACAACATATTATTAGCCTGCCTGTGGGACTGGAATGATAACATGTCGCATTATTTAGTATAATTACACTAATTCATAAACTCATTGGTGTATGCTGATACTCCCTCTCACGTGTGAGCATCTATCACTGGGATCAGTGGCTGCCGGTGAACTTCAGTCCGATGACGCCCGTGATGATGAGACCGATGAAGAGAAACCGTGCTATGTTCCGTGGCTCGCCAAAAAGAATAATACCGGCGATAGCGGTCCCGACTGCACCGATCCCCGTCCAGACAGCGTATGCCGTTCCGATAGGAAGTGTTTTGACCGCCTGTGCGAGTAGCCCCATGCTCAAAACCATTGCGCTGCCGGTCAGCACGCTGGGGAGGGGTCGAGTGAACCCCTCCGTGTATTCGAGACCGATGGCCCATCCGATTTCGAAGAGAGCGGCACTGAAAAGATATATCCACGACATCAAAGAGGGTTCCACCGGAACAGGGATATAGGTTGTTGTCCGTTCTCGTCGTCGATCAGTCGCCTTGTGATCGATCATGGTGTCCTCTCGATCGCGTTCCTGATCGATTTAGTCGAATTATCTTCTGTTAATATCTCTATCTCACGAACCTTCTGCCGACAATGGAAAATGGAAATTATTCCGCTTTTGCAGCATGAAACTGGTCTCAGTCGCGTCGATGGTGATCTACCCATATCTTATCGTACAGCATCCTAGATTTTTTGTTATCTTATTAGTTACTGGTCGTTTTTGGATAGCTATCTTTATGGATCGTATCAAAAACACTGTTTCTAAGACGAATATAGGGGTATTGCTGATGAAACGAAAATAGTAATTCTACTATCTATGTATGAATTTATATATTTCGTGGGTACGGGGTACGACGTGGTCGCCAGCCAGCACAGGAAAGAAGAATACAACTGGGCTCGGTAAGCGCATGCCATATGGGCGATCAAGAGATATCGAACGTACTGTTGCTACTGGGTCCCATGGAGAGGTAACGTTGCCTAACTACGCACGCTTAAGACGATCGACGAATTCATCACCTTCTATCACGAAGAGACCATACCGGATTGGCGTCGGATTCTTCCGGAGAGATCGATTCTCTTCGTGAGACACCAACTATCGCTGGTTGAAGGGAAACTACTCGGGGTTCGTCGAACGGTTCCGTCGGACGGACGATCCCTCGCCGGAGCAGTACACCGTGGGACTTCCGTCGGACCGGGACAGAACACCTACATTGGTGCGTATCGCAGTGTCAATCGAGACGAACCACGAACGTCCGTCTATCGCGTCGGTGAGCTGGTCGTCGCTTCGATTGGCAATCTGTTACTATGGATTTAGTGGAAAACAACTCACGTTCCGGTAGTTTAATATTTCTATATGGACATGTTATAAATACCATGGGAGATGTGCCCCGCGATCCGGATTCTTCGAGTCGTGAGACGGCTCAGAATCCGGACTCATTCGCTGTCGAACTCATGGGCCTCAAACGCCGTGGCTGTTGCGTCCTCGTGACCGGACCCGTAGACGAACGGGTGCGTGCCGCCCAATCTCGTCGGCTCTTCGGCGAGAGCGAGACAGACCGACAGCGGGTACTGATACTTACAGAGCGAGCCTCCGATTTCACAGCCCAGTATCTGCCGGATGGGATCCCATCAGCGCACCCCTCCGTGAACATCCTCGATTACACGGACCTCATTGACGATATGGCAGGGACCACCAGTCCTTCACCACCGTTCTCACCGACGGATGCCAGTCCGGACACATCGGGATCGATGAACGGGCTCTGTGCACACCTGTGTGATCCGATCTGTGACGCCATTCCGACCGATTCCTGCTGCCCGGGTGAACTCCGTCTTGGAATCACTACCTTGGACGTGCTCATCGATACTGACGGTCTCTCGGCAACTCGGGCGTTCGTCCGCTCGATCCGATCCGATATATTGGCCGTTCACGGGATGGGCCATTTCCATTTTCCAGGTGAACCGGATCCGGAACTGCTCACCGCGTTGAGTCCCTTGATCGACATCCATATCGAGCTTCGAAAAACGGACGATGTTCCGGAACATCGCTGGCATCTACTCCGAACTGACCACTCGACCGGTTGGCTTCGACTGTAACACTGTGTTCCGACCTCTCGGATGCAACGGGAACGTAATCACGACTGATTCGAACGGTTTCGATCAGTCTCCCCCAGAGATAGTGGCATCTTCGTCGTGACGATCGGCGACGGTGCCGCTGTCAGCGGCCGGATATTCGGGACCGCCGTGTGAATCGCCCTGTCGGCAAACGTGATGTGGCTCCGTGTCAACTGTCGATCGAACGAGTCCCGGATAGTCCAGCGTTTCACTCCCGATGACGGCGAATCCACCGAAGATGACGAGAAAACCGGCGATGGCGGATCCCGAGATCGATTCGCCAAGCAGCGTCCAGCCGCCGATCGACGCGACGACGGGAACGACGTAGAAAACCAGATTCGCGTGGATCACGCCAGTCGTATCGATGAGGTCGAAGTACGTGACGTACGCGACACCACCGGCGACGACGCCGAGGTAGGTGACTGCGGCGACGGCTGTCGGCGTCCACGTGACGTTTGCCACCGACTCGCCAGTGCCGGCGCTCAACAGGTGGGCGAACACGGCCGCGAGCGGGAGTCCCCACGCCGTGCGAACCGTGGAAGAGAGATCGCCGTCTGTCCATCGGACGAGAACGCTTCCGAGCGCGCCAGTCGTTGCGGCGGCGAGCAACACTGCTTTGCCGAGGACACTTCCGCCTAGCAGGTTCGCTGGGTCGGGGCTGACAACGAGCGCGACGCCTCCCAGACCGAGCCCCATTCCGACGGCACCACGGCGTGTGAGGCGTTCGTCCGAAACCAACGCTGCCGCGAAGACGGGCGTCAAGATCGGATTCAAACTAGCGATGATCGAAGCAACGCCGCTGGTGACGTACTGCTGCCCGACGAAGATCAGGGCGTTCGTCGCTCCGATCGTGACCAAACCGGTCGCGAGGATACCAATGACATCATCCCGAGTCTGCGGTCGCAACGCTGTAGATGAGAACCGCCAAACGGTGTATCCACCGAGCACGAACGCCGCGACGTCAAACCGAAACGCCAGCAGCGCCAGCGGTGGAACGTGGGCGAGACCGGCTTTAGCACCCACGAACGTGCCACCGAAGGCAACGCTCGTGACCACGAAAAAGACGACTGTTCGCCGATCCATTCAGCGACTCCCCTCCGATACATCCGTCCAACCCGACTGCACGAGCACGATGGGGATGGTGTGCACCCGACGGTCTGATCTATTCATTCTACGTCGTTCTACGAGTTGGGGGGCTTATAGATCCGTTCAGAAAACAGTGCACAGCGAGAAACCACTACGTACACGGCGATGGTATCACACTATGAAAAAATTTCACAGGACGAAAACGCTTTTTCGGATGGACGTCCGACAAACAACATGAACGCGGTGCTCGAAGAGGTCGAGTTTCTCGCGCGGTCGGAACACCGCGTCGAGGTGCTTCGATTGCTCGCCGAGGAGAGTCACACCAGAGGGGCCCTTCTGGATGCGACCGATGCATCGGGGGCTACAGTCAGCCGAATTCTCCACGACTTCGAGGAACGGTCGTGGATCCAGCGGCGAAACGGAACGTACGTCGTGACGGCGGCCGGACGTCTCGTAGCGTGTGGGTTTACTGATCTGCTCGATGTGCTAGCGACAGAACGAGAACTGCGGGACGTGGTCGAGTATCTCCCGGTTGAGGAGCTAGCATTCGATCTCCGACAGCTGGCGGACGCGACGGTGACGCTCCCAACGGGAACACGGCCGGACGCACCGGTCAGGCGGCTCTTGGAACTGGAACGGGACGCCGATCGGATCCGGGCGTTCTCTCACGCGTTCAACGAACGGAGTCTTTCGCTCGTTGCCCAGCGCGTTCATGACGACGAACTCGTGTTCGAGGGTGTCTTTTCGTGGGACGCGATCGCCGCACTGGCTTCCGATTCCAAACTCCGGGAACAGCTGATGACTCTACTCGACGCTGACCAAGCGACAGTCCGGGTTCGTTCCGGAGAGGTTCCACTCGCCGTGACTATCGCTGATGAGACAGTTCATCTGCTCGTTCGCGATGCGAACGGCGTGCTCCAAGCGTCGATCGACACGGATGATCCGGCCGTCCAATCGTGGGCCATCAACGCCTTCGATGAGTACTGGGACCGTGGTCGGGATCTCGACTGGACCGATCTCTTCGAGTGAGCTGCGGGAAGACGACTCGCTATTATCTATCAACTCGTGTGTGATAGTTACTGATATTCACTCTCGTTGCTAGCCCGATCGTCGGTCGTGTCATTGTGTTTGAGTCCGATAAAGCTATGTTCGGTGGTGTCTATTTTCCCTCCGAAGCGTTCTATGATCCGCCGGCTCGTGTGTCGTCCGGTGTTCGTTCCGCTCGTGTCTCCCGCAGCGCGACGGGCCCGATAGCTGCAGCACTCGGGTTCGTTTCGCTACATTCTGTAGCCGTACTATTCCGACCGAACACACACGTATATGTCGATATTCGCTGAGTCACCGGTGTCTGGCCGGGACTCGTCCGATCACGCATCGCTTCGCACACAGCTGTATCGCTCACTGACCATAACCGGTGGTTGCCGATGACCACTGCCGACACGGCTGGCGGAACGTCTCTGTGGGAGAACCGTGATTTCCGTCGGTTTTTCGCTGGACAGTTCGTGACGAACGTCGGGGACAGTCTTTACACCGTCGCTGTCCTGTGGCTCGTCTTCGAGCTCAGCGGTTCGACCGTTCTCACGGGCATTGCGAACGCGTTGTTGTTGCTTCCGTGGCTGTTGCAGATACTCGCCGGCCCGATCGTGGATCGACTTCCGCTCACACCCGTTCTGGTGGGATCACAGTTCGCACAAGGTATCGTCGTGCTCGTGCTCCCGATCGCTGGAATGACAGGAAGACTGAGTGTCGATCTCCTGCTGGCGGTCGTCCCTGTGTTGGCGCTTGCTACACTGTTGATGTCGCCGATGCAGGCGACGCTACTCCCTCGCATTGTCGCCGACCAGCAGCTGTCGCGGGCCAATTCCGCCCTCGCAACCATCACGCTTGGACTCGATATGGTGTTTGACGCCCTCGGCGGTGCGTTCATCGCCATCTTCGGCACAACGACGTTGTTCTGGTTCGATTCGGTCACGTTCGCCGTCGCCGGTCTGCTGTTCGGTGGCATCGAGGTGTCCCCTGTCTCCGACGGGAGACAAGCGAGTGAAGCGTCGATTCGGTCGGTGATCGACTCATATCTCATCGATTTGCGTGCCGGGATCGACGTGCTTCGCGGGACCGTCTTCGTCGATCTGGTGCTCACGACGGCGGTGTTCAACCTCACAACCGGTGTAACGCTCGCAATCTTGCCGGCGTTCGGCAACACGCTCGGTGGACCCGCCGTTTACGGGCTGTTGCTCGGTGCGCTCGGCGTCGGTCGGCTCGTTGGATCACTCCTTGCACCGTTGCTCGAACGCGTTGCGTACGGCCGGCTGATTCTCGTTGGCTACTCGGTGGCCGCGTGCTGGTGGTTCACCGCGGTGTACGCGCCGTGGACGGCACTCACCGTTGTCCTGTTCGGACTCGCGTGGGTGCCGGCAGCCATCGATGACGTGCTCACATCGACGCTGAACCAGACCGTGTTTCCAGATGATCTCCGCGGACGTGTCTCTGCCATCAAAGGAACGGCATCTGGGGGGACGCTGCCGCTCGGATCGCTCGTCGGTGGCATCGTTGCCGAACTGCTGGGAACGAAGACGACGATGGGGTTGGCCGCGCTCGGCCTCGGGTTTACGGGTCTGTACGTCCTTGCCCGCCCACGTCTTCGTCGCCTTCCCGCGGTTGCGGAAGCCACCCCGGCGGCGTTCGGCATGACGGAGTCATCTGCTTGCGATCGGGACTCAGCCTGATTTCTGCCGGAGTCTCGATCCGTGCGATGAGATCCCGCCGTTGACAGGACAAGCCATTGCAGGGCTCCGTGGATACGGGGCCGCTGTCACGACGGACGTATGCTCTTTCGCAACGTTGTCTCTGGGGATACGATCTCCGAGGTGGAGGACTTATCGGGGAAGGACACCGTTCGCAGATGAGGATATTATGTTTGTGGGAACGACTGCTTAGGAACTGGCCGACGATCGGTATCACGACGTCGACACTCCATGAACATCTCTACGAAGCCGATCGGAAATTATTGTATTTTTACTATATATTTTTAAAAAATTTATGGATATATCTATATATTGAAAACCAAGTGGTAGTTCTAGCTATGGGTTCCCTATCGTCTGTATCAACTTCTACATTGTTACTCGTCCCGTTCGGCGGCGAGGACGCCCACTTGATCGTGCACTCGTTCAACTGCCGTCATTACGAATCCAGCGTCGGTGAGTTCGTCCACGAGCATCCCGACGGTTGCCCCATCAACTCCATGGCCGAATAGCGGTTCCTCGGGGTTGGGTGCGCCGAAGAACATCGCGTCTCCGAGGACGAACCGGCGCGGGTCGAGATCGGCGATAGTCTCGATGGCTTCCCGTTTCTCTTCGTCGGGTAGGTGGTGCAGGGCGAAGTTCGAAACGACGATATCTACTTTGCTGTCGTATTGTGGGTCGCGGAACTCACCGTACCCGATCTCCACATTTTTCATACCCCTGTCAGCTGCCTTCGCCTGCGCCTTCTCTATCATTCCCTCGCTGATGTCGCGACCGACGACGTGACTAGCGTCCTCAGCGAGCGCGAGAGCGATCAGACCCGTACCTGTTCCAAGGTCGAGGACCACGTCGTTGGGACGTGGATCGGCGTGTTCTATGACGAGCGAGGCGCACGCATTGTACATCCACTTTTCTTCGCTATCATGTTTCTCGTCGTAGTGATCGGCCATCTGCGAGAAACGATCGGCGAGTTCCTTGAGTTCCTCGTCCATTATTATTACTCTATTCGAACGTTTCTCTGGGGGATTCCGTACCGACCGTTTTGGCCGACTTCCGTCTCGTCGCCGACGGTCGCCGCTATTGAATGAGAAGCGCCGCTTGGGGCATCCTCTGCGGTGAAGAAGTCCTCAACCGATGTGAGCCCCACACGCTGTGACTGTGTTGTTTCGACCAACCTAGCTTGGTTCACTTGGGAACCGAACTGTTCAGTCGATTCGCCGTGTTGGTTCATCGGTGGGACGTAGGAGTCGTACACGCTCCGGTGTGAACGCCCCAACTGGAAAGTGGCATTCGATCTGAGCCTGTCGCCGATGATAGGAACATCGAGATCCGAATCGCCGTCATCGGTTGTTTGCATAGGTAATGCAATGAGGATCGAGAGTATAAGAATGTTGTTCTCAGTGACGAGTGCCTCTCGATGATGTAAGAATGCTACTGTCTGAGCTGAGCAAGCGTCTAAGAGCTTGGATGATCCTGTATTGGACTTCAATAGTCAGTGCAGAGGTGTGAGAAGTATGTGGTTGAAGTACAATCTTTATCCGGAAGCATTACCAAGCACCGATAACAATGCCGGACGCCATACATAAGCAACTCCAAGATGAACGGGAGTGTGAGGGTCTTCTTGCCTGTATGCTCGGGCTGAATAAACTCGACAAAGGTGTATTTAGATTGTTAGCAACGCATCCTGAGCCGCTTACAGTCGATCAGATTGCGAAATTCATCGATCGGGAACGGACGACCGCGTACCGTTCAGTCAGACGACTTCAGGAAGCTGGAGTTGCCGTGCAAGACCAGGAAAACTGTCCCAAAGGTGGTTATCACTACGTGTATCGAGTCGCTGACCCGGACGAGATTGCAGATGAACTCCAGCGGATGCTCAACGAGTGGTACGCTAATACTGGGCAGCTAATCCAGGAGTTCCGAGATACGTATGGCAAGGACCGTTCTCCTGAAACAAATCCGTAGCATCTCGCTTTCGTTATCAGATAGCACGACAAACAGACGGAGTAACGTGGCTGCCGATTGACCGATGCAGTTGCCGCTGCCCTCGGATTGCGTGAGCACCTGAAGGTACGGGTACGATTTCTGTACTGCCCCTACCGATCTCAGACCCCAAATCGAGACGCTTGAAGACGGCTACCGGAGTGGCATCCCTCCCGTACTCGTTTCATGGAATGCGCAAACTCTTCTCCGATCTGGAAGTCACCGGGACAGTTAAGGTCCCTTACATCACTCCAAGCTCGCCCTAACGTCTGACCAGACCAAATTCCGGACGTCCCTGTCCGCTCAAAAGGTGGCGTAACCACTTTGACAACGACTGCTTCTATGAGTGCTCGGACCATCTCATGAAACCCACCAGTGTAGTCCTGTCGCTGCTCTCTAAATATAAATAATATTTCATAATATGGGCTTCGTAACGGGAACAGAAGAAGATGTATAGAATATAGTATAGGAATATTTATATTTGTTTTCGAGATCCTGCTAGTCAGCGCATGTTCAGATTCCAGTAGTGTATAGTAGAAAACTGGACGTGATTCTTGAAGTCGGGGTATCCTCGAATTTCCGAATAAAAGTAGCGAGCTTCCCAAATCTACAGCTTTCGGAGTGTCTGCTTCAACAGCGTCATTGATTGAATACTGCGGTCTCTGCCAATGATTCGCTGCCAGCCAAACTTGGGCCGTTCCACCACTGGCATCAGTCCTACACCGCTTACGCTTACTACCCCTACTATCGAAGCCACTGACTGCTAGGGACCCCAACCTGTACATCTTGTATATATTATAAATTATATCTAAAAGTACAGTTAGTAATATTAGAAGCGTATGATTCTGAGATAGCATCTGGTAATCAGCCCGTCCGTTACACTCGTACACTTGTAAAAAACTATAGTTTATTTTATAGGATTGGATTCGCGACTAGCGAACGTTTGAGGTACGAATACATGAAATCGACCGCAACGATTGGCTGCTAGGGAGATCGTTTCGGATGATTATTCATAATAATATCCTCTCGAGATGCACAGAGCACATATCGTCACTAGCGATCGGACAGCGATACACTACGTACTTCGCGCTTTTTCCACCAAACACATATACTCGCTTACAATTCCTTCAAAAACGTTCCGAACAGTACCTCACACGCTGTATGAGTGCTAACGATGCATTCGTCAATGGAAAATAGAGTTTCAGGTATCTCATTGCTCTTTTGTACGTATCTTGGAAGCATTTTTAATATATTTCTTCATATATTTATATAATTACTATATTAGATACAAATGGGTGTTATGGACTGATCGATAAGGAGATGTTGCTGCCGGTTTCTACCGGTTGATCTATCCGTCTATTAAACAAGGCGTTCTCGACATGAGAACAACATTCATCCTGTTCTAATTCGATGCTATATGGAGAAAATGTATCGAACAGTTGAGCGGTGCAGCTCCCAACTTGATCACCACCAATCATGAAACGGAGCAATGTTACTATGATCGACGAAAGAAGCCTGGTGAAGTTACAGTTCGTGCCATTCAACCCGTTCAATACTAGGAGTACATCGTCAACGAGAGTGGCGAGTGCCGGCTGAACTCCCGTATCTCGCTGTAGTGACCAGAACGATCACACGGTTCGCTCTCTTCCGAGGTAAACAGTAAAATCTAATCTAATACTAATTCAATACTGTATTTATACCTATAAACATATTCCAATAATCCTTTGGAGTTATCATCCGACCGGCAATCTCTCCTGTTCCTCTGGCAAGGAATTACTACTCCGATGTAACACTGTCGACGACGCCACGGAGGTAGCCGACAGTGAAACTACGTGCCCGGTGTCGCCAGTCGTCGTCGCCGACCATTTCCGGGACGTGGTCGGGAATGACAACGCCGTCGAACTCGATATCGTGAAGTGTTTGAACGGCTTCAACCGTATCGAAATTGCCTTCATCAACGAACGTCTCATGGAACTTCGGAACCGTGCCAACGACGTCACGGAAATGAATGAACACTATCTGATCGCGCTCCCCGAAGCGTCGCAACACCTCCGAGACGTCCTCTCCCATCTGAGAGAAACAACCCAGACAGAGCTTCAAACCATGATTTTTGCTTGGAACGAGTTCCATTGCTCGCTCGAAGTTCTCGACACTGCGGAACAGGCGGGGAATACCGCCCAGCGATTTGATGCCTGGTGGGTCGACGGGGTGAAGTGCGAGCCGAACACCAGCCTCCTCAGCAACGGGAAGCACATTGTTGAGGAAATACTCGTAGTTCTCCCAAAACTCCGTCTCGGTGTATGCCCGCTCAAGGCCGGGAGCGAGTCGGTCCGTATCATTAAACTCCTCGATCTCGTCGAGGTCGAAGCCTGTTCCGTCCGCTCCGCCGCGGAGTTCTACCGAATCCGTCCGCATCGGAACCACACCACGGGGGTTCCACTGATAGCCGAGGATTGGGATCTCTGCTTCACCCAGATTTCGAATAAGAGTCGTGATCTGAGTGAGGGCATCGTCAGCATCCTCGCGGTCGAACATGAGATCGCCATACAGCGAGTAGGGAAGGGATTGGATGCCGGTGAACGTCAGTCCTGTATCCTCAATTCGCTCGCGTGCCGCCGTTAGCTCGTCCACCGTTGGAATAGTATCACGACCAACCGCGAGCGTGTCAGTTCCATCGCGGTCGTTAAACGCGTCAGGCTCTTCTTCAGTATCCATGTGATCGACGAAAATGTCCGTTGCACCGAGCTGTCGAATGAATGCCAACCGATCGTCAGAGAGACTCCGAGTTCGCACGCCGATACGTACATCCGCCTCCACAGAATGCTTCGTGGTTTGTTTGACCATATGCCCCTCTTGATCCTAGAGAAGAAAACGGCTACGGTTGTAGTATCACGACCGACTACTGGAGTATAACTAGCGGTTAAGCATCCAGCACCAACTGAATCCGGGAAACTGTACACATTGAGGATGTGCTCGAAATCCGCCGTCGGTAATTTTCCGGTGTCACTGTACAGTCGAGGTGTCTTGGATGCGTAGATAAATAACGAAGAGAGGAAACTGGGAAATCGAATCAATCGTAACTATTATTACTGATCCAATTCTCTATCGATTGGAATCACATATGAGTGAAAGTCTCAGCCGAAGTGAAGAGTCCCAACAGTCGGACTCATCGGCTAAAGAATATCGAGAACCGCCGCAAACGTTTGTGGGTATACTAAAGTATTTAGGACCAGCGTTTGCGACGCTGGCGATCACCATCGGGTCCGGTGAACTGATCGCGACGACGGCCGCGGGTGCCGAAGTCGGGATCGTCGTACTGTGGTTTCTAATTATCAGCCTTTTCGTCAAGATCGGAATTCAGTACATTATTGCCAAGTATGCAATGATCGAGAACAAGACCCCTCACCAGATCTTCGATGAAATACCGGGCGAGATATTTGGACACAGTTGGAGTTACTGGTTCATCGTGATCAAGTGGTTCTTTTCGGACAATATCCAGTACATGGGTGTGTTCTTCGGAGCTGCAGTGCTGCTCCACCACCTGGTAGGACAGACGATCCCGATCTTCTTTACAACGCTCCTCGTTCTCCTCGGCGTGACGATACCTGCATTGAGAGACTACGATTTCGTTGAGGATTTCTCTACGATACTCGTCTTGGTGCTGGTCGCGCTGACGCTCGCTGCGGCGGTGCTCTCGTTTATCTCTCCGTTCAGGCTGTCAGCCGGAGACATCGCGTATGGACTATCCTTTACCATCCCTGATAATGGATATTACATCATCTTCGGAACGATCGGGATAACCGGCGTTGGAGCGGGGGAGATCATCGGTTACGTGTTGTTCGTCAACGACGCGGGCTACGGCAAACTTGCTGGTCCAAGGGACTCAGATGGATGGAAGGACCGAATGCAGGGATGGCTCCGAGTGCTGAGAGCTGACGTGTTCTTGAACGTGTTCCTCGCGGCTATCGTCACGGTTTCGTTTTTCATCGTCGGATCATCGATTCTCGCCAACTCGGGATCGTATCCTGATGGGCCTCAACTAGCTGTCTATCTCGCTGGTGCGTACGAGCAGTTGTTCGGTCCGGTCGGCTACTGGATACTGATCGTCGGTGGATTCTTCGCTCTTTATTCGACCATCTTCGGTAAACTCAATTTGCTTACCGAGGTATGGCCAGATATCCTGAATCAAACCGAGCGGTGGAATGACCTCGATATGCGGAAAGTTAGTCTGTTCATCGGCGTTGTTTCGCCGATCATCTGGCTACTGGGTGGCACGATCACCGGCTCGATCACCGGGCTCCTGTTCCTCGGTGGATTCATCAACACGATGGCGCTGTTTCCAGAGATCGTCACTGCCATGTGGATCCTGTACAACGACTCCGAGCGAGACCCGATGTTCCAGTTTTCATTGCCAGCCAAGTCTCTCGGCTGGATCTCTCTTATTGCCACGTTCGGGATGCTCGCAGCCGTGCTTGTGCTCCAGATTCCGGCCTGATTAGAGGCTTCGGAACTGTTCGTGCTGGCAAGTAGTGTCGACCCCTTCTAAAAGCCACGGCGAGATCTAGGCTGTTCGATACTGAACTTTTCCTACGGCAACATCAATGAAGCGCCATTGAGACGGTGCCCACCCGAAGATAGTTTTTTGACAGTGTGTATTCAAACTACACTCGCGATGGAAACCATACTGATCGTCGTGACTGGTGAGAAGCCAAATAAGAAGTTGCTAGCAGATGCAAAACGATACGCAACTGGTATCGAATCGCAGGTAGTCCTCTGTGACATTCGTGAGGAAGGATTCCACCAAAACAGCATCCAGCGGCACAGCAAGGTGGGACGCGAGGCTGAAGAGATCGACCAGTATGCCGCCGAGACGGCTGCAGCCGAGATCGCTGAGGATGCTTTCGGTGACGAAATCCCGTACGAGGTAGTCGGTGTTCCCACAGAGAGCGCCAGTACAGTCCTAGAGATCGCCGAGGAATACGGCTGTGACCGCGTCTTCATCGATGCTCGGAAGCGAACGGCGGTAGGAAAGGCTATCTTCGGGGACCTCGCACAAACGATAATACTCCAGTTTGACGGACCAGTGACCGTAACAACTGAATCATGAAACGCACTCCATCCCGTAATAATACATAGAATACAACTAACAAAATGATGAAATAAAGTTCCGGATATTCGACGCCAAATCGATCGTCTCGTGTAGCTCAATAACACACAGCATTCCCTGGCTGAACTGTTTCTTAAATAAATCATCAGTGAGATGGATAAACTTGGAGTCGATCCATCTCAGTTGTCGGAGATGGCCGATCGCTACACCGGTGGTTGATGCGCCGTTAGTTTTTGTCTCTATCTTTTATGGAAATCACCTGATGAGACGGTTGATATCATCATCCAACTGTCTATAAAGTTCTTCAGCTTTCGCTTCTTCTTCTGGTGCCAACGGTCGTATCGGTTCGCGCACGGCTCCGCCGTGAAGGCCAGCGAGCTCAAGCCCTTTCTTAACAGCTGGGACGCTGGCCGCGCCGGGGATAGTGTTGTTCTGTCCCGTTTCATCTCTTAGATTTTGATATGGAAGGCAGATATCACGGAGAACTCGGGCCTGTTCCCAGTTTTCTGCTGAGAGCGCATCAAACAGTTCCAACCCGATCTCAGGACGGAAGTTACTGACACCTGCCGAGAATCCTTCGACACCTTCTGCCCAGTAGGCGACTGCATACGGTTCTGCGAGACCGTCGATCCACACTACATCATCAGCACCTGCATTTATACCTGCGCCGAGTTTTACTGGATCCTCCAGTGCATACTTGATTCCAATAACGCTCTCAAGTCTGGTCAGGTCGGCCAGATACTTCACCGATGGAGTAAACCCACGAACATACGGGACCAAAGGTGTTTCCGTCACCGAAGCGAGATCACGGTAGTAGTTTAGTAATCCTCGTTCATGGATGTACGAATGGTCCGGCGGCATGATCATCATCGCATCGACACCGATCTGGTCATACGCACGAATCAGTGTTTGTGCAGTCGCTGTACTCCCGCCAACACCGGCAAGGACACACGCATCCGATGGGAGCGCGTCGACGCTTGACTCTGTCACAGCGATGCGCTCGTCCTGCGACAGAGAGTGATATTCGCTGATGTTGGCAGACGCCAGAAACGTCCGTATTCCTTCTTTGTAATGAGTTTGTGCGTTTTCCTCGATTTTCCAGTGCTCGATGTCTCGGTTCTCGTCGAATGGCGTAAGAAGACCGACAGCAACGCCACGGAGGCGCTCCTTGATCTGCTCGGCTACTAATGGCATCACGATAGATCTGGTTGCCAAGTTTAATAAACCTATCGTCCATGAAGAGATGTAGAATAAATTTTACTTCGTTTGAAACCGGGCTGTCGGTATCGCATGCTGTTTTCCTGTATTTACGACGTGAGTAGGATCGAAACTGTCGTTTGACTCAACAGGAAGCCACAACATCGACCTTCAGTTACTTGCTTTCTGCTGATTGCCTTGCCGGATGGATAGTACCGTTATCCAGCCCTGGAAATACTGATGGGACGGTTGCTCGCTATTTCAGTAGTTGCGGTAGATCGTTTTCGTGGTAGTAAAGAAATCGAGTCCGGCGTCGCCCTGTTCTCTATAGGTGTTTGTTGAGGAGTTCTTGAAGCCGCCGAAAGGAACGTGCAGCTCTAGTCCAGTCGTCTTTTCGTTGACCTTGGCGACACCTGCTTCGATACGGTCGACGAACTCGTCGGCTTCGGTCAGGTCCTGGGTAACGATACTCGCTGCGAGCCCATATTCGACGTCATTGGCCAGAGCAAGCGCTTCTTCGAAGTTACTGGCCTTGATGACGGACAACACTGGACCGAAGATTTCCTCTTGAGCGATCTGCATGTCGTTATCCACATCAGAGAAAACTGCTGGGGATACGTAGTAGCCGTTCGCGTACTCGGGATCGGTAAGTCGCTGTCCACCAGTTTCTAGGGTTGCACCCTCGTCCTGGCCGATTTCGACGTATTCGAGCGTGGATTCGAGCTCACTGTTCGAGACGTGGGGTCCCATATCGGGATCGTTGCGTCCTGGACCAATGTCCATACTGTTGGCATACTCAACCATTGCGTTGACGAACTCGTCGTACACCTGTTCGTGAACGATCGCGCGAGAGGCGGCGGTACAGGACTGGCCGGTCGTACCGAACGCTCCAACACCCAGGGTTTCAACAGCCTCGTCGATGTCGGCACTCGGCATGACGACAGTCGGGTTCTTGCCGCCCATCTCACACTGGACGCGCTTGAGACCCTCCGTGGCAGTTCGGGCGACGGTTATCCCAACAGCGGTACTGCCGGTAAACGAGACACCATCGATCATCTCGTGTTCGGTCAGTGGTTTTCCGACGTCGCTCCCAGAGCCAGTTACGACGTTTACAACACCAGCGGGCAAGCCGGCTTCATCAAGACACTCAACGAGGATTCGTGTTACATTGGGTGCAGCCGATGCTGGTTTCACGACCACTGTGTTGCCAGTAACCAGCGCAGGGGCAAGCTTCCAAGCAGGGATTGCGATAGGGTAGTTCCAGGGTGTGATCAGTCCGACCGTCCCGAGCGGTTCACGTTTGGTGTATATCTCTTTTTTGGGACTGCTTGGCGATTTCACCACGCCGCCGAGGTCGCGGGCTTTCTGTGCATAGTAGGCGAAGATATCGATCGCACGCTGGACCTCACCAGCGGCTTCCGATTGCGTTTTCCCTTCTTCTCGGACGAGCATCGTGGTTGTCTCCTTCTTACGCTCTTCGAGAAGTCGGCCTGCTTGCTTCAGGATCGCACCCCGTTCTGGTCCCGGTGTGGTAGCCCATTCGTCTTGGGCAGCGACAGCGGCCTCGATCGCCGCTTCGGCATCGGTTGTCGTCGAATCCTGATATCGTCCGACCACTTCGTCTGTGTCTGACGGATTTAGCACGTCGAACGTCTCGCCAGATTCAGAATCGACCCACGTTCCGTTGATATAGTTACCATAGGTTGTTGGCATCCTTGTGGATGTTCTCGATTCTCGTTTACTAATGTTTTGGTGGGGTCGGTACGGTGGTTGCCCTTCGATTTAAGGAAGCGCTACAACGGTCGTTCTCGATACGTCTGGATATGCGAAAACTGTGGAGTTGTCTCCGATGTTGCTGTCCAAGCGCCGAGTCGCGAGATCTGAGTGCCACCACAGCGGTCTAATACATTCTTCAGAAGGTGATAACGTCTTACGAATACATCGAATTGACCTCAATGACGTTAGCTGCCTGTGCTATTACCCCACTGAGATCGTTCTCGATTCGCTCGTCTGTCATTCGCTGTGACGGTCCTGAGATACTGAGTGCCCCCAACACATCAGTGTCAGGAGCGGCAATAGCCATCCCGATACAGCGTACCCCGGGAATGTTTTCCTCGTCGTCGATAGCGTAGCCCCGCTGTCGTGTTTTCGCTAATTCTTCATGTAGATCATCAGCGTGTGTGATCGTTGCCTCGGTCCGTTTGGGTAGGCCGTGTCGCTCGATAATTTGTTCGACCTGTTCTGGCGACAGCTCAGCTAATATCGCTTTGCCAAGTGATGTTGAGTGCATCGGCATTCGTTTTCCGATACTCGAAACAGTTTCCACGGCAGCATCTCCACGGGCTTTAGAAATGTAGACGACCTGCCCCGCTTCTTCAGCGCCGAAATGGACGAGTTCACCGGTATCGACAGCAAGACTGTTGACCTCGTCCTCGACGATGTCGTGCTTTGCCACTTCGTTTTTCACGTATTCAGCGATATCAAGAAATCGGAGGCTCAGACTGTACGTGTACCCGTTTTTCACGACGAGACCTTCCTCCTTTAGTGTGGCTAGATGTCCATGTACGGCACTCTTCGAAAAATCAAGATCTTCTGATATTTCTGTAACGCCAGCTCCTCCCCGCTCTCGAAGCACATTTATAATCCGACATGTGTTCTGAACAGCTTCAATTTTTCTCGGGGTGTTCGTTGGCATGTACGAGCCGATGAGACGCAGAGTAAAAACTCTTGTTCCCCTCTTGAGAACGTTCTTTTATCGGGACTGTCCACAGGGGAGTATGGTTAGTAACGGTTCGACGCGCTTTTAGAGCAGAATGAATACCTCTATTGTTCTTCTCTCTCGAATCCGCTGTGACAGGTTATGAAAGGCACATTATCAGCACATTCGTGTATCGCGTCGTAAATGAGCGTTTCTCTGATCGCCGGTTCGTTCCATTTGTTACTTACACCTGAAATAGGGCTCGCTAAGGACTACAGTGTTGCTATCGTCATACTATGGGACGAGTAATAAGCTACGATCGATGGTTACATCCGTACTATTGTAATAGATATCTATGACAACTGTCTATCGTACTCTGTTCACTCGTAGATAACAGATGAATACTACGAAAACAGGGACCGCACCCACGAAGTATTCGCAGCTAACTGGTTCTCACATCCAAGTCGAAGCGGTTGCACTGTCGGTTGGACGAGGAGATTATGGACGACGGAGGTCTGTCGCTGTCGTCGTCTCTGTGTTCGACCACTGCGACAACGACCGGACAGTCAATGAACCGTTACGACAGTACGCTTGTAATAGGAGGATACACCAACATCACAGTGTAACGAGTGTGTTACAGATCTAGCTCATTTGGGTATGCTATCTCCGAACTATTCAATCACACGCATCATGGCTCTAGAACAAACATCTCATTACTCATACCGACGCTGCATCTAGTGGAGAGCAACTGTCGACGAGTCAGGTTGGAGTCTAATTTGGCTAGCGATTCATCCTCGATTCATACTTGGTTCTCCAGTAACGATAAATACCTACCGATCATGTTGAAATACAACAAATAGTTTGATTATGTCTCTTTATATGGAAATATAATTATTAGAATTAGAAATAATCACTCGATTACTTTGTAGGTGATAGACATCTATCAACATTCATATTAAGGACTGTCACCACGTACGTCTCATAGGTAACGTAGAGCCTGACAACCTGCGCTTATCGATAATCACCGGAATGAATCTCACTGGATGGTATCAGTCTACGACACCTGCACTCGAACGATGGAATGTAGCTAGTGATCGATGTGGGTATTTCGGAATGATCATCACTGTATTCTACTAAATGTCTATTCCTATACGAGTGGTTATTTCTAATGTTATATAAATTATGGTATAGATATTGAAACGCGCTAGCGCCAAATGCTTTGTCCGTCGCATAGAACATGGTGGCCATAAAACGTGAGCATACATCGGCTAGCTGCCTACGATGCCGAAGAACGGCGATATCCTTCCGTATCCCAATAAATTTCTATTATCACATAGATATTTCGTGTAGAATGATGCAGAGAGCGTCATCGCTACCTCATCTCTTTCGAAATGATTTATGAATCGTATGGTGTATAGATATCCTCGGAGTCAGAGGCCGATTAGATGATAGCTCTCTTATTGACACACTCAATTCGTCCTTCCACAGCTCTGGTGGCTTAGCAGACTGTCATTCTCTGACTGCCGTCCTCAAGAGCACCGCTATCGGGTATCTGGACCGAACTGGGTGTCGAGAAGCGTGGAGAACACGTCCTAGTCGTGAGTACTTTTGAATAGCTTGATCGTCTACCGATGATTACTGGTAAACACGTTGCTGCTGCTCCCTCCGTCGTTTCTTGAACGGCAGTCTCGAAGTATTATCTTCGAGAGAGGTGCTTATGCTGGATCTCCCTCGAACGCATCAGAGAGTCGTTCGCGCATATACTGTCGGCGGAGGTGGCGCCGGCGTGTTGGGGAGAGATAGTCTTGGAGTACCACTTCAGCACTCGCACTTCCCTGTTCTGCGGCGATGTCACTCACGTCAGAGAGGATCGCCTCCTGGGTTGCTGAATAGGCGTCATACCAGAATCGTCGGCCCATCTGTGGAATTGGTTTTTTGCCCTCGATCGTCTCTGGAAGACCAGCTTGGTCAGCGAGTGTATCGAACCACGAGAGGATCGTCTGGCGGGTTCGATGGCCCGAGCCAGCTCGATCCGAGGGAAACAGATATCCGTTCCATCGGTCGCGCTCGCTGAGTTCTGCCACTCGATCTGACGCAACTTCACGGCCGTAGAGGATCGAGACCTGACCGGGACCGTTTTTGCGCTCCTCGAAGGCGACATACGGCACCTCGGTTTCCGGCGGATCAAGTACGAGCTGGGATCGATGGAGTGCAGCCACCTCTCCCGATCGGAGGCCCCACGCACAGAGCGCCACGACGAGGAGGCGCTCGGTTGATGTCTGGGCGTGCTCGTAGAGCGCGCGGACGTGAGACGCGTCGAGCGCTGGATTTACCCGGTCACCGGACGCGTTGTCACTGCGGCGACTCCACCGATATTCGTCGTCGAGTCCGGAGACGGGGTTGACCGCAGCCCGTTTGCGGCGCACCAAATGCGCGTACCAGTCGTCAACGGCCTCGTGGAGCCGGCGCATCGTTCGAGGCGCGAGCTCGGCGTCAAGTGTATCGAACGCTTCCCATGCGGCATCGGTCGCCTCGTACGCTGGGACATCACTGTCGCGGGCGACCGGTGTGAGCAGGTCCTCGGTATCGTTAACCGAACAGTAGGTCTGCACATATCTGCCGAGTCGATACCGGAACGTGTTGGCGGATGACTGACTTAAATCGCCCCGTTCGGCCCGGCTGTCGATGTATGCTTCGAGCAGTTCGACTGTCTGGTCATGGCTTGTTCCCCAGTCGAAGCCCGCGTCACGTTCGGTGAGATCGAGGTCCTCGGCCCAGAACTCCCCGAACGTCCGATCGTGGTGCTCGCGCAGCGCATAGATCAGTCCACGAAAGCCGTTGGCAGACAACCACTCGTGGGTTGGGCGCTCAGTGTCAGGATCGAGCCCATATTCGCGCATTGCCGGAGCGACGTGTTCCCAGTACACATCGACGAGCTCGCCACGATCGAGCAGCGTCCACCGGATCTCATCGGGTACCTGGTCGTGCTGTTCTACTGGTTCGGTTGGTCCGTCGGTGGTGGTCATGTAATGAGGTCGGAATGAAGTCGAACCTATCGACGACTTCGATCTGCTCTGGAAAACCGTTTTCCCTGACGGCTCTAGCAGTGCCGGCCCCCGCGTCGGTGTCGGTGACGAATCTGATCGAGACACGGATCGCGGGCTCGCATCTCACAACGACATCCAGAGCGAATGGAGAACGGCAATATCAAATGCAGATTGGGGGGAGTTCGAGCGCTGCCACTCGTTCGGTCATACCTTTGATGTCGGGAATAGCATACGTGAGTGCGGCTGCAACTTTCCCACCCCCGTGTTTTTCGCCGAGGAGCCCAAGGTCACGATCGTGAGGAAGCCTCCCGACCGCCTTGATGAGAACCGGTGTGATCATGTACTCAGCGCCGTTGAGTGTTGTGGTGAGTTGGAGAGCGTGCGGTGTATGTGTTTTCTGTGAGTCGTCCCAGTGAGCGCCCCACGATCGACGAGCACTCGTACATCGGCATACGCTGTCGGGAGAGATCGAGATCGTCACCGATCTGGTCGATCGTGACGGTCCCAGCATGGAGAACGCACGCGTATAGGCAGACGGGGATGGTTGCGCCAGTTGAGCTACCAGGATATCCCATTGACCGC
The DNA here is from genome assembly GCF_023115355.1 of Halocatena salina. Taxonomy (NCBI): domain Archaea; kingdom Methanobacteriati; phylum Methanobacteriota; class Halobacteria; order Halobacteriales; family Natronomonadaceae; genus Halocatena; species Halocatena salina. The sequence continues at coordinate 160,187 of NZ_CP096020.1, forward strand.
TTGTTCTGGGTCGGCAATTCCTGATATATAATTCATAGTTATGTATTACGTAATAACGACTGAGAAGTTTTTCAGTGCCCTCATCTAGTGAAGTAACCCTTGTGCTGCGGTTGGGGATGAATCTGAGTCAGTCATGTTCGGTTGGTAGCGTGGTACAGACAGCTTTCATACATGTATTGTATGTTTCCAGACCGATTAGTCTATACTACTCGTACTGTTAGCCATTGCTCGTTCGGAATTCGTTGATCGCTGCTCGAATGTGTAATGCATCATTGGGTTCTGGTCGGAGCTCCTGTTCTGAGCCTCGAAGCTCATTCAGAGACCAGAATCGCGCGTCACTCGCATCACCGCCTGCTGTTGGCTCACCACTCACATCCTCGAACTGAACAGCATAGGTGTACCCAGCGTTGTACCAACCTTGTGGGGCAGCGGCTGCGTACCCGGTGATGAGCGTCAGGGTAGATGGAGTAATGTCGAGCCCCGTCTCTTCGTGAAGTTCGCGGGCGGCCGCCTCCGCTGGTGGTTCACCCACTTCGATGACGCCGCCAGGGAGTGCCCACTTTCCGATGTGTGGTGCATTAGTTCGTTTGATGAAGAGCACATGCTTTCCGTCCATGACCGCAACATCAGCACATGGGATCGGACGCTGGAAAATAATCCGGGCACAGGCCGCACAGTATGAACGGTCTCTGCCGTCGAACCATTTGCTTTCGAGTTTGTCTCCACAGTCCGGACAGAACGTTGCCCTATATGATGTCATAGTTGAGTATCACACGTACGCGGTATAGGGTATTATCCTAATCCGACTGGGATGGAAGAGGTATACTCATGTCGTGTCCATATATACAGTGTGATTGTAGATATTATGTGACAAAATACATATTACTCGATGCATATTGTAATACCATTGATCACAGCGACCGTCTAGTAAAGAGAACGTGATAGCCGAGCTGCTGAGCGACACTTAAAGGGAGGTACAGTCTCAGTTGGGCATCTATCTGCACCACGAAGAGGTTTCACATGCCATTCTGGTTGTCACCTAAGAATAACTCTCACCCAGGTCGTGTCAAAGACTCAGATGGTGACGCTATTGAGGAACCTCAACAGGTTCAAAACTCCCATCTATATCTTCACCTTATCGCTAGAGTCACTTAAAGGATCGACAGTGGTGCTTATTCTAGCTATGGGCCAAGTCTGGTCTCAGAGGTTGGAGCATCTGCCTTCTCAACTGGGGTTCCGTTCGGCGTCCGACCGCTGGCGGTTTCTCGTGCCGATCAACCACATCAAGAAACAGAGATGCCACAGTATTGCACCATTTTATATTATATAATAACTAGAAACAATAAAGATACTGTCTCATATTGTGGGTATAAATGTAATTATCCTACTATGGGTTCGAATCTTTTCTGAGATCGATGGAGAGCGCGTCGTCTCACGTCTCAGCGTGGTCTCCCTCGAGTCTGTTATCGCTGATAGGTTGTCGTCTCAACGCCAAGATCAGTATCGAGTTGGTTTCGATGTGTTGTCCGACCCGCCTGTTTATGACCGACTGGCACAAAACGGGACATAGCTGACGACGCAGTGAGAGCAATGACCGAGGATAATGATCTCGAACAGCATCGAGAGCGAATTCGAAAGATCGTCGAAGAAAGCGATAGCCCGTTTGACACAGACAAAACCCGTAATCCAGAGCGGATTGAGCCGATCTGCGAAGCACTCGAACAACGATAGAAGGAAGCCACCGATATGCGACTCGGGCAGCTCGTGAGCGTTCTCACTGGTCAGGGTGACACGTTCGCTGTCGAAGACACACTGGTCATGGACGAATTGAGTGTCGAGATTGACGGGGAGTTTTGGGCCGATACAGAAGACGTGAACAATGCCTAACAATGACAGGCAAGCGATGACTGCCAGAAAGCGTATTCTGGGTAGTTTTGAGCCCTCGACGATGGTTCAAACGCGAGTAATCCATGTTGCAGTGTTGCTAGTCGGCGCGCCGCTGGCTAGATGTGTGGATAATAGCGGCGCTACTGAACTCAAGAACGCGCGTGGCTCAGTAAGCAGCGTGACGAGTAACGGAGGCTTCGTCACCATCTTATACGTTTCCTGTATGAAAGTCTCGCAATCAGTGTTCAAGAACTGAACCGACATCAGCGTATATGGTTGGCAAGAGACCAAGAACAGAATAGATGAGAACTACTCAACCCACCACTCTTATATAGGTTATTTATATTTAATGAACATATTGGGATAATTTGTAAAAATAGTTCGTCTGCTGAGAGCGTCCACGGCGAGCCCGGACTGTTCCGGGGAAATGGGGCAAGATCGATGATTGCTCTGAATTCGGGCCGCTGTGATGTGTATCGACGATTGGCGTCTCTGACACCCCGGCAGCGGACACTCCAGCAGGAATACTAAAAGTCATTTGGGCGGCGAGTGCAAGACGGGTGGCCCGTTGAGCCGACGAGCTGCATAGCAGTAGATGTGAATCCGCTAGCAGGACAGACAATGACCGAGAAGCGATGAGTGATGAATAATTGGTGGTCAGAGCGTTCAGCTAAACGTGTTCGTCACGATTAGTAGGACGGAAACCTGTGTTACCACAGGTTCCAACGTACAATGGCCTGAAATGGCCATTTACTCATTTTACAGTTTCATATATAAGTTTTACTTATTTCCCTCACCAAAATTTTATATATGAATATAAAGTAACAATAATTGGGTTTGATCCTGTGGTTAAAGGATGAATCCAACGTACAATGGTCAGGAAATGTCCAAATTGCAGTACGCGGATGGATAAAGTGAAAAAGCGAGAGAAAGGGTTCGTATGGACCTGGTATTGGGTGTGCCCCAACCGAACCTGTCAAAGACAGGAACCAGCAGAATAGAACCCTTGTCGGCTCCAAGCCGATTTCGACTGACGAACACGGAATGACGCTGATGTAGCGGGGATTTCCCCCTGTGACGATACGGTTTCACCGTGGCAGTAAAGACGACAATGTAGCTCACCGACGATGGGTCGGAGACGACGCAATTTTACGAATGAATCAGAGCGTCCGTGCGCGCGTCATGATAGATCCACGTAGCATATGCAGCTAGTTCGGGAATACCCCAGTTGTCAGCATATTCCTCAATCGTTGATCGATTTGTTTTACCCATCTCGATTGCGCGGTTGTAGCCGTCAATAGAATCATCATGTCCTTGGGGAACGAACGTCGTATAGGCAACTTCATCGGGTGAAAACACTCCGTTTGAGACGAGATCTGCAGGCAGTGTTCGTTGTTCTCCGCCGGTTAAAAAGTGCTCAACATCCTCTTCCGAATATCCATAGAAGCATCCCAGACGACGATGGTATGCTTCGGAAACCTCTCCCTGGGATGGAAGAAGATCAAGGCGCCAAGAGCTTCGAGCAACATCTAAGCAGGTATCTGCCCACCACTGGTAGTTGAGGTCGAAGGCTTCAGCTATCTCTTCAGGAGTAATTGGATGGTCAGGATCATCAGGCGGGCCAAAGATAGTGATCTCAGTAGCAGGGCGTTTACCGGCGAGCAGAAGCGCAAACCAGATCGGTTCTCGAATATTCATCTGATCCTTTTTTCTATGAGTAATAAATTGTCTGAACATCTCCCGCTGGTGCTCCGTTAGCGTCTCAAGGGGGAATGTCGTCCGATCTGGAATAGACATGATACTACCTATTTCGTTCTCGTATTAAAACCATGCGTGGCTTGCCATGATCATGGTTCACTGGTATACAATCCTCGCCGAGCGGATCGTCGAACCCGGTCAGCAACCGAAATTTCAATGTTCTCTCCGTTCCCAAGGCAGGCTAATCGGCGTCTCGTTGGAAGGTATGGACGATTCTCTGAACGTATCCAACTACCTGCTGTCACGCTAGAACAATACTTCACCGACAGCAATCCTTGTCAGATTTCTGAAGAGCAGTAGCTGTTGAACGGCGATCGTCTCAGAAACTCTCTGGTCGCCGGGTGTCGCCCTCCGAGAGTATGGTTGTAAATCTTGGTAGCAGTAGCTGATTGCGGGTTTTGTTGATTGTCGGGTCATCCGTGACGAGCATTTATCATACCTACCCGATGTACCAACGACTATGTATGGGGTCCTTACAAGCAATTCAACGCTGGTTCGAGAAGACATCGGGAGCGTCGCGTACTACATTGCCGACGAAGTAAGTGGTCGCCGTCGTGCTCCGATTGAAGGGATAATCAACTCCGTTGCGTGCTGGGGAGACACGAAAGCTGTTCGTGACGATCCCTCTCGAGCTGCACGCACCGAAGGTGGAACTCGTGCACTTCCTACAGTCGATGGGCATCATTGGGGAACTGTCTGTCCGACCGACCCCGACTACCGGATGGAGCTCCTTGACCGGATCGAAGCGGTTGGCAATATAGGTGCTGTCAGACTCACCACCCCCGGATTTCCTGGTTCTGAATTCTGTCGATGTGATCGCTGTGAGCGACAGTTCGCAACGAGTGCGTTCGACGATTGGCAGGCGTGGCGAACGGAGACGATCACCCAGTTCGTCCGAGAGGCGTCAACTCGGGTGGACGGGGACCTGATCGTCACGTTGTACCCGGATCCGTACCCAGGTAATCTTCGTGAACGGACCGGCCTGAATCCCCAGCGACTTGTCCCTCATGTCGATGGCTTTCTTGTCCCGCTCTGCAGTATCAGCTACGAAACAACCTATTGGGTCGAATCGCTAGCCGGAGGCTTCGCTCGCGAACTGGGAGATTTTGATGTCTCGCTCATGATCCAGCTCTCGGCATCTGAAGCCACGATCGAGCGGCTTGTCGACATAACCCGCCAGATCGACCCGTACGCCGATGCGGTCGTCTACGGGACTGACGAGGATAGCGTCGACACCATTCGGGAGGTCATCCATCGTTGCCGAACGGCTGAACCACTGTCACCGATCGTCTGAACATCCTCGCTGCCGATGTCTAGTTCGCCCACCAAATCCAGCGAGCACTCAGTCGGAACGACACTTGTGAACGTGCTTAAAACCAAACGACACAGCGAGCGTACTGTGGTACTTCTTGCAATCACCGGCTCAACCACCTACGGTATTATTACTAACTCAATATAACAATGGATTCCAAAGCGAAGCCCCGAACACGCCGACATGATCGCTGGTTTCCTCGGATCCATTATCGGAGCTGTTGCTGGTAATACGTGGAACAACGCATGCAGTCCATGGCTTGGACAGCAAGTAACGAACGGCGATTCGTAACGATCTTTGATAACGGAAAAAGAGCTGTTTTTCGTGAACGTTCACTCACCTTGACACTGGGCGCTAGGAACGACATAGATCTCGGGGAATGGATTGTAGTGGCAGGAACGTTCAACGGCGAAGGTCTTTCTGACGCCGTTCGAATTCCTCTCGGAAGAGTTCTTCTTCACCTATTAAGGAGATCATGAAGACCATTAGCAGTAACGAACAAAACGAGCCACTTGCAGAGCCGAACCCCCGGTAGTTTTGAGTAGATTCGGGGAGAGAGATCCGTATGGCCCTCGATCCAGAGTCCGTTTCCGTGGTCGCGTTCGATTCGTACAGCACCATCGTTGATGTCGATACGGCCGCGAGGGCGCTTTCTGAGCACACTGATGACGCAGAAAGTGTCTCAGACCTCTGGCGGTCACGCTCTCTCAGCTATGCGATGCACAGTGCCCTCATTGATACGTATCGTCCCTTCGACGACCTGCTCCGCGATTCGCTTGACTACGCACTCGCTGTCAATGATATCACTGTCGACGAGAATGAACGTGAACAAATACTCGAAGTATACCACAACCTTGCTGTTTTTGAGGACGTTCATGAGGGGATACGGCGACTCACGGACGGGGGATACGACTGTTATATTGTTTCAAATGGTACTCCGGAAATGCTTGATTCACTCGTCGAACACGCCGACATCGGCGCGTATATTGAGGAAACGATCAGCGCTGATGAGGTAGGTATCTATAAACCTGCCCCCGAGCCGTACCGTGAGGCTGCCACCCGGTCAGAAACACCGATCAAGGAGATCGCGTACGTGGCTGCTGGGTGGTGGGACGTTCGCGGCGCACTACACGCTGGAATGGTGAGTGTTCGTATCGACCGGAAAGGATTACCGTGGAGTCCGTACGACGGCACGCCTGTCGCTACGATCGAAACGTTCCATGACCTTGCGGATGAGCTCGGGGTTTGAAACCACCGTGTCTGAATACTGTGGGCTATTATCTCAGCACCACCACTCAAAAACGAGTGCAACCTCGCTACGGACGCCACCGCTACGGCTGAACTTGGTCCGTCGGGCGAATCAGGACTTCATTGATATCTACGCGTTGTGGCTGTGTCACGATAAACGTGATTGTTCGGGCGATGTCTTCAGGCGTGAACTGCTCCATCGATTCAAAAAGGTCTTCGGTGGCTGACTGGACTTCCTCATCAGGAATGTGTTCGATAAGTTCCGTATTGACGGCTCCCGACTCGATTGTCGCAACGCGGATTCCCGCTTCGGCAATATCGCGTCGAAGCGACTCACCGAATTGGATAACACCGGCTTTTGTCGTGTCGTAATGTGAACTGTTAGGCTGAGAGAAGCGTCCAACGACTGAAGAAAGATTGACGATGTGTCATCTTCCTTGTTATACCATCGTGGGGGTAACAGCGTGAGTGAGTTTGACCAGCCCACTGAGATTGACATCGATAGTGGTCTGAAGCGTCTCATGGTCCGCGTCCGCGATATAAGCAAGAGGCATGAGACCGGCGTTGTTCACGAGGATATCGACTCGGTCGTGTGCGTCGATTGTCGCATCAACGAGGGCGTCGATATCCGTATCGTCCGTGAGATCAGTCGGAATAATGAGCGCCTCGCCGCCTTTGTCTTCGATTTGGGTTGCGAGTTCTTCGAGTTCGCTTTCACTGCGTGCAGCGAGAACGATGCTTGCCCCCCGTGACGCTAAGGAGGTGGCCGTCGCTTCTCCAATTCCCGAAGAGGCCCCTGTAACGATCGCAACGTGTCCATCTATCTCTGAATCGAACTCTGTTGTCATCGACTGTAATAAGGATCATGAGCGAGTTAGGGGTGATGCTATCTAAAAGGTGTTTAAGTAGGCCTGCGACTGGGCAGAGGGTTCTTGAACGGATCACGTTCGGTGTGAACACGTGTCTGAGCTGGTTCAACAGTGTCTGCAGGGGCTGGTGAGAGTCGTGCTGCAACCCTCCCGCGAAGTTCACCTGTCGTCTCCACGAGTGTCGTTCTGTGTTCTACAATCCGTCCGAAGTATGGGATTTCCTCATTGAACCGGGTAGCGATGAGGAACGGTGGAGCGCACGTGAGGAGTGTTCCAAGCAACGCCAACGGAACTTTGACTGGAAAGCCGAACGCATAGCCGATAAAGACGGGGAATATGCTGAGTGGCCACAGGAAGAAGGGGCGCACGAGATACAGACCGATCAGACCGACTACAAGCATCGGCCAGTACCGGTCACTCCACTGGGCCAAAGGAAGGAACTCGGTGGGTGCATGTAGGACTCCAGTGAGAGCGAGCAGTCCGAAACCCATACGGGGATTAGCACACGCAAGAGGCGGTAACGGAATGTATTGCTCATTGTAGTGAATATGCATACGTTGTGGTATAGGACAGTTTTGTCATCGTTCTGCTCGTATTCCGTGGTGTTATCTCCGGTTGAGAACGGTGAAAGCGTGGTGACTCCGATCGGGGTGATCATTCGCTTGAGATATCTGGGCACTCGTTCGACTTTAGCCGTGTCGGTCACGGTGGTGTATTTTCCATGCAGTTGGGAAGAATAGTAATGCGGTCTCGGAGAGAATATTAACTATGGAGATCGAAGCAGCGGTTGTAAGAGAGCAAGAAGGACCGTTCGAGATCGAGAGTCTCACCCTGGAAGATCCCCGTCAGAAGGAAGTACTTGTTCGCATTGTTGGCACTGGCATCTGCCACACAGACCTTACCGTTCGCGACGGTAACTATCCACCGGATCCGCCGGTCGTTCTCGGTCACGAAGGAGCTGGCATTGTTGAGTCCGTTGGAAACCGTGTTGCAGCAGTCGAACCAGGTGATCGTGTTGCATTGACGTTCAACTACGATGGGACGTGTCCAAACTGTCGTCAGGGTGATGTCGCGTACTGTGAGTCGTTTTTCGAACAGAACTTCGGCGGGACTCGATTCGAAGACGACTCCTCGCCGATAAGCGATAACGGTGACCCCATCAACGCTAACTTCTTTGGCCAGTCATCATTTGCAACACACGCTATTGCGCATGAAGAGAACGTTATTCCCGTTACAGACGATCTCCCCCTAGAGTTGGCCGGACCGCTTGGCTGTGGTGTTCAGACCGGTGCAGGAGCAGTAATGAACTCTCTCACTGTTACTCCAGGGTCATCACTCGTCGTCTTCGGCACCGGAACGGTCGGTCTCAGTGCTATCATGGCTGGGCAGGTTGTCGGAGCGAAAGATATCATTGCTGTGGATCTCGTGGATAGTCGCCTTGAACTTGCGTCAGATCTCGGCGCAACAATGACGGTGAACCCTCAATCAGTTGCTGACGTTGTTGAAACGGTCCGAAAAGCAACCGACAACGGGGCGGATTACGCCGTTGAGTCAACGGGCGTCACCGATGTCCTACGGCAGGCGTTCGACTCGCTGGCCAAACTCGGCACTGTTGGTGTGCCCGGTGCACCACCGCTCGGAACGGAGGTCAGTCTCGATGTGAACAGCTTCGTCACCACTGGCCGTTCGGTACGGGGCGTAACGGAAGGAGATTCGTATCCTAAGGAATTTATTCCAACGCTTATCGATCTCTATCAGCAAGGCCGATTCCCGTTCGACGAGTTTGTCGAGTACTACGAGTTTGAGGATATCGATAACGCCATTGAAGACGCAGAGAACGGTGAGACTATCAAGCCCATCCTGCGAATGAGCGACGCCTAATGGATGATATACTGATACGTTCGGGTGGCTCCAGAGGATTTTGCTCCTTGCGCCGGTGCCCACTAATGCTGTTTAGCTCGACTCGGCACTCTCCACGGCCGACACCTTCGTATAGGGCATCGAGCTGACAGCGAACCACTGTAGCAGCTAAGTCTTATCATTTGCTAGACTGAATCTTTATCACTCAGCAAACCGATAGCCAGTACGTGACTGTAGCCCCTTCTCCGGCTGAGATCTTCGACCGGGCAGTCGAAGAGGGTGAACGGCGACTCAACCAGTCAGCGCTCGAACTCGTTGCGACGAGCTTCATCGCGGGGTTCACAGTCGTTTTCGGCATCGTTGCTCTCGGTATCGTCCACGCGGCGGTCAAGCCCCTGTCCGGCGATCTCGCTTCGGTTGCAGGTGCACTTGCCTTCGGTCCTGGCCTCATATTTTTGGTAATCGGCCGAACGGAACTATTCAACGAGAACTTTTTGGACCCGGTCGCGAAAGCGGTCAATCAGCCAGATTCGTGGATGGTCGTGCCGCTCCTCCGCCTGTGGAGCGTCACCTTTGTGGTCAACCTCATCGGTGGTGTTCTCATGGCGCTCATCTTTTCGGTCGAGGGTGCGCTGACACCAGCGACAGCGGCGTCATTACGCACGTCAGCGAATGAATTCGTTCACCGAGCGCCGCTGGCGAAGTTCGCGGACGCAATCGCGGGCGGCATCCTCGTGAGTCTGCTGTCTTTTCTCTTGGAAGCCGCAGACAGCGTCAGAGACCGTATTACTCTCGCGTACATCGTCGGATTCCTGCTGGCGCTCGGACCGTTCGACCACGTAATCGTCACCGTGCTGCACGTCGTTTTCGGTATGCTCTTCAACGCCAGCATCGGCGTTGGAACACTCGCCCGCATGACGGTCATCATCACGGCTGGCAACGTCGTTGGCGGACTTGGTCTGGTTACGCTCACTCACATCGTGCAGGTACGCGGAGCACGCGAATCCGACGATTGAACGAGAGAGTCGCTTGATCCACTGTCGTTTACTGGCGTCGATCACGCACGCTTTCTACCGAACAGTATCACTGAAAACAACGATACTGAAGCGGTTGGGGTGAGCGAATCGGCCTTCAGTACGTATCTCGATGGTGGTGACGGTCTCGATGAGACCGTGTCTGATCGATACTGCTACTCTTTTCCGCGTGCCGTTTCGAACATTTCGATCGCTCGCTCTCTCCGTTCTTTGTGATCGACGATCGGGGCAGGATAGTCAGGGGCGATCTCATCGCGTTCATCGTCTTCGAGTTCGTGCCACTGGTGGATCTTGTCGGGTGCCACGTCACGGAGTTCGGGCACGTACTGCTTGATGTGCTTGGCGTCGGGATCGTACCGTTCGCCTTGTGTCATCGGGTTGAACACACGGAAGTACGGCTGTGCGTCCGCCCCTGTCGATCCGACCCACTGCCAATTGCCGTTCTCGCTTGCCGTATCGTGATCGACGAGCAGTGCACGAAACCAGTTGTATCCGTCCCGCCAGTCTTGCATGAGATCTTTGGTCAGAAACGAGCCAACGATCAGCCGCGTTCGGTTGTGCATGAACGCTTCTGCCCGCAGTTGTCGCATTCCGGCATCCACCATTGGATACCCCGTTTCACCGTCTTTCCACAGTTGTAGTTCCTCATCGTCGTCACGCCACTGTATCTCGTTTTCGTATGTCTTGTAATTCTCTGTAACCACATTCGGATTGAAGTACACTATCTGCGTGTAGAACTCTCGCCATGCTAATACTGAATGCTGTTACACTGTTTTTTGATATGAATGACTGTTGATCCCGTGAACTGGAAATACCCGTTGCAGACAGCAACGAAAGCGAAGATGGTAGCAGATAGCAGCGCGTAGCTGTAGACAATGGTCCCATGACACGCTATGGCTATGCTGTAATGAATGTGACTCTTCGTGAGGAGGACATCCGTACGAATCGTGGGATGCGCAAGGCGACTTTCGAGGATCGCGGGCTTGAATACGCTGGTACCCTCACTGTCCAGAATTGCCGTGATCTCAAACGCATCATCGAGTGGAATCTCGACAACGGCATCTACTATTATCGTATCAGTTCGGATCTGCTTCCTTGGTTCAGCCAGTACGAACTCGATGACTTGCCGAACGCAACCGAAATCCGTCGTTTATTCGAAGAGATCGGCACGCTTGCCCGCGAGCATGACCTTCGGCTCACCTTTCATCCCGGTCACTTTGTGAAGTTGGCGAGTACCGACGAGGGCGTTGTCGAGCGATCGCTAATCGACCTAGAAAATCACGGCGCGCTGTGTGACGCGATGGACCTGTCGCGGACACCCTACAACGCGATCAACGTCCACATCGGCGCACATTATGGTGATAAGGAGACCACCGGAAAACGATTCTGTGAGCACTTTCAGCGACTCTCACAATCTGTTCGACACCGTTTGACTGTCGAAAATGATGACACAGAATCACTCTGGAGCATTCCTGAGTTGATTGAGGCTGTTCATGATCGCATCGACGTTCCGATCACCTATGATGAGCTTCACCACCAATTCACGAGTCGTGGACTGACCCGCCAGGAGGCGATCACGCGCGCGACAGCGACGTGGGACACGACACCGATCATCCACTACAGCGAATCCCGGCGACTGCACGAAGCCGATCCGTCGATTCGACCACAGAACCACAGTGATTACGTTGCGGGACCGATCCGAACCTACGAAACTGGTGCCGATGTGATGATCGAAGCAAAGAAAAAAGAGAAAGCGGTGTTTCGGTATCGCGAATCCACAAAAATGCGGTCCGGGAGCGATACATGTTCGCGTTAAAGCAGAAGTGGTTAGGGATCGAACAGAGCAGTAGATGTCCCACACCCGATTGCAGTTCAAACTTCCGGGGGGTGCGTTCGAGTTTTCAACCGATCATCCTGACAAGGAGTTCCGGATACTCGCTGCCTTCCCTTGTGGACAGTGGACTCTTCGTCGCGTTCGAAGCACCAACGGAGCACCGTCAGGCCGTCCTTCGGTATTTCGATGACGTTCCGCTCTCCCATGACGTGCTCCACACCGACGACCAATCCGTTCTGATCCAGTATGAGATGCCGTCCATTCCACCACCAGTTCGCGCAATCTTGGCTTCCGGAAACCTTGTACAATTCCCACTCACCCTACGAGCTGGATGGATAACGTTCGACCTGACGACCTCACACGAGCGGTTGTCGAAGCTCAAAGCCGAGTTCGAGGACACTGGCTTCACGTATGAGTCGTCTCGGTAACACAAACGACCGATCCGGTGGATCTGTTGACCGACCGCCAACGACGATTCATGATCAAGGCTGTCCAGCGCGGCTACTACGACAGCCCCCGCGAGTGTTCGCTCACCGATCTTGCGGTCACACTCACTGTCAGCAAATCGACGGCGAGCAGGGTGCTCCACAACGCCGAAGAGACGGTTATCAAGGAGTTTTTCGCAGAGCCAATTGAGTAAATCGGTGGCTGTTTAAAGACGATCCACGGTGCACAAGAGGACGCCGGCGTTTGGGTACGCCAGTATCCCTCTGAGTCGACTGGCTCGATACACTGAGATCTTCGCTCGGAGTTGTGCGACTGGCCGTCGAATGAAACATGTTGCAGCGAATATCCATCCTCCGTGCTCTCGTACGTGAATCTATGGTTCTACGACCAGAGTCAATCGAGAAGCCCGATGGACTCAAAATGCGGTTCGGCTACTGGATGGTGCAACGGAAGCCCGGAACGGTGAAGGTCGTGACTGCCTGTCTACCGGAGTCTCTGGGACTTAACCACCCGTTCCATGCGAATGGAATCCAGATTGAGCCTGAACTCAAGCCCATGGTGGGGATGCTCACCTCAGAGAGCAACGGGCGTGGCTTTTGTGTGGGCTTTGGGCAGTCAGGGGCGATCCGCAGGAACCGTGGGATGGAGACGTTCAACGAGCTTGCGGAGTACCAGACGAGTCCGCTCTTTTCTGATCAGGAACGTGTGGCGCTGGCGTATGCAGAGGGAGCCACGCGCAAGACTATCTCCGTCGCCACGTTCAAAGAGCTCCGACCGCATTTCGACGATCGAGAGATTGTCGAAATCACGTGGCTGAATGTGACGCAAAACTACATTAATCTCGTTAATATTCCGTTCGAAATCGAATCCGGCCATCTGTGTGTGATCGCAAAGTCGAAGACGCGGATGGAACATGATGAACGAATTCCCGCGCAAAACGTACAAGAATAAATCATGGCACTCACCATATCTACCGCCCATATTTCTATAAATATTCTGACTATTGTCGCTGTCGGTATCTCAGCGGTAGCCTTCTTTCGCCCCCCAGAGGTCATCCTCGAATCCATGGCCGAGGTAGACGTGAAGGAATCGTGGCTGCCGATGCTGGGCACCCTGAAGGCACAGCGGGCGCGCTCGGGTTGCTGATCGGCATCGGTGTGCCAGTGCCACCGATCGGGACGGCCGCCGCAGTCGGTCTCGTTGTATACTTCGTCGGTGCCGTTATCGTCCACAGACGCGCTGGCGACTACTCGGTCAGTGGGCAACACGTGTACCTTCTGCTGGCTGTGGTCACACTGGTGTTGAACGTCGTCTCGTGAACCGTCATTTGGCCGCCAAATTTGTGTAATTCGAGGAACATCACCAAAATAGGTTCTGAGGCCCCGGCTTGAAACGGTTCGTTTAATAATCCCACTGTACTCATCACCGCCGAAACAAGAGTTGAATCGGCGGTGATGTGCAGAGCAGTTGCCCGGAGCTGGTGACGACTCCGTGGGAGACGAAGAGATCGGTGGCGACGATTTATTTTTGCGGAGAACACTTGTGGACAGCCATATCATAGAAATAATTTATATACGCGTCCAGGTGTGCATGGTCCTGTTCATCGGCAAACGAGGTGATCTGTTCATAGATCGCTTTGCCTCGTTCGATAGCTCGTTCATATCCGTCGACCGAATCATCGAAGCGTTGGGGTAAGAACTTCGTATAGGCTACGTGGGGCTGAAAGACGCCGCTGCGAACGAGCTCCTCTGGATGCGTATCTGCCGGTTCTGACTCAAAGTAATGCCTCAGATCGGCCGGTGAATACTCCAAAAATACCCCCATCCGGTAGTGAAAATTGGTCGCGTGCTCGTCTGCCCGTGAGAGCAACTCAAGTCGCCAAGAGATACGGGCCACATACAGATCGTCGTTCCTGCAGACATGATAGTTCAGGTCGAGCGCCTCAACGAGTTCTTGAATGGTTATCTTGGGCGTGTATTCGCTGTCACTCGGCAGGACAAGGGGTGTGAGAACCATGCCAGGCTTGTCACGAAGTAGTACTCGAACAAACGAGATCGATTCCACTGCATTCACGCTTCAATATTTGGCGTCGAGATAGTGAGTTAGGGTTCGTCGTTGATTATCTGTCAGCGTCTCAAGCGGGAAGGTGGTCGGCTGATCTGACGACTTGCTCGTGTGCTGTGGGCGTGACGGAGTAGACATACTATTGGCTATTTTCTCGCTGTATTAAATGTATGTACAACTGTCTCATAGCTTGCTGGTATTGCCATATCGACTCTATCGCTAGATTCTATCAGGCAAGCTGATGGCCACCTAGCTCGATCTCGATATCGTTCCACCCAGAAATACACGAAAGACGCTCGGCGAGGAGGCCAAACGTGAGGAGACGGGCGTGGCTGACCGAACCGGCACAGCTGGGTATCGTCTTCGATGGAAGCGGAAAGGTCGTGGCTCGAGAGAGCTTTGCTTTTTCGTCACTAAGCGTAGAGGACCTCCGAGAGGTCCGCAAGAGCGCGGCTCTTGTGAGATCACGAACGATCCCAGATCTTTCGAACGACTCCGTGAGGTCGGAGGCTCCACCTTGAAGTATGCATGAGACGAGATTACGAGAGCTTGCGCGCTAGCAGGTTGTAGTGGTCGTCTCTCTTGTCGAGGTCCTCGATCTCGAAGTCGGAGAAGATTTCGTGTACCTCCTCTCTCTTGAAGTTATGATGGGGGACCCCCTCCTCGGGACCCTCGAGCGGGATGTTCGTCCCAGGCTCGACCTCCTCGAACTCCTCGCCGTCTCCCTGCAGTTTCTCTAGTTTCTCGTACGTCGGAACCTGAACGTAGATCAGGCCAGAGGATCGCAGGACCCTGAATATCTCATCTACGGAGTGGTTAATCGTGCTCAGGTCCGCGTGGTGGATGGATCTGATCGCCAGCACGGCGTCGAACTGCTCCCCGTCGTAGGGGAACTTCTCGGCCATGTCCGCCACTTGTACGTCCGCCTCGGCGCCGAGTTCGTCCAGTTTCTCTTTCAGTTTGGCGACCGCCGACTCAGAGAAGTCGAACCCATGTGCGTCGAACTCGTTCTGTGTCAGGTATAGCAAGTGACGCCCTGCGCCACAGCCGACATCCAGGACACTGTCCTTGTCCTCTTCTTCAAGCTGTTCTCGTAGCTCCACGACGGCCGGATCGACATCGCCCTCTACCTTCTCATACCAGTCGCCCCAGCTCTCACGTGCGTCTGTCACAGTTGACCGAGATTAATATATCCCTCTCACTCATAAAGAGCTATCTTTATTCTCTCATAATTTGGTCATCTGCCGTGCTGGACATGGTCGACGGCTCGATCACAACGACTGAAGCCAGGGGGACAACATCGTTTACAAGGGTTCACCTTCGATATGATTTCGCTGGTAAACACACCGGATTTCCAGTAAAAATTCGACCAAGGCGCGACGAGCCACCACCACTATTTCCAGTGGTTCCTGTCTCCACCACGTACCAATGGACGGTGAACGATCTCACGGATCTCGAACAGCTCTTCTGAAGCGATCGCTCCGGTGATCGAAGCAACCTCTGGCCCCATTTGTCGCTGATGGTATCTGCTATAGGCGACAGGATCCTTATAGTGTCAAGCGAAGATGAACGCATCATGGTTGATCTATCTGACGAAGACGCTGCCGTCGTTGAGTTAGTACGACACGAGTTCGAATCGATGGGCGACTTCCATGCGGAGGGACCGAACAGCAGTGTCACTGTGGATCCAGCTGATGTCCTTAGTTCGGATGTGGACGGAAACTGTAGCGACTCGATCTTCTACTCACCGGCACGGGGAGAGTTCATGGACTGGGGCTTCAGATTGACCTGTGAGCTCCGCGATGCGTTCCCACCGGGGGCAGATCACTCTATGACGGAGCTCACCCCGTACGCTAAACGGGTTGCGGAGCGATTGCTGCGGACGTGGCTCACGGTGGATTTCAATAACTATTCTCCCTTTGGTGACACATGGATTTCTGGTAGTATCACGGATGCTGCCGATGCCAAGCGAGCTCGGGAGGCGTACGCAAAAGTACACGGCAAACAACCGTCGGACAGATATTTTCGAGCCTCATAGAAGTTAATGAAGAGGTGATACGGATAGCCATGAAAACAGCCCCCGGGAGGGCGTTTGATTCGGCGGATGATTTTCGCCAACAATGTCCCGAAGGAGAGACAGCGCTGTACCATATCGATTCCACCGACTCAGAACTGACACAGCTCTATTGAGCGTCTTCAATCGCTGTTCCAACATTGATTTTCATGGTGGTTTCTCCCAAAGGCCTGCGCAAGTCGCTCACGCATGTACTGCCTGCGGAGTTGGCGCCGTCGGTCCGGAAAGAGATACTCTTGGAGCACCACTTCGGCACTCGCGCTGCCCTGTTCAGCAGCGATGTCGCCCACTTCAGCGAGGATCGTCTCCTGTGTCGCTGAATAAGCGTCGGGCCGTCTGTGGAATCGGCTTCTGACCGTCGATCTCGGTTGGAAGGTTAGCTCTGGCAGCGAGTTCGTCGAACCACAAGAGGATCGTCTGACGTGTGCGATCGTTCGGTGGGTACAGTATTGGTCTCGTTGCTCACGATCCTACCTCTGGTTTTCTCAGAAGAAGCCGGTATACCGTGGTCCGGGGTGGATCTGAGTCGGTCATGTTCGGTTGGTAGCGGGATACGAACAGCTTACGTACATGTGTTGTGTATTTCCAGACCGTCACAGTCTGTACAACCAACGGTCGATATCACAAGGATATGCATGGTGTGTATAAACTTCATGTCGCTATAGCAAATCCTGTATGCGTAGAGCCATCACCAGTTGCCACTGCCAACGATAGCATCAGACAGATCTGAGACCCTCATCCGGAGGGTATACACCGTGATGACGCCTTGAACCGTGACAGTGGGTAACGACGAACTGGCACTGTTTTCAAGTGAGCGACAATACAACAGAATCACAAGTTTCGTCATCGCTTGAACACCCGAACGACTATTGTAACTGTTTATCAAGTAGATGTATGGTCCTCAAACGGTGGACATCTGTACTACTACATAATTTGATATTTTGGGTGGCGCTTGCGTTGTTCGGTGGCGGACTACTTGTCCCCGAATCGGTCGTGATTCGAACGGGGGGTCTCAGCGTGGGCATTGTTCCGGAGGCGGTCTCGGTTGCGATGATCGGTGTTCGCTTCGGTGGCCTTCTCATCGTGGGGCGGATCGTCGTTTCTATCCTACTCCTCATGTACAGAGAAGGGCGATATGGATACGCCAAGGGGCGACACTGACAGGAGTGGCAATCATCCCGATTGAACCGCATCCCCACCGCAATCGATGACGAGCACGAGCAGCAGATCGTCTTGAAGGCGGTCACCTATTTCGAGGACGGGATGATACCGTTCGATACCTTCTATGCGGCGACTGCCGAAACTCGCGAGTTGCCGATTTGCTCGTTCGACAAAACGTATGAGGATGTTGATCCAGCTCCCGTTGGAACCACAGCGTAGTAAGGAAGAATAGCGGTAGGTGACATTACCGAACGTCAGCGAGGACGTATCGCTGCCGACGGATTGGCTGACTCAGCCGCGATTGAACAATCACTGTATCCGGTGTCGACCGTCAATCGGCAGAGTCGTGTTTTGTTGTCGGATAGTCATGGTTGTCGAGCACCTATCTCAGTCAACGAACGTGAGCGCCCCCCCAAATTCGAGTGGGATCGATCCCTTCCGGTAACCCTCAATCAGACCACTTGGTCGGGCGCGATAGACGATGACTGGCCGGTGGTGAACAGCCGGTTGGTCGTTCCGAACCGCGGCCCACTGCTCCCCACTAAAACTCGAGCAATCAACGAAGAGGATAGCGCCTCCTCCATGTTTGGCGAGCTGTCCATTTGTTTTCGTCTCGACAGTATCCCGAACAGCAGCGACGGGACCGGCGGCGACGCGGGTTTGGGGCTGCTGTGGACGGGTTACCTCGACGAGGACGTTCGTCGCGGCGTCGGTCGCCCGGTAGTCTAGGGAGTGTCCAGTCGTCACTTCGATCTCCGGGACAATGGTGTAGCCCGCATCGACGATGATCCTCGCGGCGATGAATTCGCCCATCGCGGCACTCATGCGGACACGATTGACATGATCGCTGGTACCGAGTTTGCCGGCCATCGTGTGTCGATACTCGTCCAGCGCGCCGGTAGTAAGAACGTCCTCAAAGAATCGAGTCGTCTCACGCCAGCTGGCATCTGGAAATCCCGCCGCATGATCTCGGAAGAACGCTCGCGTCGAGTCACGACCGTCTTTCGACATAAATACCGGCAGGAAAAACCACGAAAGGTGAGGGTAATCGGCGAGCCACGGATCCTCCTCGTGGAGTGTTGCGAGGAGTTCACGCTGGGCCCAGCGCGAGACGTGATAGGGTACTTCGTCCCAGTCGAATTTATCAGTCTGCCAGAGCGAATTCGGTGTTTCGGTGTTGCCCATCCAGTAGGCCTCGCCGTTCTGGCGGGCGAACAACGCGACATCTCCGTTCGTCATCTCAAAGCGGTGGGTATCCCATCCCCCATTGATATCGAACCGAGGAGTCACTGCTCGAGCACCGATATTGCCCCGGAGCGGTTGAAGAATCTGTTGTCGAACACGTTGATCATCCCATGATTGGGACGAATAACGAAAGCGAAGCGGCTGCGCCACAAAGAATAGTACGGCATCAGGCGGGATACGTCTTGTCTTCAATTCACTGTTCTGTCTCCGAGATAGATCGATTCCAAGTCCGTAGAAAAGAGAGATCACCACGTCGTTCACCGAACCGTGATGGTTCGATGAAACTACGCTAGGGGCTGTCCATCACCTCGATCTATTCTTGATAGGGTTGTGGATGGTCACTATGGTTACCTCTGCTACTGCGGCGACCTCGCGTTGGGTCTTCTTCTCGTTACACAGTACTGTAGCGGCGTAGATTGCCACCGTAACGTATTCCGTTGGCGATTTACCGGAAAGCAGGCCGCTCTCTACGGTGGTGTCAATGATCTCGTTTGCTTTGACTTCTTCGGAGAGATCGAGCGCAGGGCAGAACCTCCTACTGGCAGTGGCCTATTGGGATCGCTATCGGATATCCTATAGTCGAGGCATCACCGGTGTGGGATTTTCACCACCTTCCCTTGACAATACCAGCATGGTAGTAGTACTCCCCAAGCGTAACGTTGGTGTGTTGTTGCCGATCGTGCCAGCATAAGTCGGTATCTCGGAAGCCGAACAGGTATTGTGTGCTAGTTCGGCTGGGATCAACGTTGCTCAGATTATCACGCTGGGCTTTGGCTTGTACACGATGTATCTGATCCTGAAAGGCTTGATTCGGGTGATGGTGGGGACAGACAACGCAGGTGCGACAGAGTTGGTTGGAAGCGACGGGATCCGTCGGACGGATGCTGCTCCCGGGTATGGCCGTCAGTAAGTCCAAGGCGGTATCTTGTCGTGTGTCGCGGCGTTGATGCCGGTGTTCATTCCTGTGTTCCTGGCCGTGGTGGGGATCAACGTCGTCGAATATCTGCTATGATGATCAGTGTGTAAGTCTCGGCTCCGCGTCTTTCCGTGGTTATTGTCTTTTTGTCCAGTGGAAGCACACTTGATCAAACACAGTATCCACACACCGTACGCCTCCGCCCCCATTAATGATGCTCTCTACAACCAACACTGCGGGGTAAAACGTCATATTCGACGACAAAGCGCTCGCTCGGCTCTGCTGTGCGAACGTAGGCGTGGTACCACGAGTTTAGAGAATGCATCCTCATGTTGGGCCGTCGCCACCCTCGAACGCACCTGCTCAACACAATGAGCCCAGCCATACCCTATTCAACAAAGCATTCCAGTCTCATCTCACATCTACTCATCATTGCTATCAGCCTACGTACTTGTAGAAGCAATTGGACACAACTGTAGTAAGACGTGGTCCAACGCCTCACATAGGGCCATCTGTAGTTCGTATCGCCTTCTGTTGGTAGTGTACGTCGAAGGAGACAGCAGTCAAAGATCGCCTAACGGGGAATGATAGCTGGTGTTTATCCTTCTGCGCGCGAGTTAAAACCATTTTAATATCTATTAATTTAATATATACAAATACAATATAACCTTGGAGATGTTAGATACACATAATTGTAATAGAAATAAACTCCAATAGTGCATTTGACTCTCGTGATTGGTGCTACCTCGTCACCGACTTACACGGATATAATTAGATAATCATTCAAATTATATTTAGGACTAACGATCAGCAGATCATGGCTCAACAGTAATACAGCCCGTATATTCCCCGCTGCGTAGGAGTTCAGTGCTACTATACTTAGTGATCGCTAACGAAGATTGTGAATGTAGGATTGGTGTTAGTTCACAATATGTAAAGTCATATGAGTCCAGTTGGGTAGTATGAGTGAATGGGAATCACCGGGACGTTCCCTGAAGACAATCGAGACGGCCACGACGATTCTTGATACAGTGCAGCGACTTGAGGGTGCGAAGCTGAGTGAGATTGCGGTTGCAGTCGACCTTGCTGAGAGTACCGTCCATGGGTATCTAACGACTCTCGAATCGCTCGGCTACCTCACTCGCAACGACCAGGGCTATCATATCGGACTGGAGTTCCTGAACAAGGGCGGGCACGCCCGAGCTCGAACTCCCGCATACGAGCTAATCATTCCGAAGGTCGATAGTCTCGCTAGCCAAACTGGCGAACGTATCCAGTTCATTGTCGAGGAGAATGGCTATGGCTACTACATCCATGTGGCGACCGGAGAGAACGCGATCTTAGTTGATGCGCATATCGGCAAGCGAGTGCACTTACACGCCAGTTCTGCTGGAAAGGCGATCCTCTCAACGCTCCCCGAAGTACGTGTTGACGCTATTCTCGATCAGCGGGGGATGCCCAGCTACACTCCGGCAACGATCACGACCCGAGCGGATCTTGCTGACGAACTAGCAGCGATCCGTGAGCGGGGCTACTCAATCAGCAACGAAGAATCAATCAGTGGATTAACAGGGATAGGTGTACCGATCCGCTCTGATACTCGTAGAGAACCAATCGGTGCGATCAGCCTCTCTGTGTCTCCACATCGCTTGGATAACGATCACTTTGAGGATGAAATCAGCAATACCCTTCTCAGAACAGTCAACGAGATCGAACTCGATCTACAGTACCGCTGATGCTATCTTCACATATCTCGGATCGTTCATCATAAGGAGACATCGCTCTAAATAGGAATATTTATATATGTGGTATTGACTGGACTTCGTTGCGATGAGTGATAGGCAATACCGTATCTCGCGGCGGTCGTTCCTGGCGAGCACGACGATCGGTATCACAGCGTTGGCAGGTTGTAACAACAACAGTGGCCAGGTGGGAGCAGCCTACCCAAGCGAATCGCTCTCGTGTATCGTTCCGTTTGGCCAAGGCGGCGGTACTGACACATACGCTCGGCAGATTATGCCTAAGCTGTCCGAGGTACTCGATGTGAGCGTTGCGATCAGGAACGCTCCTGGTGCGTCTTCATTGAAAGGTACCGGTGAACTCGTCCAGACAGAGTCGGACGGCTATTCATTCGGTGTGTTCAATCCTCCCTCAACACCGATCTCCTATCTCGTCTATCAGCCGAGCTGGGACATACGCTCGCTCGTTCCGGTTTGTACGTACGGACAGACTCCGTATGCAGTCTTCGCTCGGAGCGAGCTTGGGGTTGAGGGGCTACGTGATCTCGTTGAACGCTATCGAACCGACGAGTTATCGATCTTCTCCGGGCTCGGTCGCGGGGGGATCGTTCACGTCGCGGCCAACGTGATGCGAACGGAATACAACCTGGAGTATGACCGCTACGTCAGCTATGGCGGGGGTGGTCCCGCTATCAGAGCGGCTGTCTCGGGTGAAGTACCGATCGTTGCGACGACAGATACCGCTGCGTCGGGTGCGGTAGCCTCGGGTGATCTCGAACCCATAACCATTCTTTCAAGTCGAGGAAGCTCGATCTTCCCAGACGCACCCTCCCCATCCGATGAAGGATTTTCGAGCATCGATTACATCGGACAGCTCACGAGGTGTATGTTCCTTCCACCAGGGACAGACACCGGGAAGCGGGCAACCCTAGAGCAAGCCGTGCAAACGGCTCTTCAGAAGAATTCGGCCCAGAAATGGGCAAAACAAACGGGTAACACCGTCGAGTTTGGCGATCACGAGGCAGCGAGAAATGCGCTTAAACGATCGCTCGATACGATCCAACAGCGCATCAACATTGATGAAATAATGAATGGAGATACCTGATAGTAAGAGTGATACCATGAACGAAACCAAATATATCGACGAACGGACGTACGACATCGTAGTTGTGGGAAGCGGCACCGCCGGTCTTGTCGCCGGACTCAGAGGTGCTGAGCTCGGACACTCGGTTGCAATCCTCGAAAAAGCCCCCGCAGACCAGCAGGGGGGCCATACTCGGTTCAGTGAGTCCTTTCGAGTACCCTCAGTCGGCACCGATCTTGGACAGGGCTATGAGTTCGCAGTCCAGGACTACACAACCGAGGATTTCCACGCGGATGTGATGGCCCAGACGAACGGTCGTGCCGACGAGGACCTCACAGCAGTGCTCGTCGAGCGCGCTGGTGAGACTATCGAGTGGCTCACCGCTCAGGGGGTTGACTGGCGGATGGAGCCACTTGCCGTCGGTTATACAGCAGCCCGGACCTGGTTCGATGGCGAGGAGTACGTCGAAACGCTCACTGAGGCGGCCACCGACTGTGGTGTAGATGTCCATTACAATACCGCGGCGTCCGCAATGGATCGCGCTCCGAATGGTGCGCTCCGGAGCGTTGACGCTCGCTGTCCGGACGGACGGATTCGGTTCGATGCGGATGCGGTGATTCTCGCAGCGGGCGATTATGGCTCAAGCGATGAGAAACGCGTGCGCTACTACGGCCAGAACTACGACGCAATGCCCGTCCGCGGGAGCCGACATAACACCGGCGAAGCGATCACGATGGCCGAGACCGTCGGTGCCCGCCTCGTCGGTCAGTGGGGCGGCGCACACATGGCGCTCATTGACGCCGATGCTCCCGCAGTCGAAGGAGGGGCAAACCGTGTCGATGGCTACCAATACGGACTGTTGGTGAACGATCACGGCGAGCGTTTCGTCGATGAGGGAGAAGATGCCCGGGCACATACATATGCCAAGTTCGGTCGGCGCATCTTTGAGCAGCCCAGTCATGTCGCCTATATCGTCTTAGATTCGAAGGCCCACCACCTTGCACGGGCGACCGGCCCCTCTGATCCGACCACGGGCACGGATCTGGAAGCCGTGCTCGCCGAAGCAGGCTGTAGTGAGCCAGCAACCGGAGCCGAGACCATACGCGAGTTCAACAACCACACCACCACCTCGGAGTTCGATCCCGAGACGCTTGATGGCAATCGGATTGAGGCGATCACGCCACCGAAATCCAACTGGGCAATTCCGATCGACGAGCCGCCCTACTACGTTTATGCGGTCACTGGTGGAATCACGTTCAGCTTCGGTGGTGTCGAGATAACCACCAACGCGGAAGTACTTGATACCCGGGGGGAACCGATCCCTGGTCTGTACGCAGCAGGCAACAGTACAGGGGGGCTGTTTTACGACAACTACCCTGGTGGCACCGCTCAGACGAACGCAGCAGTCTATGGGAAGATCGCCGCCGAATCCGCGACTGAATATCTGGATTCATGAGTCACGAACGTCGCTCCGAGGGTGAAGAAACGGGCCGCTTAGAGCCCCTCGTCGAGTTCGTTCGTCTCGTCGATGGCGGGCGGGTACTGTTCTGGACCATACTGCTCGCGGCGGGCTATATGTTCATTACAGCCAATAGCTTCAGTGCAGATGCACGGCTGTTCCCACGGCTCACGTCCGGTATCGTCTTGCTTGCTGGTGTTGCCCACATCTGTGTTGAGCGGTTCGATGTGGCCGCGACGGTGGCCCGTGTTGTAAGTCCTGATACCAGAGCGAATGTCCGTGATGCCCAAACGACGACCGCGGATACATCAACGGGAGAGGAAACGACGGCATCGCCAGCGAGCGATCGCGAAAACGCCGCAACTGCGGATCTCGATACGATGCTCGTACTCGCTGCGCTCATCACAAGCTACATCATCGCTGGCTATCTCGTTGGCTTGTTCTGGATCACGCCGTTGTTTGTGATTGCCTATATGCTCTATGCCGGGCAATCTTACCTGCGAACACTGTTGCTGACGGCACTCATGATCGGTGTCGCCTACGGATTCTTCGGTATCATGAATCTAGACATCATGACGGGGGTGCTCTAATGGTTGCTATCGGAATTCTGATCGATGCGATTCAGACCACCTTCGGTTGGCCAACCGTCCTTTTTCTCCTCCTCGGTGTGGTTATCGGCATGATCGGCGGAGCGCTCCCTGGCGTCGGCGGTGCACTGACGCTGGCGATCATCACGCCGTTTACGCTCCAGTTCGAGAGTACGACCGCGATTGTCTTCCTCATCAGCGCCTACAATGGTGTGATGTACGGTGGAAGCATCTCCTCGATCTTGTTCAATGTCCCTGGAAGCGCCTCGGCAGCCGCAACCTCGCTTGAAGGCTACCCGATGACCAAACAGGGGCGCGCGGTCGATGCGCTTACGATTTCAGCGATCGCCTCGGGGATCGGAGATATTCTCGGGGCGCTGGTTATCATCCTCTTGCTGCCGGTGATGGTCTCGATAGTGTTGCTATTCGGTACACCGGAGTATTTCCTCATCGCGGTGTTCGGACTCTCGCTAATCATCGTCGTCTCAGAGGGGACCTTCCTGAAGGACGTGATGGCGGGCGGATTTGGTGCGCTTATCGCCACTGTCGGGATCGCGCCGATGTCCCCGACGCCCCGATACACCCTCGGACACTTTGGTCTCTACGATGGTGTCAATTTCGTCGCTGCACTCATTGGTATCTTCGCTGTCTCGGAAATGCTCCGGCTCAGTCGCTTTGAGGGCAGCATTTCCAAGGAGAGTACTGGGCTCGATGGAAGCGTCACGAGCGGGATTCAGAACGTCGCTTCAAACATCGTAGCACTGGTAAAATCGTCAGCGATCGGTCTCGGAGTCGGAGCAATCCCTGGCTCGGGAGGCTCCGTTGCGACGTTCATCGCGTATGGTGAAGCAAAGCGCTCCAGTGATAGCCCTGATGCATTCGGCCATGGCGCTGAAGAGGGAGTTGTCGCCACAGAATCTGCGAACAACGCAACCGTTAGCGGAGCACTCATCCCAACGCTCACATTCGGTATTCCAGGTAGTACGACGACAGCAGTCCTCATTGGAGCACTCTTGTTACATGGTCTCCGTCCCGGACCAAAGCTGTTCGGTGATGAGATCAAGCTCACCTACTCGATCTTCGTGACGATCCTCATCTGTGGTATCCTGATTATGGCGATCGGACTGCTGGCCATCCGCTGGATGGGCTACATCACAACGATCAACACTGACCTGATCATTCCGGCGATCATCGTACTTTCGGTGCTCGGTGCATTTTCACTCAATGGAAACTACACCGACGTCTTCGTCGTGCTTGTGATGGGAGCGATCGGCTATCTGATGAACGCACACGGCTATTCGATCATTGCACTGCTGTTGGGATTGATCCTCGGGCCGATTGCCGAGGAGAACCTCTATCGTTCACTTCAGCTCAGTGGCGGAAACTTCGATATTTTCGTCGCGAGTCCACTCCGGATCATCCTCGTCGTGATGACGGTACTCGTTATCGTCGGCCCGTACCTGCAACCAGCGATCGATGTGCTCTGGAAGAATATTTCTGAACAATGACACGGGATGTAGATCCTGCGAACATACCGGGATACGGATCGAGGACGGCAGCCAGAGCTGGCAGTCAGGAGCATCTCAAGTGTGCCCTGGTCCGTGGTGGGACGAGTAAGGGTATGCTGATCCGCGGCGGTGACCTTCCTCTTGAGCACCAGGATGAAGCGATTCTCTCGGTTTTTGGCAGTCACGAACCCCGTCAGGTTGACGGGATCGGGGGGGCAACCTCCACAACCTCGAAGCTAATGATTGTCTCGCCGAGTTCGCGGCCCACTGTCGATATCGAATACACGTTTGGTCAGGTCGGTGTTAAAGAGGCGATGATCGACTACGGAGGAAATTGTGGGAACATGACCACGGCCATTGGTCCGTTCGCCTACGATGAAGGAATGCTTGAGATTCCGGAGGAATCGACACTAACAGAAGACCCCTACCGACTGAGTCTCACCCTCTTTAATACAAATACGGAGACGCGTCTGACACAGACATTCCCCGTTAATGGGAGGAGAGCTCTCACCGAGGGATCGTTTTCTATCCACGGTGTCCCTGGAACAGGCGCTCGGGTCGATACCACGTTTCACGATCCGAGCAGGACGAAAACCGGCGCACTGTATCCTCTTGGTGGACCAACAACGACACTCGAAACTAGCACCGGGTCAGTCGAAGCGACAGTACTCGATGTCACGACGCCCGTCGTCTTCGTCCGAGCAGAAGCACTTGGACTCACCGGCACAGAGCGTCCCGACGACATCGACAATGATTCTGCGCTACTCGAACGTATCGAAGAGATCCGCTCGGTCGCATGTTCGCGTCTCGGGATTGTTACGAACGCCGCACAGGCGACTCACGATTCGCCGGGCTTCCCGAAGCTCGCGTTCGTCACCGAGCCACAGTCCTACGAAACGGATACGGATTGTGTCAAGGCAACCGAGATCGACCTTACCGCTCGAATCATGAGTATGCAGTATCTCCATCCTATTTACGCAGTGACTGGTGCTGGCTGCACGGCTGCGGCAACACGCCTTCCAGGAACGATCCCTAACCAGGTCGCTACGGACACCACAGAGGAAGTGGCTATCGGTCATCCACAAGGTATCATGACGGTCACTGCTGATGTCGAAGCTGAGACGGTGAATGCAGTAACTGTGTCGAGAACACAACGACGTCTCATGGAAGGTAACGCCTTCTATACGCTGTAGCGCCACACTACGGTGTTGGATCGTCCTCTGGGGAGGGTGTCATTGGAGTCCATCTCTATCTCAGCTTTCCTCCTCCTTCGTGTGGTAACTGTTCTATGACATCGCTGAGAAGCAATCTGACCCGATATAGATGTTCCGCCTCTCGAGCTACAGTGGTATCTGTGGTGTCGTGAATCCCGTTACGGTGATTAAATCGAGCCTCCACAGCCGAGGCGGAGGATACGTAAATTCGACTCACAGTCGCTTATCAAGCTCCTATCCGCCCGAAGAGAGACGCGCGGCATCTCTCAGGTATTCACCCCCTGGATCATATGATTCATGTTTTTCGGCCCCTGTTGAAGAGCCGACACCGCTTGTGCAGTCAGCACCGCCACACCTCGCTGCTACTGCCGTCACGCGACCGAGAGACAATAATTTATACCATGAAGTGCTTGCGTTTCTTGAAGCCGTTCTCAATACCCCACCGATGGCGATACCACTGGATCACCCGATCGATGTGGATGAACGCCTTCGCATCTATCTGTTGTTCGTCGGTATTGCGCGCACGTCGGGATGGTTCGTCTCGGATACCAGCGGCACATCCATGCCGATGATCCTGAGCACCGCCACTAGTAGTACTGGTTACCATCCTTATCCCCGAGGATGTCGTCCCCGTGGTCCTCTGCGTCGCCAGTGCACGGAAAGCCTTGTCCGAACCCGTCGGTTGGCTGCCTCGTCACATTCAACGGTGACAAAGCGGTCGGAACAGATGATGGTGTTGTCGATCAGCCTATTTGACGAAAGAATATAATGGTCATATAGCATAGATTGGATCATGGCGACGAAACGACGGTGCACGACTGGCGGTGTAGCTTGGCATCGTGCGCGATACAGAGGGAAGATACTAACAATTCACCTACTGCTTCACCAGCCCAGCCATGCCGACCTTTACTGAGGAGAAGCGCGAACGAGTCCGAGAAGCGCTTTGTGACACCGGGCGTGGGCTCTTGGGTCGCTATGGCATCCGTAAGACATCGATCTCGGAACTCACTGAGGCGGTGGGAATCGGAAAGGGCACGTTCTACCAGTTCTACGACTCGAAAGAGGAGCTCTACGTCGACATCCTCGCCCAGTACCGCGAAGAGGCCGTTCCTCGATTGCTGAACATTCGAGGCGCACGATGACCCAGAGGACGCGATCGACGAGCTATCGGAAATCGACCCGGCGGACACGAAAGCGATCGCGGATGCAGGGGCCGCCTCCGAATCCGTATTCGAGAACAGGATATCCCACAAGAGATGCGATCGAGGACGCCCTCGACGCGATGGCGAACGATCCGGAGCAGGCGTATGCCGTCCGCTCTAGTGCCACCGCCGAAGATCTTCCGGCGGCGTCGTTTACGGGCCAACAGGAGACGTTTCTCAACGTCCGCGGCACAGATGCCATCGTCGATCGGGTGCGTGCGTGCATGGCGAGTCTGTTCACCGATCGTGCGATCACCTACCGAGCCAGAAACGACGTGTCCCACGAGGAGGTCGCGATCGCGGTCGTCGTCCAGCGGATGGTCTCTCCCGACGTGTCTGGTATTCTCTTCACCGCCGATCCACAGACTGGCAATCGTCACATCGCGTCCATCGAGGCGGGGATCGGTCTCGGAGCGGCGTTGGTGTCGGGGGAAGTGACCGCCGACACCGTTCCCGTCGAGAAGCGGACCGGCGAAATCCTCGACTACGAGGTTGGCGACCAACAGGTCGCAGTTCGACCGACTCCGAACGGCGGCACCGAGACGGTCGAACTCGATTCGACCGACCGGGTCCTCACCGACGAGCAGGTCCGGACGCTCGTGGAGCTGGGCGAGGAGATCGAAGCGCTGTTTGAGGGGCTACAGGACATCGAATGGTGTCTTGAAGACGGGGCGTTCTCCATCGTCCAGGCCCGCCCGATCACGTCGCTCTTTCCCGTACCATTGCCCAAGCCGGACGACGATCGCCTGCACGTCTATTTCAGTATGGGGCATGTACAGGCATTTGCCGAAGCGATGCCGCCGCTCGTCAGGGACGTCTGGAAAGACTTCACCCAACTCTGGGTGATGGAGTTTGGGATAGATGCTGACACGCAATGGGCCGTCGAGGCCGGTGGGCGGATTTACGTGGATATGACACCGCTCTTAGGAGTCAGTGTTCTTCGGCGTGGGGTCCCGAAGTGGCTATCAGCAACGAGTGAACCTCTCAGCGCTGCTGTCAATGATCTATTGGCCCGACGCGGCGAGGCGTTCAAAGAAGAGCGGACTGTCCGTGAGACACTCACGCTGTTGCGTCGGTTCGCTGGCGCGGTTTGGACAGAAGGACGGCCGTTGATCGCAACGATGCTTAACGGGTTCTTCGGAGCGTTCGTCGGTGAGCCGAATCCTCCAGACCACGAGGAAGCCATATGGAACACATGGGGAGAAAACGTTGCTGCCTACGTACGTGCGCCCGAAACACCCGCTGAACGTGCTCGTGCCGTCTTTGAGACCGACAATAGTGAGCTTACCACCTATCCGCGCATCGGCTCGTTGTATGCTGCCATGGTAGCAGAAAAATTGCTCCAGCAGCTGTTTCCGGATGCTCCCAAGGCTGTAAACGATGTCGGTAGAGGCTTTCCGAATGAGCTGGTGACACGGATCAACCTCGGACTGGGGGACCTCGCGGATGTGGCGCGTGACCATCCCGCTGTTGCTGACGCGCTGAGAGAGGATGCATCGCTTGCAGAGATCGAATCCCGAGAGGGTGGTGAGGCGTTCCGAGCTGCGTTTGAGGATTATCTTGAGAAGTTCGGCCATCGTGTGACCGGCGAGTTGGATATCAGCCGTCCGCGATGGTGCGAAGATCCGTCTGGACTGCTCGCGACAGTTCGCGCGAACCTCGACCACGAACAAGCAGGCGAACACCGCAAGCACCTCCGCCAGATGGAACAGGAGGCGAGCGCAGCGGCCGAGCGTCTCGAACAACAGGCCGACCACGGACTCCTGGGTTCGATCCGGAAACGACTCGTCCGCCAACTGATCCGGACGTATCGGAACTACGTTCAGACCCGCGAATACCCCAAACATGGTACTGCGCACCTCTTCGCAGCGTGGCACGAAGCATCCCGGGATGCCGGAGAAGTGCTCGTCGACCAGGGTCGCTTGACCGATCCTGACGACGTTTGGTTCCTCCGAAAAGACGAATTGTTCGCCGCGCTGGAGGGCGACTCGATCGACGTCAATATCGCGGCCCGGCGCGCCGAATTCGAGCACCAGACGACAATGGATGCGCCGCCGGTGCTGACGAGCGAGGGTGAAGCGCCGAGCGCGAACCCCGAACGTGCGCGGATGTCCCGGATGGTGCACTCGTCGGAACAGGCGTTTCGAGCGGCGTCGTCGAAGGGACGGCCCGCGTCGTTCACGATCCCACAGGCGAGACGGTCGAGACCGGTGAAATCCTCGTCGCGCCCCCCTCCGATCCCGGCTGGACCCCGTTGTTCCTTAATGCGGCGGGTATGGTCGTGGAGGTCGGCGGCCAAATGAGCCCCGGCGCACTCGTCGCACGGGAATACGGGTTGCCCGCGGTGGTATCGGTCCCCGAAGCGACCCGCCGCATCGAGACGGGACAACGAGTGCGAATTGATGGCACCCAAGGAACCGTCGAGATCATGGAGAACGGCCAATGACGTACCATCTCCCGGACCCCGTGCTCGTCGTCGATGGGCTCTTGGGATCACTGGCTCCCCTTCGAACGGCTGGACGTCGTCTGCTCAAGAGAACTGGAACAGCTACGACCGGATGAGGAAGCCATCTACTGACGCTACGCTGTACGTTCGGGGTCGATCGGTTCGCCATTGACGGTGGCGTCAGTAAGCATCCTTTCGGCATGGTTATAAATGGTTTCGGCACCGCTGGGCATACCACCGCGTTATGTCGCCGAACTATCAAGTTCGTCCAAGAAACAAGCGCGATACGTTTGGCATCAGATGGAACATACCTAGTCCGATAAATGCTTCCCTGTGAGGAGTTCACACTGTTCGTACTCTTGCCGTGTTTCTGTTCCACTTATCTCCGCTATCTCCTCAGGAACCGAGACGACCGAATACCCTACCTCACGCCCAACAGTGACCGTATCGATGTCTGGAACGATCATCACCTCGACGTTCGGATGATTGCTATATACGTCTTCAATGAGTTCTTTTCGCTCCTGTGCAGTGAACGGGTTTTTCTCGCTGAGCTCGGTGTCGCGGATAGCAACAACGACCTCTCTGTTGTCGGCAACGGAATCGATGATAGTACGATGACCATCATGGAGTGGCTGCCACCGACCGAGAAACACGTGGCTCGGCTCGGACTGACGATTCAGCTCCATATTGATTTCCTTGAGGTTTTCCTTCTTTGAGTGCATCGCAGTCTGCACTTCGAGCACACCCTCTCCTTGCTCAGGCACCTCGAAGGGCGCATCGATACCGGTGAAGTTCTCTATCTTCCCCTTCCGAGCTTGTTCATACATGCCCTTCACATCGCGCTCCTCACACACATCAATCGGTGCTTTGACGTGGACGAACGCAACGTCGCTTACCTTCTCACGAATCATCTCGCGTTGTGATTCGTATGGTGTAATGAACGAGGCGACGACATCGAACCCTTGCTTGTTTAACCCTTCAGCTATCCCGGCAGCACGTCTGAGATTCTCAGTGCGGTCCTCCTTCGAGAACCCGAGGTCGGTGTTGAGCGTGTCGCGAAGATAATCTCCGTCCAAGTGGACCGTCTTCGGACCAACTAATCCTTCAGCGAGGGTTGTCTTCCCGGAACACGGTAGCCCGAAGAGCCATGTTGTTTCGCCCACCATCAGTCCACCTCCCTTGTGAGAGAGGCGAGTTCATTCGCACTCGCTCGGATTGTACCGACACTGGTCGTTTCGATGTCGTACTGTCCGGCGAGTTTCGACGCCGCGTTCGGTGTATCGTTTGACATGAGAATCGTCTCATCCGCTGTAATCGTGAAATCCATCGCTTGTTTTCCGTCGTAGCACGATTCTAGTGTCTCGGTATTCTCGATGTGGGGGTGTTCGAGAAACTGGTGTTCGTTGGGAGTAGATCCGCGAGACCCAGCAACCGTACAGAGGAGCGCGGTTTCGAGATATAACTCACAATCTTTAGGTGCCTCACAAGGGGAGTATGTTGTACCGTGGGAGGCTGCCGCTTCGCTCAGATCCATTCTGACTCCTCCGTGTATTCCAGTTGCTCGACGATGTCGGTATACGTCCCATCGGCTCGTTCGAGTACACTCTTGATGAGATCCGCTCTGTTTCGCCAGCGAGCGGGTTCCGGTTCCTTCGTCGTCATCACTTTATTGGGGTTCTCAACGTTCTCAGAAAGCAGCGCCGACTCGCCGAGATCGGCGAACTCGACGATTTCCTCGACGGTAGCGTCGGTCTCGGTGATGACGTCCTCAAACCGAACTCGAAGGACATCATCGAACGCGTCGCGGTCAGTAAGGATGTGGCGGTGAGCTTGGGTCCACTGTGCCAGGCAGATATCGATGAGTTTTCCCTCGTTAACCCAGTCCGGCGGAAGGTCGTAGCTCCACAGCGAGCCGTCGTATCCTTCGAAATCGAGGTCACCCACGTCGTACGTCTGGAACCCCCTGTTTAGACGCCATCCATCATAGAGACCGTTAATCGACGCCGCCGGGTTCCGCGTGAGATGAACGACTTTGATGTCTGTCTCGGGAAATAGCTGATTGCGGATCCATGAAAGTCGGTATGCATCAACGCTCGCTTTCAGGATGAGCGTCCGTTCGAAGTCGTCAGCCGTGAGACTGCGTTTGTGATCGTGCGAGGAGACGAACGGTCGGTCCTCGATCGTTTCGGTTTCGAGCGGACTGTCTGCGTCCTCTCTTGCGTACTCATCGTACTGTAGCGTCGAAATCCCGAATCCCTCGAGTACTTCATCGAGGGAGGCGCCCTCGAGCAATTCCTCGCGCACCTGCTCGTACGGAATATCTCGATGCGGGAACTGCAATGGAAGTCGGACGAGCGCGTTGTCTACACGATGCGTTCGGTCGCCGGATCGCTCAGTTGCGCCGACATCAGCTAGGATATCTGTCAGAAGCTGCTCCCGGTTGAACGACTCGAAGTCAGCAGGAACGACGTCGGACTCGAACGCCGGGTAACAGATCCCGTTCAAGGTGTACCATTGGCCGTGTTCGCCATCGGGACTACACGTTCCTTCATGGTGTCGAAGGATATCGAAAAGGAGGCTACTGCCCCCTCTTGGAGCCGATGCGATAAGTAACACACTGTCGAAGTCATCAGCCCGATATTTCGACAGCGTCGATCGTTTGCCATCTGATATAATGCCTTCCGTTATATGTTCGTAATTTCGTCGAGCGGCATTTTGCGGGCCACTCATCGTGGGTTCGCTATTCATGTGACTCTCTACCTATGGCGTTTATCGGGAGTAAGGAGCATAAGCGCAGGACTTTCTCACGCTGGCCGCTCTATCTACTACCCCTCACAACGGATGAAAATTTGCGTTCCTGCTGAAAGTGAGACAGCAAGCGCATGCAGGCGAAATATACTCTTAATTACTTCCTCTCAGCTATACAAATGGGAACGCTCGATACAGACGAGCTCTGGACGAAAAGCGAACTCGAAGACGCTATCGAGCGTGATGCATTGGCTGACTGGAAGGCACTGCGGTATACGACCTTCCACGAAACGATGACCGATGGGGATACTCCCTATCCATGTTATTTCGCGGTCGAAGCCGAACGGACCGGATGCTTTCGATATCTCTTTCCCGGCAGCCCAGATGACCCTACTGCCCGCTCACAACTCACAGATGCGCTCGTGACCTACCTTGATGGTTATAGAACAATTGGCGATATTACCTCACTGGTTATCCTGTTTGAACCGCCGATAAGCGAACAATCTACAGAGACGTACAAGCGCCAGTTTTGGGAGTTGCTTGAAGCCCTCTGGGATCGGGATCCTGAGCCGTGGCCCGAGTTGGTTCCCACGGATCCTAACCATCCGAAGTGGCGCTACTGTTTCGCCGGCGAACCCATGTTCTTGGTTGCTCGTGCACCATTCTACGAGGCACGACGCAGCCGATACACACCTCATGGGCTCGAAATCACGATCCAGCCTGCAGGCGTCTTTGAGGGACTCTCTGGAATGTCCGATGAGGGCCAGCGCGCACGAAGTACCATCCGCGACCGGCTTGCCAACTATGATGAGATGCCACGACATCCGGATTTGGGTGATTACTCTGACCCGCGACGGCATGAGTGGAAGCAATATCTGCTTCCAGAGACAAATGAGGAAAGCATTGCTCGCTGTCCACTCCCAGAACGGTCGTGACATCCTCGAACGAAAACGGATCGAGGAAGAAGCATCTGCGCGAACACGGGAAGTCTACCAGAAATATAAATTTATTGTCGATAGACTCAAATCGACTTGTTGAACGCGTTCGCGATCATCTCCAGTCGATGCAAGGGTTCTCACCACAGAAACGCAAAACAGAGGGCTTCAGGGTGGATCGCATCGACGCTCGGCATTCTCGGGAGGATGAACGCATCGATGAAATCGTTGAGAACCTAGTTGATACGGCAACTACGAAACGTCTCATCTAACTTACGTTTCGTCTTCTCGCGGAGTGTCGTTCTTCGGTGCGCGTTTCCACTCGTACGTACTTCGGTGTCTCGTCAGATCCAACTGCATCGGATCGGTGAGTTCATCTTTCGGACCGTTCTCTCGATTCTATGTCTTCCACGGGCCGTGATCGGGATCGATACACTGCTTTTCACGCTCGATGGCGTCGATCGTCGCGATGTCCTCCGCATCGAGTTCGAGATTCTGGCCCTCGAAGTTACTCTGGAGGTGGTCTTCGTTCATCGTACGCAGGATGACGGCGACGTTTTCCTTCGAGAGCAACCACGCGAGGCTCATTTGCGCCGGACTCATACCGTGTTTGTCCGCGATTTCCTGTATTTCCGGGGTGTTGAAGACCTCTCCTTTTGCAAGCGGAGAGTAGGCGACAAGCCAGTGATCGTGTTCGCAAGCATACTGGTGTAATTCCTCCTGTTGGAGCAGGGGATGCATTTCGACCTGGTGAGCAAAGACAGGTGCGCTGAGGACCTCCCGTGCTTCGTCGAGTAGGTCCGGCGTGAAATTGCTCAACCCCACGTGACGGATCGCACCTTCCTCGTAGAGACGGTCATATGCTGGAAGAACGGTTTCATGATCATAGATGCCGACAGGCCAGTGGACGTATAACATATCAACATAATCAAGGCCGAGACGATCAAGACACCCTTCGGCGGCCTCAAGTATACCTCTGTATCAGGATTAGGACCCGGAATGTCGACATGGACCGTCTTGGTGGAGACGAAGACATCTTCGCGGGGGACGGACGCGTTTTCGAGTCCTTCGCCGACGTATTCCTCATTGTCGTAGACCTGGGCTGTATCAATATGACGGTAGCCAACCTCGAGTGCTGATTCGACTATTTCAGCCCAGTGCTCTCTGTTATCGTCTGAATACGTTCCAAGTCCGAGTCGTGGGACGTCGTTTGTCGGCATATTTATGGAGGCTCAGGGAAGACAGAAGACTCTAGTGGTTGCGAAAGAGGGGCCAGTGGAGAGTATGTCCAGCTCGGTGCCATCTACCCCGATCACGGTCTTCCTTGAGAAATGCTCGGCGCATAGGTCGGCTCAGTAGGGAAGATCGCAAGGCAATGAATGAAATCGCTACCGACGCGGCTGACAGGTGGGGAGCCAGCCTGGCTCTATCGAATTGAGTGGGTGACAAGGGTAGCGCTGGTCTGCCAGATGCTGACCGGTGAAGTGGCAACGATACTCTCGGCGGTCGGGAGTGGCAGTGAGTGGTTCTTGCGGCTACTCTATCCCAACCGGGAGGCCTGCTCAGAAATCCATACAGTCTGTAAGACCTACAACCTCGGTCTCATAGTCGACTCGATTCGGACTATTGACGGTGAGCAGTCTACACACCACGGCCTCACCGACGCCCAACACATGGCCCTTGCTCAGGCCTATAATATGGGATACTTCAAGGTGCCACGCGACACCAGCCTTGCTGCGGTGGCTGAGTCCTTGGACATCTCTCACCAAGCGCTCTCAGAACGCCTTCGCCGCGCCCACCAGACGCTGATTGGGACCATGATCAGACAACAGGGATCGGCACAAACCACAACCAAGACAGCCCCTACTGACGGCTCCTCCTCGCAGACCCCGATGGCTATGTCCTGGAACTGTCGCAACCTCACAGGCAGTAGCGACGCGCTCTTATCCTCCTTCAGAAAAATCGTCTATTGATGGATTGCCGTTACTGCTGTTAGGTCGGACGGATCAAATATTGAAGGATATACGTCGCGCCAGCCACAATGGTAAAACAGGCGATAGAACCTGGGAGTATCGAACTACCGAGAGTGAACTATCACCAACGAGGATGGTGAGAATTACATCTCAATGGCAGATTTCGCGATCCCGTTCGTCGACGAGCTTGAACACGGTAACGCAATCGGAACGGTGTCGGATCCTGATCCATCGAAAGGCCGTAATATGACTATATACTGGGAATTCAGAGGAACTTCAGAATGGGTACTCGCGCGCCTCGTGTTGAATCGAGATCCACTTGGTCTCCGTGATCTCGTGAAGGAAGGCGTCGCTGTTGTACGTACCGACGCCGGATGCACCGGTACCACTGAACGGGACGTGCGCCTCGTCGTTGATCGGCTGATCGTTGATGTGGACGTTCCCGGTCACCATCCGTTCGGCGATCTCCTTACCGACATCGAGGTCCCCAGCATGGACAGATCCCGAAAGGCCGTACTCAGTATCGTTGGCGATTTCGACCGCCTCGTCGATGTCGGAGAATGGAATGACAGGGGCGATCGGACCGAAATGTTCGTTGCAGGCGGCGGCCATATCGTTAGTCACACCTGAAAGGACAGTGGGTGCGACAACAAGGGAGTTGTCGATCCCTTCGAGCGCGACGGCCTCGCCACCCGTTTCGAGCGTGGCACCCGCATCAACCGTTTTCTCAATGTAGCCGAGCATCTCGTCGCGCTGAGATTCGTCGATGATCGGTCCGACGATCGTGTCCTTGTCGTGAGCACTCCCGACCGGCAGCGACTCCGCTCGATCAACGAGCCGCTCGACGTACTCATCATAGATGTCTTCATGAACGATATGGCGGTTAATCGAGATACACACCTGCCCTTGGTGGACGAACGACCCGAAGGTGCCGCCGTCGATCGCGCGGTTGAGATCGGCATCGGCCGTCACAATGTGGGCATTGTTTCCGCCAAGTTCCATCGCTGGGATCGCCAAGTTCTCCCCCGCAATCCCGGAGACGTGCTGGCCGACCTCCGTCGATCCGGTGAACGCCACTACGTCGCTTTCGGGGTGGCCAGCGACACGGTCACCGATCTCCGACCCCCGTCCAGTCACGACATTTATGACGCCGGCCGGGAGATCAGTTTGCTCAAACAGCTTGCCGAAAAGGAGCCCACCTGTAATCGGTGAGTTGGACGACGGTTTGAGGACGACAGCGTTACCGGCAGCGATTGCGGGCGCAACGGCACGCATCGAGAGGTTGAGCGGGAAATTCCACGGCGAGATGACCGTGACGACTCCCTTGGGACCCCGTTGGACCAGGTTTTCCTTCCCTGGAACATTCGAGTCAACGTGTTCTCCCTTCATACGTCGAGGGAGAGTCGCAGCTTCGCTCGCGTGGTCAGACGCAATCTGTATCGACGTCTTACCCATGATCCGTGAGCCCCCCACCTCATTCTCTAGCAACGTCATGATCTCCTCGCTGCTCTCTTGGAGAACGTGAAGGAACTGGTGAATCACCTCTTGTCGACGCGCCGGTGGCTGGTCCTTCCAGTCGCTTTGAGCGGCTGCTGCTGCCTCATAGGCGGTGTTGACATCCGCCTCAGTTGCAGCCGGAACCTCAGTGAATACCTCCCGAGTCGACGGATTTTCGTCAGTCAGCGTTGCATCGCTCTGACCGCTAGTCCACTCACCATCGATGTAGAGTGCGTTCCAGTCGGTCTCGGGCGAGAGATCCTTTGACATCGGTGTTTGACCATATGGTCTAACCGCGTAAAAAGGATAGGAATAAGAAAGTCGACCATGGCTGTTTGGGGCAGACAAAGGGAAGTGTCAAGGTTAGAGCGTCGCATTGTGGAATGTCGCAACGGCAGTGAGCCATGATCTGGGGAATCAGGGATGCACCGGTGAGCAATCGCCAGAAGTGCCTGGTTCGGCACTTGAACAGTCCGAGCCAAGCTTCGATGAGTGGCCGATTACCCCACGTTTCTCGCGTGATATCACAATCCAAGAGATCGCACGGTTGGGAGAGACCGAAACAGCCAGTACTTCGAGCATCACACAATCGACTGCCGCCCAGATGTAGACCACTTGGCTGTCGATTTCGATGTTCGTCTCATCGACAGTGACCTCGTCTTGATCCCGGCAGTCCGGCTTGAACAAATGCAGCTGATGAAACCACAGCCGAATCGCCTCGTGAAAACGATTACCGAACGGTTCGATCTTGCGGTACGAGGGACCAGCATGAGACAGAACGCTGCGAGGACATGCCGACGGAGCGGCGTATCTTCATGTGTGCACACGGCCTGCTTGTGGGCCCGTAATCTGAAGGTTTCCTTGAAAGTTGTAGGATAGTATGACCCCACCGAAGTAGTGGCAAGGGTGAAGGAGGCGATGCCAATTACAGACGTATGGATGTAATGCGTCTGCTATTGACTCACAATGACCCAGTAGCATGTACAAGACCCGCTTGCAAAGATTTCAATCACGTCGTAATCGTCATATCATATTCTGTATGTATGTAACCCAATATTAATGATCTCGGGCAGCCAGCGACACTCACTGCGACGCCACGGCCGAGGTATCTGGACTACGGTCTATAGCGCTCAGGATGTCTCCGCTTGTGTTTTGATGGCTGCCGAGAAGCCTCGGCCACTGGATCTCCTGACCGTTGGTAACTGTCTATGCCGTGCGCTCGGTGTCGACTTCGATGCCCCTCCTGACGTCGAATAGCGACTGATAAATATACCGAAGGTCACCCAGCTTTCTGGCGATTATCTGATTACCATCGTCTCAAGCTGGTATGTCTCGAACTAACGTTTATGCCTGTCTCTCGTGTATCCCAGAGCACTATGATGACAGCTACGAGTGAATCACTTGACGAGGAACGAGAGATGAGTATTCTATACTGGCGGTCAGATGTATGTAAACAAACTCCGTCGCAGAATCTGGTGACATCGGTCAATTTAGTCAAAAACGAGATGAGCGGATTCCCCACTGATAGCGTATATTACTCACAAGACAGAAGTGTTACACAGTCCAACTGGGAAATCGACCCGATGAAGTCATATGAGTCGATCTAGGGTATCAACACTTGCTTCACCAGTTCACGAACGCGATCATACCAAAGGGCCGGACGACGCACCTGTGACGTTGGTCGAATACGGTGACTACGACTGTCCGTCCTGTAGCGATCTATATCCAATACTCAGGCGGATTCAAGACCGGCTCGGGAACCGGTTGCGATTCGTCTTTCGCCATTTCCCCCTGTCTAGGGTACATCCGCATGCACAGCGTGCTGCCGAAGCAGCCGAGGCAGCTGGGTCTCAGGGACAATTCTGGCAGATGCATGACCAACTCTATGAACATCAAGACGCACTTGAGGAGGATCATCTCATCGAGTATGCTGCCGAACTCGGACTCGATACAGACCAGTTCAAGCAGGAATTGCACGAGCGAGTCCATAAACAACGCGTCAACCAGGATGTCCAAAGCGGTACACGCAGTGATGTTACCGGCACGCCCACCTTCTTCATCAACGGTGAGCGCTATGAGGGCCCGCTCGAATTCGATCATCTCCTCGGGGCACTCGCAGAAGCAGGTGGGTTCTTGGGTATTCAATCACAACTGGACAGCGACACTCCTGCGCTCCGAGAGACGATCGACCGCTCGCGGAGTGGGGCTCCCGCAGCCGGAGCGGCCATCCGTGATCGATTCTCGTCGGACGAGATCTTCCAGCGCATCGTTGCGAGTGCTGATGAGGAGATCGATTCGAGCACTCGTGAGCTTTTTTTCAGCGGGCTCGCCGCCGGGTTCGCTATCACGCTGACGTTCCTGGGACACGCAGTAGGCAGTGCCCTCTTTCCCACCAACAGCTTTCTCAGTGCCGTCCTCTATCCGCTTGGCTTTCTCTACATCATCATGGGACGATATCAGCTGTATACTGAGAACACGTTACCACCAGTCGCGCTGGTTCTGACCCGACTTACCAGCGTACCGATGTTGTTTCGAGTGTGGCTGATCGTGTTAGCAGGAAACGCAATCGGAGCGGGACTCGGCGCGTTCGCCCTCGCAAACAGCCACGTCCTCTCGCCTGCTGCGATGCGCGCTGGTGCTGAATTCACCCGGCACGGGATTTCCCTCGGGTGGTGGGACGTGTTTCTCAAGGCACTGTTTGCGGGATGGCTTGTCGCTGGCGTGGTGTGGCTCGACCACGCTGCACGCGATACCGTCTCTCGCTTTCTGCTCATCTATATCGTGTTCTATATGATTGCTGGGGCTGAACTGTATCACGTCATCACGGCAGTGTGTGAAGCGTTCTATTTCGTGTTGGTCAGCGGAGCCGGGCTGTTCACCGTCTTCTACGAGTTCTGGTTGCCAGTATTGCTCGGAAACACTATTGGCGGTGTG
Source organism: Halocatena salina (assembly GCF_023115355.1). Classification (NCBI taxonomy): domain Archaea; kingdom Methanobacteriati; phylum Methanobacteriota; class Halobacteria; order Halobacteriales; family Natronomonadaceae; genus Halocatena; species Halocatena salina. The sequence continues at coordinate 201,222 of NZ_CP096020.1, forward strand.
GTCTTAGTCGCGCTTGTGAACTACGCACAGACGACAGAACGGCGCTTTCCGGACCGTGATCGCCAGCTGCTCAAACTTAGCTGGTCGGACTGGCTGTTCGGGCAGCGTACCATCCGGCCTGAGGTGTCCTCGTTTGTGGAAGACAACGATGCTGACTCCAACGATTGACGGTAATTATCCCCAATAATTTAGTATTTAATTCGTCTAAATTTACCAACGCTCATTTGGCTGCCAGTCTTTTCTTGAAGTCAGTGATTGCGGACTCGGATACTTCGAGACTCGAGAGATCCATCGTAGAGAGGACGTGGTTAGGCTTCGTGAACTGGATCTCTTCGTAGGTACCGATCTGGATACGATTGCCTCACAGGTCGTAGAAGTCGAGACCAGTGCTCGTCCCACTCACGCTCTGTCCACCAGGGTTAGAGACCACGTTCACGAGCGATACGACGGTCACCGTGCCATATTTCAGACAGACAGCCCGTCAGTTGACTCTCTCGTGGCATCCCCGAAGTATCCCCGATCTGAAGCTCTCGAAGCGAGTTGTAGGATCAGCAGTCCGATGATAGCCCATGTCCGTAATTCGTTCGCCGATCTACCTCGCTTTGTAGTCGGGTATGGATGAATCGCCCATTACTGGTTCCCTCATTTGATCATTTGTCGGACTCACTGATGTCTTTGTGCACGACGACCCGAAGACGCTCCTTGAAGCCTTCGGGGCGATCGACAGAATCGACATCTATCTCATTGAGTGTGTCAGCCACTCGGTCGTCGTCCGTTTCGACGTAGAGAGCGAGGCGGTCATCATCCTTACGGATGCGGGAGAGCGTTCGACGGCTGATTCCGGTGCTCTGGAGCACGCTCAGAATATCAGATTCACGGCGGTCCTCTCTGAGCCGGTTAATTCGCTGGGTAACGGAACCATCCTCCTCCGCAAATAGACTGTCCTTCTTCCGTCACCCATAGCGATTCCTATAGGAGTCAAGATGTCATAAGACAGTACGCATATCTGTGTTCTATTCATTTGATAAATGGGTCCGAGATTATCTGTGTATGTCGGATCGCATGTAGTTTGCCTCCCCGAAATCGCCCAGGGGATGCTTGTCCGAGGGTCATCCGTTTTGCTGCCTGGCGTTGTACGCTTCTATCGCTTTCTCGCCGGCCTGCTGGGCGGTTGAGGCCATGCGGACATTGTCATCTGGGAATTCTCGCTTTGGATAGCATGGGTTACTCCCTGTTGTGAGTGTTACTGATTTGGCTGAAATGATATCACGAGCTAATTAACTATCCCACGAAACAACCTCTATGAAATCCTGATCCAATACTCTGAAATTTACTTATCGACTGCGATCGGTACCGCGTTGGACTTCGATACGTGGCACCTCGTTGATATCCTAGTCAATATAGACGAATGTGAGTATCGAGTCAAACTGAGAATCAAAACAAAACGGTTCTAGAACTCAGTGAGTAGTGTCTTTAGTACTGGTGACGGAGACGTCAATTCGATGTTGCGGTCACGCGGTAGCGCCCTCTCTCAGTCGTCTCGAAGGTCAGCGTGCCGTCCTCGCGGTGCGCATCAACGGGAGCACCATCAGACGTTTCGACGGCGATGTCGGGCGTCGTCCTTACACGACAGCTTTCTCCGGATCCCGAACGGATAGTCGCACGATCCAGGCTCCCGTCGGACCACTCGATGTCCACCTCGAAGTCGCCACGGGCACGGAGCCCTGAAACCGACCCATCTTCCCACGTGTCGGGGAGCGCCGGCAGGAGACGAATCTCGCTTCCGTGGCTCCCTACCAGCATCTCGACGATGCCTGCAGTACCTCCGAAGTTTCCATCGATCTGAAACGGCGGATGGAGGTCGAAAAGGTTAGGCGCAGTCGAGTCCGCTAGGAGCGTTCTGATCCATTCGCGGGCTCGCTCACCATCTTCAAGTCGGGCGAACTGGTTGACCAGCCACGCGGCGCTCCACCCCGTATGCCCGCCACCGTGTTCAAGGCGCCGGTCGAGGGTCGTCCGCACTGCGTCCGCGAGGTCCGGGGTGTCACGAAGTGTGATTTGATCGCTTGGGTGTGCTCCATAGAGGTGCGAGATGTGTCGGTGGCCCGGATCGGCCTCCTCGTAATCCTCGATCCACTCCTGCAACTGGCCGTATTCGCCAACCTGCATCGACGGGAGACAGTCGAGCGCGGCTAGGAGGTCCTCATGAAACGTTCCGACCACACCCAGTGTCTCTGCGGCGGTGACGCAGTTCTCGAAGAGATCGTGAGTCAACTGCACGTCCATCGTTGGTGCGTATGTGATCGTCGCCTCCTGTCCGTCGTCGGTGATATACGTGTTCTCCGGCGACATCGACGGTGCCGTCACCAGCCAGTCCTGCTCAGGGTGCTCAACGAGAAAGTCCAATACGAACGCCGCCGCCTCACGCAGGATGGGATAAGCCGTCTCGCGCAGGAATTCTTCGTCGCGGGTGAACGCGTAATGGTCCCAGACGAGGCGGGAAAGCCACGCTGCGCCCATCGGCCAGAGACCCCACCACGCGCCGTCGACAGGCGAGACGTTCCGCCAGAGATCAGAGTTGTGGTGGACGGCGAAGCCGTCACAGCTGTAGTGAGCATTGGCGATGCGGCGGCCCGGTCTCCGGAGATCGTCCACGAAGTCGTAGAACGGATCCGCACACTCTGCAAGATTCGCTTGCAAGGCCGGCCAGTAGTTCATTTCGAGGTTGATATTCAGCGTGTAGCCGCTGTTCCACGAGGGATCAAACTCCTCGTTCCAGATCCCCTGTAGGTTCGCTGGTTCCGTGCCGGGCCGTGAACTCGCCATTAAGAGATAGCGCCCAAACTGCGCGTACAGTGCCACGAGGTGAGGATCATCGTCACCCTCGACAACGCGATTGAGACGCTTGTCCGTCGGCTGGTCCACAGGATCGCCGAGGTCCAACTCTACGCGATCAAACAGATTTTGGTGATCAGCGACGTGCGCCCGCCGCAAATCGCCGTAGGACTGACCTGCTACCGTCTCCAGCACGTCCTCACTGGCTGTAGTCGGGTCCGCTGTCTCGTGGCTCGTGAATCCGGTCAACACAACTGTCACCTCGTCGGTGCCCGTGACTGCGAGCCCGGCGCTCGACGCGCGCGGTGCGTCCGTCCCCGTCACCTGTTGAACCTCGCCTGTTGGTACGTCCATGCGGGCCTGCGCCTCGAAATGCATCCCCCACCCGCCCTCGCCACGGTTGTCAGCTGGTGGGTCGGATACAGTACCGCGGAGAAAGAGGGTGTCGTCTCGGGCGGCATCGCGGGCATCCTGCTCCCGGTGGAAGCCGATCGTCGCAGCCATGTCGGCTGGACCGTCGGCTGTGATGCGGATCACGATGGCGTCGTGGGGCGCCGAGGCGAAGTACTCGCGGTTGAAAGTCGTTCCTTCGTGATCGTATTGGATTCGCACTATGCCCGCCGATAGGTCAAGTTCGCGCTGGTAGTCGGTGACACTATCGTGGTCCATTTCGAGATACAGGTTCCCGAACGTCTGGAACGGTCGCAGTCGGATTGGATCACCCATCATCTTCTCCTCGGCGAGCGCCTGCGCTCGTTCCACCTCGCCGTTGAACAGGAGCCCGCGGACCTCGTCTACGTATTCGCGGGCGACCGGATTCGTCCGGTCCTCGTGGCCACCCGCCCACAGCGTGTCGGCATTGAACTGTACGCGTTCGGTATCAGGGCGTCCAAAGGTCATGGCCCCGAGGCGGCCATTTCCGATTGGGAGTGCTTCCAGCCACTCCGTCGCGGGCGTGTCGTACCATATCGTCGTCTGGGGATCGAATGTCGGAGGCATGGTTCCGGAAGAAAGGGCGATTAGTTAATACTAGGGGTTAGCGAAGTACAGCTTGGATGAAATCATTATAAATTTACCTGTCTATTGGTAGAGAGCCAGCCCCGTGTTATTTGTATCTTACACGAGATTTTCAGTACGGATCCGACATCTTACCGTCTTGTCCCCGTTCGCACGCCCCCGAGGGGTGATACTGTTCTACCTTAGGACGTGTTGACGACGACGCGGCCTACTTGCTCGTCGCCTTGGCGGATGAGATCGATGCCCTCCTGTAAATCCCCTAGTGTCACCTCATGGGTGAGTGTTGGCGAGATATCCACTGATCCGGTTGCGAGCAGCGAAAGAGCCTCAGTCAGTTCTGAGCGCGTGGTCGCCTGAAACGCGGAGCTGGCCTTCGCGTACGTCGTCGAACTCAACTGAGATGTCCTCGGTCTGGATACCAACGGTGCCCGATTCGTATCCGTTAGCTCCGTTGATGGCGTCGACGGCCTGCTCCATCGCGATGGACGACCTGGAGCACTCGACGCATCCGTCCCGAGACGATTGCGGCCGAGGACGTGCTCCACGACATGGGTGCGATCTCGATGATGACCACCGACTCCCAGGCGATGGGTCGGATGGCCGAACTCGTCACCCGGACGTGGCAAACCGCGAGCAAGATGAAGGCGCAGTGCGGGCCGCTGTCCACCGACCGTAACGCGGACAATCACCGGATCAAGCGCTATCTTGCCAAGTACACTATCAACCCCGCGATCACCGCTGGCATCGACGAGTACGTCGGGTCCCTCGAACCGGGCAAGATCGCCGACCTCGTGGTGTGGGATCCGGCGTTCTTCGGAATCAAACCCGACGTATCTTCAAGAGCGGCTTCCCGATCTCGTCAGCGATGGGCGAGGCAAACGGCTCGCTGATGACCTGCGAGCCGACCGTCCAGCGCGAGCGCGCCGGCGCGATGGGCAGCGCGAAGCAGGAACTCTCGTTGACGTTCGTCAGCGAGGCCGCCCACGAAGGTGGCGTGAGCGAGGCCTACGACCTCGACAGCCACGTGGTGCCCGCTTCGGGTATCCGTGATCTTGACAAGTCCGATATGCACTACAACAGCTACGCACCCGACGACATCGCCGTCGATTCCGAGACCTTCGAGGTTCGGATTGACGGCATGCCCGTAACGTGCGAACCGAGCGACGAACTCCCCCTCGCACAGCGGTACATGCTATGAGAGATCCACAATGAACCTCGTTCCGAAAGAACAAGAGCGCCTCACGGTGTTCATGGCCGCAGAGCTCTCGCGCCGCCGGATAGAGCGCGGCGTCGCGCTGAACTATCCCGAGGTCGTGGCGTACGTCTCGGACTGGATTGTTTGAGCGCGCACGCGACGGCTGGAGCGTCGCGGAGATCCGAACTGGAGCCACCCAGTTGCTCTCGACCGAGGACGTGATGGAGGGCGTGCCCGAGATGGTCGACACGATCCAGGTCGAGCCTGTCTTTCCCGATGGTACGAAGCTCGTCACGGTTCACGATCCGATCCGCACTGAGGGAGCACGCGACGTAGAGAACGACGAGGAAGCCGTCGAGGAGGAACATCGATCGGGATCCGCGGGGCGGACTCGTGAGCCTGACCCACCGCGACGTGGCAACGGTTGGGATCGGTGGTCCCGTGGGATCGGCCAAAACCGCACTCGTCTCCGAACTCGTTCCACAGCTCACCGAGCGCGACCTTGACGTGGGCGTGATCGCCAACGATATCCTGACCCAGGAGGACGCCGACACGCTCCGTGAGCGCTTTACGGGACTGATCTCGCCGGATCTGGTCGCAGGTGTCGAGACCGGTGCGTGCCCTCATACTGGCATCCGTGAGGATCCTTCGATGAATTTGGCGCAGATCGATTCTTTCCTCGCCGATCATCCCGACCTCGATCTCGTCCTCGTCGAGAGCGGTGGTGACAACCTCGCGGCGACGTTCAATCCCGAACTTGCCGATTACTCCCTCTACGTGATCTCGGTGGCCGAGGGCGAGGACATCCCACGAAAGCGCGGACCGGGGGTCGTGGAGTGCGATCTCCTCGTCATCAACAAGACCGACTTCGCCCCCACATTGGCGCGGACCTCGACACGATGGAGCGAGACGCGGCCGAGGTTCGGGAGGGGCCCGTCGCACCCACCAATTGTCGGGAAGGAGAGGGGATCGAGGGCGTCCTCGATCCCCTCACTGAGGGGGTGTTGTTCGCGTAGATGGCCGCCGATGCTCCACATCCGGCCTTCGAAGGGTACGCCATGGAGACGGTTCCCCAGGCATCCGTCGGCGCGCCGGGAAAGGATGGGCAGCTCGAACTTGCCTTCGCCGCGGACGCGGCGGGCCGAACGCGATTGGTTCGGGACTTTACACGGGCCCCGTTCCACGTCGGTCGCGCCCTTGACCACGACCATCATCCCGACGTCGCCACGGTCTACATCCAGTCATCCACTAGCGGCGTCGCGTAGGGCGATCGCCACTCGATCGAGATCTCGGCCAGTGAAGGCACGATCGCACCCGTCTCGACCGCGAGCCGAACTAGGTGCTCTCGATGGAACACAACTACGCGGCCGCTTCGGTGTCCCTCGACATCGATACGGGCAGTTATCTCGAGTACCTGCCGGAGCCAACCGTCTTCAACGCCGACGCGCGCTACCACCAGGACGTGACGCTCCGCATCGCGCCGGGCGGCTGTGCGGTCTTCGGGGAGGTCGTCGTTCCGGGCCGATTGGCCCGCGACGAGCACTTCGAGTTCGAGCGCTACGTCTCGCAACTGCGGGTTCAAGGCGAGGCCGGGTTGCTGTTTGCCGATACGACCGACCTTCACCCGGCCGAGAACGATCCGACCGCTCCCGGTGTTCTCGACGAGTTCACCGTCTACGGCAGTCTGTACGTCGTCGCGCCGGCGGAGGGTTCTTCGGCTGAATCCGCAGTCACCGACGAGCGCCCGGAGCCGGCGTCCCTCAGTGATGCGCTCCACGAGCGTGTCGCGGACTGTGAGGCGCATGCTGGTGCAACGCTTCTCCCGAACGACGCAGGCGTCCTCGTTCGCGCGCTCGGTCACAGCGCCGACTCAGTTACCGACGCACTTGACAACGCCTAGGATCGTGCTCGAACCGATCTCCTCGGGGTTTCAACCCCCGATCCGAGGAAGTACTGATGCTGGTCGACGACACCTGTCTCGGATCGATCGAGGAGTCCGCGCTCGCCGAGCGTCTCGAATCGGAGGCGTACTCGACGGTCACACTCGACGACACCGAGCGTCGACGCTCGCTGGTGAGCGGTTACTCGCGCTCCAGTCGGATCTCCGCGAGGACGGCCTGGTTGAGGAGTACGCCGAACTCGTGGATATCGGCGACGCTCTCGCTCGTCGGGAAGAGCCTGCCGATCGATCTCGTGCTCGCCGACCGTGGGTTCGAATCACTGCAGGTCTACCAAACCCTGAACAATTTCGATGTCACCTATCTGTTTCCCAAGGTCGAACGGGCGCTCGAAACAGCGTAGCTCAAGTAGATGGAACAGGAGGACGAAGACGTTGTTGTCGAACAGGCGAGGGTGACAGCGAGAAATGGGGGCCATGACTGTCGAGGGCTCTTTGTCCCGAATGAAAACAGCGACACACAGGTGTGTATCACGAACAAGCGGATTACACCTGAAAACGCCCAGCGATGGGTCACGCACTACGCGTATCGCTGGTAGATCGAAGCCGAATACCGCTCGATCAAACAAGAATTCCTCGCGAAAACATCCGCCAAGAATCATACCCTCCGGTTCTACTACTTCGTGTTCGGTGTCCTGATGTACAACGTCTGGCGACTCACGGAGGTGCTGCTGAAAGCCAGCATCTCACGGAAACTGACGACCGCTCCGCCTGTGATCACTGCTGGTGAGCTCGCTGATTGGATGGCGATTCACCTCCAGCTTGGCCCTGACTGGGCTGCCACTCTCCCCGTCGGGAAAGCAGTAGATGGAGCGACAGCTCTCTCTCTACCTATCCTCACTATGGACGACTGGTACCGGGGATAGCTCGTGTACCAACGCCATTCCTGAAGCATATCTCCTTCCCACATCATTTCCACCATATATGATGGAATAAAAGATGCTGATGCACGGATCACGGTTACACTTCGAAGTTAGGGAGACTGGTCGTCTCGGCGACAAATGTGATGCGCTGATAGCGCTCCCGACTCGTGTTCAGCACACGATGGACGCCTGATGTCGGGCAGGTAGCTCAGCAATGCATAATCCCGGACCTCTTTCTATCCCATTCTGACCGTCGAAAACTGCCACCGACGCGCATCAGTTCGCCATTTCTCAATAAAGAGTGAGCGGGTCTTGGAGTTACATAGACTCTAAACCCAAGACCTGCTCACTCTTTGAATAGAGGTACCGTCCCTATTTATATATTTTTGCATTTATATTGAGATGGAACAGAAATATGACTGTATTTAGCAGCTTGTTCATTCGCTTCCGAAGTGATGAGAATTGTCATGGCGACTTTATTTCCTCGCTTATCTGGTCATATTTTGTTATAGCAAACCCGGTGGTGATGACGACGAATCCGAGTACTATCGGCATCGTGATCGGCTCCCCAAGGAGTAACCAGCCGTTTACTGCGGCAAAGATCGGGGCGACATACCCGATAAGGTTAATCTGGACGGGACCGATACGATCCAAGAGCGTGAAATAGATGAGATATCCCACGCCAGCGGCGATCACTGAAAGATAGCCAAGCGCAGCGATCGCAACGGGGGACCATACGACCGATACCAGCGATTCACCAGGGAGTCCAACACTCGTACCGTGGAGTACAACTGCACCAACGAGCATCATCCATGCTTGCATCGATTGAACAGGGATTGCCGTGCGATATCGTTTGGTGAGGACTGCACCGAGCGCGAACGCTGCGGCGGCGAGAAAGACAAACACCACTCCCCGAGCATCAGCGTCAGTGAGTGCTCTTGTAGATGGATTAGCGATCAACATTGTCCCGAACATTCCAAAAGCGATTCCGACGGCTTCCATCCATGTGACCCGCTCATCAGCCAGTAAGTAACCCGAAAAGACAGCTGCAAGCACTGGGTCGAGACTGATAATGACGCTCGCGACTGCACTCGTTACGTACTGTTGGCCGATGAATAGGAGTGCATGGTGAGCTGCGACAAAGAGCACGCCACCGATAGCGACTTCCATCCACCCTGCGCGTGAGGTGGGCCGCCATTGATCGGTTGAGATAATCGCATAGCCTAGCATCAACACGCCCGCAATATCGAAGCGCAGTGCTGCAAGCAAGACTGGCGGCACGTAGGGGAGTGCCGCGCGCGTGGCTACGAACGAACTCCCCCAGAGTGCCGCGAGCAGGACGAACAATCCGGATGTTTGATAGCGAGACATGTGGTGATCCAGTCGATACATAGCGACCGATGATCGAGCACTGGACGCCCGACCTATGCCTCTGGAAACGCAAGCGACAACTGCTCAGCACCGTGGGTGTTTTCGACCATTCGGACGAGTTCCCCACCTTTCGTAAGTGCCTCCATACGGTCGAAATCGCCAGTGAGCTGCCGATCCTCGGTCACCGGCGGGATTTCGTCGCGAATCGTCTCGTAGACTGTTTGTGAGACAGGCGAGAGGTGGTCTGGTCCACGTATTTCGGCTGCCTGTGCTGCAGCCATCAACTCGAAATCAAGCACTCGCCGCACATGTTCGATGATCGTCCGCGCCTGTCGTGCAGCGATCAACCCCATGCTGACGACATCTTGAAACTGTCCGTTGAGCGAGAGACTCTGAATACTCACTGGCGATGCAAGCACACGGTTCTCTGCAATCATCGAACCAGCCACGTACTGAGCCCCTTCGTATCCACATGAGAGTTCGTCAGGGGCCAAAAACGGTGGTAGACCCTTACTCACTGCTGGATCAAGCAATCGAGCCGCCTGTCGCTCACAGATCACCCCAACCTCAGCGAGACTCAGTTTGAGTACGTCCATCGAGTGGGCAAGTGACTGCGCATGGAACTGTGCCGAGTGCAGACACTGGTCTTCCTCGGGAATAACAACCGGATTATCGTCGACGCTGTTGAGCTCTGTCTCGACTGTATCCTTACAAAAATGATAACTTTCGAGCGTTGGACCAATAATCTGGGGAATACCTCGGAGAGAATATGAGTCTTGACGAAATGCGTCCGTATGTACCGACTCGTCTTCGTTGAGGAGTTCGTCAAACTCGACCTGTATGACCTCTTTCTGGCGAATGAGATCACTATCTTCGAGGATATCCCGTAGGATCGTCCCGACACGTAACATTCCGGGATGGGGGCGGATGGCAAGTACATCCGGGTCGAACGGCTCCGCTGAAGCATGGAGCACCTCCATCGAAAGGGCAGTCGCCAATAACGACGTTTTCAGCACATGGTTCGCTTCACGCAACGCCATGGCTGACATTGGCGTTGTCGCCGTCGTCCCGTTCATACACGATAGCCCTTCCTTTGGTTCGAGCGTGATCGGATCCAACCCCTCGTGGTCGAATGCCTCCGCAGCGTCCATCGTTTCCCCCTCGTAGAGGACATCGCCGTCACCGGTGAGCACGGTTCCGATATGTGCCAGCGGGTTGAGATCGCCGGATGCACTCACTGTCCCTTGCTCCGGAACAACGGGCGTAATATTGCGGTTGATGAGTTCCTGCAATAGCTTGGTGAGTGCGAGCTGGACGCCAGAATGGCCTTGAGCAAACGTATGAAGTCGCACGCCCATCATTCGTCGGACCATCGCCTTGTCCAGTCGATCGCCGACCCCGACAGCGTGGCTCTGACAGATATTGTGGCTCATTTCTCGTGACTGATCTGGCGGGACGATATTGTGGAGAAGCTCTCCAACGCCCGTCGTAATCCCATAGATAACGCGTCCCTCGTCCAGCCAGTCGCCCACGTGCTCGTACGATTCCTCGATGGCTTGAGTGGCTGCATCGGTCAGTTCGACTGTTGTTCCTGATTTCCCTAGTTGATGAATCTCTTCGATTCCTAGCTCTTGCTTGGGACCAAGTCTGATTGACATCATCACCATCTTTATTTCATAGAATATTCAGTGTAACGATCATGTTGATAATATTCAACACGATACACAAATACCTTGCACAATTTAATCTTCTATTATAACACATATACTTTGTAATATGACATAGTATATAGAATAATAATTATAATTTGAGATCTCAAATCCTACAAACCGATAGAACATTAATATCTTGAGCGAACAGCGGTTGCTACCACTGTGACCGACACGTTTCACTGATAGATTTGCACCAATCGTCTCGGCGACGAATGTGGTGCGCTGATAGCGCTCCCCCGACTGGTGTTCAGCATACGATAGACGCCGAACTCACTCCCGCAGTCGACGACCCCGCTCTAGCGGGGGCAATCATCCTCCACGCCCAGAGGCTCTGTGAGACCGCCGATCATCTCTCGCGGGTACTTTCTGAGGTTTCGATTCCCGCGGAGGGACTCACCGACGATCGCCAACAACACAAGGTGACCTTCAGCACCGAGTCGATGGCCTGGATCTACCTCCACCAGACGATCTACAACCTCGCCCAAAGCGAAGTCGCAGCTCGCTTTGAGACCTGCGCTGGTGAAAGGACTGAGCCTAGAGAGGCCGCCCACTCAACAGATACATCTCCTACGCCAGGGAGCAGTTCAGTGAGCAGACTAAGCGCACGCTCAACGCCGCTACAAGGGGAATCGCTCGTGAGGTCCTTGACTACGATGTTACCTCCGACGCACTCCTCCCTATCAACCTGGATGAAGAGGAAATTACCACCGAGAAGGATGAGCAAGCATGTCTCGCGCACACGTGTGCGAGCACGGTAGCAAAGTCGTCGAACTCGCTCGTCGGCATGGGGTGCGCTATGGCCGAGGGGTCCATCTTTGCGCAGGTACCGGTATTGTTCCCCAATAGCTCCGGTGCCGTCGCGGGCGTCGTTGGGGGTATTGGGACTGTGGGTGGAATCGTCTATCCGCTGGTATATTCGGCCTCGATCCTTCCGAACCTGCATCTGGGGTACTCTATCGTTGCTGTTACGATGCTTCCCATCGTGTTACTGACGGCATGGGTGTTCCAGCCAACGGTTGCACGCGTCGCGACCGAAGCCGGCTTTGTCGGTGAAAGCGGGCAGCCAGAGACGGAACCAGTATCTAGCAGGAACGACTGACAGAGGCCCAGTGGTTCTCATGAGAGAGGTTTATCCAGTGAACACGATACCGGCAATGCAGAACTGAACAGCGACACAGTACCTGTAGCAACGGAAACGGCGACTGTTTGTAGCGGTCCCTGTTGTGGCGTCATCGTGTGCCGCGATGTTTCTGCTGAGTCCAGACCCCCCAGCCGTGCTGGATCAACTCTCGATCAGCACCATCCTTGATCCAGCGTATGCATATGATAGATAAATCGACACTAAGATCTGGATTCATGTAACCCAAACATAGGCAATGGAGCCAGCTCTCTAGCGAGTTGGTGTCACCCGCTCACGCCTCGTCTTGCGGTTTACTGACTAGCACCGAATCGACTAAACACATAATACGTCCACTAGCCGGTATTATGTTGGACAGACGCATGGCCTATTACCAGTATTGTTAGTTTACCCAATGGATGGTATTCCACTTCGAATACATAAAATACAGAATGAGTTAAGCAATATAAAACATATGGCAGAGATAAGAACACGAGCAACCGTATCTGTGGAGGTCTAACTATAGTGCACAAGACAGGGAAATTAAAGACAAACTGTACGGTGACGCGGTCCGGGAGACACTTAAGGCGTTTGCTGAGCGAGGCTGGACATCTATTTCCGAGGACAAACGCGAAGAGTGGTTTTTATAGTTCAAGTTCTGGGGTGTGTTTCACCAGCACGGTGACAGGAATCATATTTCATGATGCGGTTAACCAACGGCGGGGGATACTGGAGCCGGGGCAACTACAGACGATTGGTGAGGTAGCTCGCGACTACGCGCAGGGACCAACTGCAAACCCTGAATTTGGCAATGGATGGATGGATCTCACGACCAGCAGTCTGTTCTGAAGATTAATCTCGAATTATGCGGGTCGCTCTATGGTGGAAAGATACATGAACTAAGGGAAATCATCAGTTTTCTATCTGATAAGTGTTCGATGTAAACAACAGTGGAGTGCCTACGAGAGTAGTCACGGCTTGATACGAGACCACCGGTTGAGCACAGCGAATTTGGGAAGGAGACAAACACTCAACTTCCGAGTAGAAGCTACATAGTAACTCCGTCACCGCCTGACGCTAATGGATTCTGCCCGCTCATACAGAAATATCGTAAATATCTACCAATACCGAATAACAATGCATAAATCTACAGAGTACAATGAAAAAGACGATGGAACAAAGAGAGATTGCCGATAAAACTTAACGATACCAAAGTAGAAGAGGCAGCACGAATAGATCTCTGTAACACGCTACTCACCATGTCAACCACCACCAAATACGACGAAGAAATGGAGCATACCCGCCCGGGGCGGGATATTGAAACGATCGATGCCATCCTCCAGAAAGTGATCGATGAGGGACGTAGCATCGAAGAAACAGCGACGGCGCTATCGGTCGAACAGGATCTCGTTGCGAGATTTGTCCGGATGCACGACGAAACGGCACACACGCGCTCGCTCCCACCAACACCGGCGACACATCGACGGGAGGAACACTGAAATGGCGACCTCAGACACCAGCACCACCGAGTCAGAGTCAACGGCATCGTATGACACCGACGCAACTCCAGCCCAACACCGCGAGCAGGGTGTTGCACTCATCCAGGAGATGGTAGAGACGGCAGGTGCGTGTGGTGTGGTTGTGAATCTGAGCGGCGGGATCGACTCTTCAACGACTGCTGCACTCGCTGTTGAGGCCGTCGGTGCAGACAACGTGTATGGACTATGTCTACCTACGCTTGCGAGCACCAACGCGAACATGCATGACGCTCACACGGTTGCAACCGAGCTAGAGATCGCCCACAACACGGTCGAACTCCAGCCCGTGCTCGATATGTTTGAAGACCGGTTCGCCCCCGAGCTATCGACGAACGGCGATCGCCACGCGATCGGCAACGTCGCATCCCGGCTGCGGATGGCGTGTGCGTACTACGTGGCCAACACCACAAATAGCCTCGTCGTGGGAACCGGAAATCGAACCGAACAGCTGCTCGGCTACTTCACCAAGCACGGCGACAGCGGTGTGGACCTCCACCCACTCGGAGACTGCTATAAAACCGATGTTCGTCGGCTCGCTCGGCTGCTTGGAATCCCCGCAGAAATCATCGAAAAACCACCGACAGCCGGGCTGTGGGCCGGCCAGACTGACGAAACCGAGCTGGGAGCATCATACCAGGTGCTCGATCCCGTCTGCCATCAACTGGTCGACGCTGGCCTCAGCGTCACAGAGGTCGCGGAGCTGCTGCATCTCGATCCCTCCACGGTTCGCCAGTACGCAGAGCGCAACGACCGAACAACCCACAAACGAACGCTTCCCACTGTCACCAGCCGACAGCTGATCGAAGACATCACTACCACGACCCCAAACACCGACCCGACAACAGCGTTCGTGGCGGGACGGGAGATGCTCTTACAGCTCCACGACGCCCTGACAGCCATCATCGAGACGGAGGTCACTGAGGCGGGTGCTTCGGGAGTCGTCGTCACCATGAGTGGTAGCGTGGATTCGAGCGTTGCAGCTGCACTTGCAGTCGCAGCCCTCGGAGCCGACCGCGTCCACGGACTGGTACTGCCCTGTGGAAAAGCCACGGAGGCAGCAACGTTCGATGCGGTGGAACTCGCTGAATCGCTCGGCATCGAGTATACGATGATGAACCTCCACCCGCTGGTCACACGCATCGAAGACGTATTGCCAGATGCACTCACCACATCGGCGACCGTCCGAACTCATGGTAATCTGGTGGCCCGAATCCGGATGCTCTGTGCATACTACGTGGCCAACACGACTGACCGGCTCGTGCTCGGCACGACCACCCGCAGCGAGTGGCTCACCGGCTATTTCACCAAACACGGCGATGGTGGCGTGGATCTCCAGCCACTGATCGGGCTATACAAGACAGAGCTCCGAGCGCTCGCCAGAACGATGGAGATCCCACCAACGATCATTGCGAAACCGCCGACAGCCGGGTTTCATATCAATCAGACTGACGAAAGCGAGCCAGGCATGGCGTACGACATGCTCGATGAACTACTTTGGTATCTCGTTGACACCGACGCAGGAATTGAGCATACAGCCAAAACGTGTGGAGTTACTCCCGAGGTAGTTGAACAGTACGCCCACAGACACATCCAAACACGGCACAAGCGTCGTCTACCTCCAACGCCAGCCACCCGCGAAACGAAACCAGCTGCTACGTTCTTCCACGAACTGGAACTGCTGTTCGGAGAGTGAACTTAGCCGGTGCTGATTAATAAATTATTAATATAAATATTTGAAAATTAACTATACAGAAATATTATCTTATAGGCATTTCTGTATATTCAGAAAATCTCAAAGAATATAGACGGGTAAACAGCACATGCCGCTGGTGAACATGCGGTCGAGAATGGAGGAAACGATGGGCTTGATCCAGATGACGAAGCACTGGACGCTGGTGTTAGCGACGGTCAGGTTCAACTTCTCGTTGCTCATCTGGTTTTCGTTTGCACCGTTCACCGGACCGATCGCCGCGGCGATCGGTCCGGCGGTGACCGCGATCGGTGTACTTGTAAGCGCGCCATTCGGGCACGTCCTGACTGGGTGGTTGTCGGATAAGTTCGGCACACCGACAGTCTGATGCTGGCGAGTACGTTCTCGACGACTTTTTCCATCACCACAGGGGTGCTCCGGGCAATCGGTGTCTACGTCAGCGACTATCTCGCCCGCAAGCAGTGCAACATCCTCCCGAATTCGCACCTGGACAACTCCGTCGTCGCTGTCTCAATGCTCCTGATCGTGGGACGGGCTGCGTGGGTATCCCAGCCATCAGTTACGCACGTCGCTACCGAAGCCAGTTTCGGCGGGGCTACACACAGACGGAGCCACTAAGCGGAGATGATTGACCGACACCCCATCAGTCCTATCCGCACCCCGCATGACGATCGATTCGTCGGAGATCATTGTTATAGCCCAAGAACAACCGATATTGCGAATACGGATCAAGAGGATGACGTGACCGATGTGGAGTTCATCGCTCACAGGTGTAAGGGGGAATCGGAAACACTACTGAGCGGACAGACCACAGTGTCTTCGTCGGCCAGCAAACGGCATGAAATGTATTGTGGAGAAATAGATCATTACCGTGTGAGCAGCTATTTATTCCCCTTCAGCCTTTTGCCATGAGTGCCACAGATGAGTCTGAACGGGTGCTTGACGATGGACTCACACGGCTCGAAACGGCGCCAACGCTCGTTGACTTCGTTCGGGAGCTGAACGTGCATCTGTTCTTTCAGGACGAAGACGACAAGCGCTTCGAAATACTCGCGTACGATGCTGTCCCAACCGTTCGTGCGCTGTTCTGCCGTGAATTCGCTGGGCTCTCGTGGAACGGCCTCTACGAGTGGCCCTCCACAGAGGACCGAGCTGTTCGGTTTGGCTTCGATCCGGCGAAGTTCGGCCCCTACAATACGGCTCCAACCCGTCAAACGCTCACGACCGCGTGGGATATCCATCTCTCAGATGAGACGAAGCGTGCGCTTCTCTCAGTGAGTGAGCGCCTCGTCGCTGCTGCGTACGAGAACGAGACCACCCTTGATCTCCGGCCCCCACGGCACGTCGACGAGACTGCGTCAGATCTCCGTGAACGATATGCCGGTGAGTTCACCACCGAGCAGATTCACAAACACGTCCGGCATGCTCGCGAGACTGTCTTCAGTGCGTTCGACTCCGGCCGGGCTGCGAATGCGACGTATCCAGACAGTCGATTCACCGAACTCCAGGCACTGATGGCGTTAGGTGGCTGTGGTACGCCCCAAGGACAATCGCGTATGGAGACGTTTTTCGGCGAGGACTACACACCGCACGGCGATACCCACCTCCGAACGGTCAAACAGTACTCCCAAGAGACGCTTCAGGCGGGGTTCGAGCGATCGATCAGGAATCTGCTCGACGCCGTGAATCATCTCCAGATTCTCCAACCACCCGTCACTGTCGCCATCGACATCACGACCTGGCCCTACCACGCCAAGGATGACCTCCCCAATGAGGTTAGCGGCATCGATGCCTCAGGAAAGCGCGCCTACAAGTTCGCGACGCTGTCATTGGTCGGCAAGAGCATGCCAATCGTCCTGGCCGTCGAACCGGTCATCGAGAGCTCCGAATGGGACGACAACGTCACCCATCAGTATCATCGCACGGTCAGACGGCTCGTGCGCCGTGCCAAACAGTTCGTGTCGATCGATCTGGTGCTTGCCGACCGTGGCTTTGAATCCGTGGAGGTCTATCAAACCCTGGACAACCTCGGTGTCACCTATCTCTTCCCCAAAGTCGAGCACGCTCCTGAACAACGGCGCATCGACCGAATGGAGCAGGAGAATGAGGACGTCGCTGTCGAACAGGCAACAGTCAGAGCCAGAAATGGGAGCCATGAGTGTCGAGGGCTGTTCGTCTCGAATGAAAACGGCGAGATACAGCCGTTCATCACGAACAAACGGATTACACCCGAGAACGCAGAGGCGTGGGTTACCCATTACGCGTATCGCTGGTGGATCGAAGCCGAATACCGCTCGATCAAACAGGAATTTCTCGCACAAACATCTTCTAAGGACCATACGCTGCGCTTGTACTACTTCGTGTTCGGTGTCCAGATGTACAACGTCTGGCGGCTCACGGATGTCCTGCTGAAAGCCACCGTCTTACGGGAGTTGACGATCGCTCCGCCAGTCCTCACTGCTGGAGAACTCGCTGATGGGTCGCGATTCATCTACAACTCGAACCTGGCTAAACAGGCTCTCTACTCTCGTGTAAGGCAGGATGCTGAGCGGCAGCTCTCGGCAAATACGACCCAGATCGATCGTTCTCACAGTATACTACTTAAATACCAATTACAATCCCAAAACGTACAGCGCGAGAATATATTTTGACCTAATATTTATAGAATCAAAATTCCAGGAGAACTTTGCGCGTTTACACTCCGAAGTTAGGGGACCCCCTAACTTCGGAAGAGGGTGTTCTGTAAACGATTTGTATCACGGCTACAAGAATGGAACTTGTGGGATAGTGCCAAGAGGAGATCGCTATCGTTATGTTACATAGTCTATAATACTGCAGTAAAGATCTCTGAGTAGTGCAATCTCTTCGGTGGTCCAGTCAGAAAGCGGTCTAAGTATTTAACGTCAGTCAGGTGGGCTTTTCATACACGCACTTGGTAAGCAGGCCTGCGAGCAACATTCCAAACTAACTCTACGACCTGCCGTTCCTCAAACTGCGCTAACTAGATGGTGGATCTCAAATATTAAGATGATTCAGATGGAAATTTGACCTATGACTTGGGAAGGTATCGGTTGGAGGGATCCGAAAGACTTCGCGATAGTTATGGGTAAAATCCTTGTAGCATTAGCTGGAGCGATGCTACTGACCGGTGTTCTGATGATGACTCTTCCGTATAGTGATTACACTCCACAAACTCCAGAGAGAGTCATAGTCGTTAGCGTGTTTTATGCCACTTGGCTGCTTTTGATGTTCAAGCTCCTGTTTGGAACGTTTATTCCCCCGGGAATGTTCAAAGCGAGTGAGGCGTAGTATTTAGTTAGTCAACCCTATTCTGTACTCTGTAACTCGAACAGAACGATGGCGTCGTGATGCTCCAGTTGGCCACCAGGGATCTGCGTTGGAACTGAAACGGTCGTACTTCCGCTCAGAGACCCCGAATTCGCACCCAATGAGGTGACAATCAGCGCATTCGATCGCGAATCGGGGAAGATGCACTGGTACTACGCAGTCGATTTAGGCCCAGCGTGATGGTGTCGCCGGTACTGGTTGATAGAGCTGTATTCTTCACAGACAGTAATATGGACGGTCTCGGACCCCTCGGCGACGTGTCCGCACAAGATAGCTAAAGCAGTGAACTGGCTGCTAGATATGTGGGCTACGAGGTGGTGTGGGTGATCTCTCGGCTGGCGCGATTAGGCAGTATCTACCAGCAGTTTTTCGAGACGTGGGAGGATGCAGCGACGACGGTGGCGATCACCGACGGCTGAGTTAAGGAGATACATCCGGCCTCAGCTAACCCTGCAAGCGCTTCTGGAAATGCTTCCCATCCGCTTTTTGAGCACAAGGACGACATTCACGTGTTGAACAAGTTCGACCAGCGGTGTGGCAGTCCCGACTCGATTGTATACATCAGCAAGCGATCGTTCCACAGTCACGCCGGTCA
The DNA here is from genome assembly GCF_023115355.1 of Halocatena salina. Lineage (NCBI taxonomy): Archaea > Methanobacteriati > Methanobacteriota > Halobacteria > Halobacteriales > Natronomonadaceae > Halocatena > Halocatena salina. The sequence goes on from NZ_CP096020.1 coordinate 220,481, forward strand.
TTCTGTACTCCGTGGAACATCTGGACTGCTCGACTATTCGTGAACTACATGAAGACTTCAGCAGAGATAGCACCGCACAGACACCGCTCATCTCTATCACTGACAACCTCGTCGATCTCGACAGAGCAATGATCCGAACCTACTGCTGGTGCGATCGTATGCAGATCCTAGTAGCACCGATCAGCATGTAGCCGTGCCGTCGGCTCGCACTATACCCACCACATTCATTTGTTATCCAATCGATCAGAGACTGTGACAACTCGGCAGTACTATTCGAACTGGTGGTACGGCATCATGATTCCTCTTTTTGGCGCGGTCGGATGGATGATCGTTATCCCATTTCTCGAGAATACGACCTATTTGGAACTGCCATTCTCTCGGATCATCTTTCTTGCCAGTGGGCTTATTATCGCCGTCACTTCTTTTCTTTCTCCCGTGTTCGTCGTCTGTCTGTGGCTCGACGCCCGAAAGCTCAGGGAGAGTGATGCCCCGTGGTCACCGAACCCGTGGCTATGGGGAACTATCGGTGGGATAGCTATGCTTGTCGGTGTTCTTCTGTCGTATCTCGGGCCGAAGATCATCGTCGCGCTCGGCTATCTGTACCGTCGCCATCGTCGCGTCGGTCTACTCGGCGACACGACCGTCGCTGAGACGGAGTGATCGAGAACTCTCGATGAAACGGTAGCATTCGGGATTTCGTCCGGGCTGGTTCGGTGTCGTGTACTTTGATAATTTGATAGCTCGGGCCGTCTCGGGGTTCGTACTGTCTGACTGGACGTTTTCTTATGTGGGTTGGAGTTCGGGTTACGAGGTGACAGCGGTGAGTTATCTCAAATCGACTTGTCTGACAATGACCACCCATCGCTGGCAGTTGCTACCTCGATTCACCGTAGATGGGATCAGCTGTCTTCATCAGGTGTTTCATCGGCCGGAACGATCTCGATGCCAGCGTCTTCAAACGCTTGAATCGCTGCCTCTAACTGTTGGTCCCCGAGCTGATAGTAGGATAATGGGACTGGTCGGACGCCCGACCTCTCTCCGTCGTCAACAATAATCCGGAGCCTCGGAGGGATCACCCGCGAGCCAGTCGTATATTCGACACGCTCGATGGCTGTACGGTCGAGTTCTGAAGCAGTTGCGATATTGTTCAGGAGCTTCGGAAGGATAGTGACAAGCGCGAAGCTTGCGATAACAACAATGAGAGCGTGCAGCTCGAGAGAGATCGGCACGAACAGCTGCCGTATCTCCCCAGCACGCAACAGAGCTGATCGTCCCCTCAACTGGAGCGCGACGGCGACCACTTACTTCGTCGGCAATGTAGTACGCGACGCTCCCGATAGGTTCCCGAGCCAGCGTTGGATTGCTCGTGAGGATGCCATACATAGTAGTCGGTACATCGGGTGAGTATGATAAATGCTCGTCCAGAACGAGTTATCAAGATCAGACTATGCAATGGGACCAATTTCAGGCCACCTATCCCGACATAGCAGGGTTGCTGCCGCAAAACTTCATGGCTACTGCCGACGATGAAAATCTACTTCGACGGGCGATCAAACACGACCGCACAGGCTATCTCACCACGCTTGATACACTCGCCCGGAAAACACCTGCCAAAGAAATTAGGAAAAATCCTCTCCGGCTGACCAGCAAAACCAATTTCAAGTCGTTCTATGTGGAAATGAAAGCCTATGTTGCCCTAAAGCACTGGGTGTTTGCCCCACATCCTGCTGATATTCGAGGGACAGAGGGTGAGCCAGATTACGAGTTCAACATCGGAGAGCTCGACATTGAGGTGGCCAGCCGGACTGCTTGGGATAAGGTAGACACCGTCAGAGTGGTGTTAGAAGATAAGCTAGAGAACACACCATATACAGCTATTGTCACGCTGAAAGACAACTTCATCAAGATCCCATACACGGGGGGCGAGATTGCTCATAATGAACAGGTGGTTGATAACATTGTGAACAAGGTTGACGATCTCAACCCATCGAATCTGCCATCCTCAATCAGCAATAACGGGTTCATAATAGAATTCGAACAAACGGGCGGCGGTGGGTCAATCTTCACGTGGGAAAGTGCTGAGGAGATTCCGTTGGATCCCCACGACAGTATTGTAGATCAGCTCAAGGATAAGGTGAAAAAACAACGAGGGAAGCGACCACTTTTGTTATTCTACGATGCCGATGTCTCATTCCTTGAACGAGAAGATATGCAGCGACTAGTGCATGGTACGAAATCGGCTGGGCCGAATGAGACGGTCTCAGACACAGTATATCAGCATCGTTCGATATGGGGCAACTATCTTCGAGGCCAGGGTTATATCCCGGACTCGGGAAAGACGACCTACCTGAAACAGGTCAAACCGGATGATCCGAAGTATGACTTGAAGCACGTGGGGGATTCGTGTATCTGTAATGGTGATGAGGGACTGTTCGCGGATAGCATGTTTGACCGAGTAGCCGGAATCTTGTTCATCGACAAACCAGGGTACGGCCACTTCTTACCAAATTTCTATTCCCAGAAGCTGGACTTCTACCCGTTATACCAGTGTATCTCCCAGAACATGAAAACCCGGTCAAACCAGTTCAAAGACTTGCTCTAATGGATGAACGCTTTCCATCTGAAGTCGACTAGGTGAGATGCTTAATGCATGGTCTCATAAAAGGAGATTCGCTGGGCGAATGTGGATACTGAAAGGTTATTGAGACCCTTATAATTGCTACTGTATTACCTTAGCTTTCCGTCTGATGAATATCCCATTCGCCACTGATGAACTCTTCTTATAATTTCATATTCACAATCTCTTTCTTATAGTTAGAAATATGATCGATTCGATTACGATCCTTTCTAACGTTGGACTAAGAATTAGAGATCAGATAGGGCAAGGGAAACGTAATTAAGTCCCCAATCGATTCGGTCGTATACACGCCGGGAATCAATCTCACTGGTATAGATGTTCGGCACATAGCCGACATCATTCGTCTGCAATCGAATCAGGACACCTGCGATGCCACTCAGTTCATCAGCTACAAATAACCCTTCTTCACCAGGACGGATCGCTGTGTATGAATCTGACCTAGCCGGAATCGCTCCGATTTCTTCGAGATAGTCTCCCCACTCAGAGCGAGCAGCACAAACTTCGTCTGAAACCTCGATATTAGACTCAAAGGCAAATCCATGCGGGCTGCCGATAAGAATCCAGACAACCTCTTTGATAGAGTCAATCGACTTCAGCTTACAATCAATAAAGACGACAAAGGGACGGCCTTCACGAACCTGATTCGTTTTGCTTTTCAGAATACGAGGGATTTTCTCTTCTCGATCAGGAATGATTTGTGCTATTCTCTCCCAACGGGAGATGAACCCGAAGGAACCATCCGATTTTTCGGTGAAGTCTATTTTGAGAACATCCGTCTCTATCGAACTTGGATCCTCTGGGTCTATATCCTCAATCTTCTGAAGCAGTTCTTCAACCTGACGTTCGTTTTCACTCCATTGGTTACCCGTTGACGCCTGCTTATCGAACCCGGGTTTTTGAGTGAGAATTCCGATATAGGATCGGTCATCAAAGAGATCCTCAAGTCGCCGTTTGATCCGATATTCTTCCTTAGATTCGTGGAGTCGCGTAGCATCCACGTCGATCTGGCCGCACTCGAAATCAGGTACTCCCGATGTCTCAGGAAGATCTGCTACAGCGACACTATCGCATAACCAGCGGTCGATTGCAATGTACCCCCACATCTCCGAGAGAAAAACGAATCAAACGCGTTTCGATGGTGGAGCTCACCATCATAGGATGTCCGGATGTCTTTCCACGGAGTCTGTTGCACTAGCTTGGACATATAATCGAGCGCTCTGGTGTGATCGCGTCCAACAGTGTATTTGAGGACATGGTCGGACTCGACATTGGCCCAAAATCCGGCAGGTAGTACATTTGCTAAGGTCGGGTAGTGGCTTTCGAATTGGGTAATGTCCATAGTATCGTTAGATATCGCCTCAATATATCTTGCCAGAGATAGTAATGTTTCTGCTGTTATCTACTAGGTTCCCTCACCACCCAAAGATAGAGAGGGAAGAAAGGATAAATTCCTTCCACTACGAAACCTCTACTGTGATATCAGATACATTAAGTAATTCACTCTTGATACCGAGTGGCAGATAAGGTTGGGGGCACGCGGTCGGTGATGTCGTAACGATCAGCGCATCATCCATGAACAGTCCGCGAACGTCGAGGACTGGCAGGCCACCACAGTAATACAGAGCATCGTCTCGCTCGGACCATTCTCAGACGAGTCACTTTTGACTCACGACGACACGTGCTGGTCGAAGGACCTGCTGATTCATTAGATAGCCAGGACTCTCAACAGAGATAACCGTACGTGCAGGAACGTCACTCTCGGCAGTTGCAACTACCTGATGGCGATGTGGATCAACTGTGTCGCCAGGAGCGGGAGAGAAAACCGTCACGTTCATCGTTTCGAACACATCATCGAGTTGTCTCGCTATAGCTTCGATCCCATTGTGAATGTCGCTGTTGCTAACGTGAGCGAGTGCTTGTGCGATCGAATCACGAACAGGAATGAGCTGTTTGACACACCTTTGTCTCGTCTCAGCCTGCTCGTCGGTGGGGGGATGTTCGCCTGAACCGGTGACGGATTCGCCGGGTCGTTCGGCGAGAGGAGACTGAGTGTGATCCACTTCTTCAACCGACTGACTGTGCGTCGACACTGATGAACCAGTTCTAGATGCTGGCGGTACGAGCCGTCGAACGCGCGCAATCACTTCTGGGACGACCTGACGAGTGGATTCGTGGTTGTCTCCACGTTTTTCCCGAGGAATATGCTCGCTGACCTCCTGTTCCCCCGCGCTCGCAGGAGGGATGTCTGTTAGGGTGAGTTCTCCACAGTACTCGTTTTCAGCCGCGATACTGCTCTCCCCCTGAAAAATCGGTATACGTAACGATGTTCGATCATCGATAGCTGTGACAAACATCTTTGTTTCTTTAGTCGGAATAGTAGTGTTTCTTTCAATAATCGGTTCGAATCGACCACAGTGTGTCTCAGTGCCTATTGCGCGTGTGATGAGTGAGAGATTGGCTATATCGTCGACGTCTCCGTGTATCACTCCACTTTCCACTGTTGCCCCCAGCGCAACGAGGTCTGTCCCATTAGCTGCTGGCGTAACAGGCCGTCCCACTGTCTGGGAAATAGTTCGTTGGACGTCTGGTAATCGGGAGCCCCCGCCGATGAGCAGGATGTCATCAATCGTAGCGGAATCGAAGTCACCGCTTGCAAGTACATTCGCAATCGGTTCGACAAGGCGAGCAGCAAGGTCCTGCGTGATGCGTTCGAATGTCGAACGGGATAATGTCGTCTGCAATCCCAACGACTCCGCTGATGTTGTTAGTAGTGATGGAAGCGTGATTTCCGTCTCGGATGTTTCTGACAGCTCTTTTTTCACCGTTTCAGCTGTGTGGTAGAGTCGATCAAGCGTGTAGCGGTTGTTGCGAACGGTACTAGCAGACGAGGCATCATGCTGCTCTGCGAATTCGGAGAGGAGCCACTCAACGATCGCCCAGGTCCAGTCATCACCACCGAGAGTTAGATCACCGGCTGTGGCGAGAAACTCGTAGACACCACCTCCCATTCGCATGAGTGCGACATCGAACGTCGCAGCACCAAGATCGCAGATAAGCATGAGCCGATCTGCATCATTGCCGATTGTCCAGCCGTATCCGAGTCCCGCTAAACATGCATCATCACCAACGCGAGCAAGTGCAAGATCGGCGAGTTCGCAGGCTCGATGGACTCCAGAGCGATGACGATTTGATGCCAACGAAGGCACAGCCATAACGGCTTGATCAACCGACACTTCCCGCGTGGCCTCTGTGTGTTGCGTAAGTGTACGAAGTAGCACCGCTGTCAGCGACTCAGGAGTCAGGTCGTTATCACCGAGCGTGACAGTGATGGGTTCTCCAAGATGTGGCTTGAGCATCCGAACGGAGCGATCAGGGCGGTCACGAGCGAACTGCTTCACACCTGTGCCTGCGATCGGTTCGCCATCATCAGGAAGAGCGACAGTAGATGGAATCGTGGTCACTCCGTTCTGATCGGTGATTATTTTGGGACCACTTGTCTCCATCACGCCAACAGTGCTATTCATCGCCCCAAGGTCAATCCCAAGAACCACGTCATTAGACATAACTCTGTTAGTTATACTATCCTACCGTGTCTAGTACTAGTAATTATTTCGCTTGACAGACACTGATGGTCATGGAATGAAAGTGCCTTGTCGAACGCAGGGCTGCGTCGGGGAGGGTTGATTCCTCACATTTTCGTGGCATAATAGATTTATTCTCTGCCACACTGTTGGTCTGGACGAGGAAACCATGTTGGAATCGATGGAGAGCCATCGCTGTGGGCGGCTCAGTCGCCAGCAGCGACAGCGTCGCCACTCACCTACGATATATTCTGGTCGATGATTACCGGACAAACCGGTCGTCCAGGGGCTGGTTTGCGGGGGACGGCCCGACGCATCGCGAGGGCCGTCTACGCTGCTCGACACAGTGCAAGGGTCGTCGATATAACCGACCTTCTGAGCTATGTACAGAACCGTGCGGCGTTCTTGTCAGTCTGTGATTCCCGAGACGCTCACCGCCGAATTAAAATATCGGTACGTTCTGAATCTCGTCTTGACTACCCAAGAAGCATTCAGTATATACAGTCCAGTCACTAACCATTTCCAGAATAGAAAAGCGTCGAACGTCATTATATGTATGTCCTACGACGTGGTGCAAGCGCTCGCACCCCACTGCGTCGGCTCTGATATCGTCAAGGTGACCGGTCGCGACGGCGGTCAAGCAGCAGTGCTTGGGAGTAAGCTTTTTCAGGCGTTCGTCTCCGACCACGCGACAGAGAGGAACTGACGACGGATTCCATATCGATTACTTTCGTCGAATCAGCTTCCGTCCTTTCTTGATGATTCGTCGCTTGACGCTCGATGGCAGCCGGTTCCACAGTCGACGAGCCGTTTTGAATTTGCTCATTGTAGTGGTGTCTGTCTCCCAGACATCTACCCTTTGGGCACGGTGACCGTTAGTATGGTGGCTCTCCTCTGTCCACTCACACAACTTGTGCAATGATTGGCAGAGCACAGTCTGTGCAAGCAATTCAGTCGGTCGGATTCCAGAGCCGTCTATCACCGCTCCACACGTACTCGCTGGGCTGTCTCTGTCTGAGGGAGAGCCGGTCCAATGACAACGAGCTCGCTCTCGTGCTCATGCTACCGCACAGCCCGGGGTTCTATGATACACACCGGTTCTGCACAGTGTACGCAAAAGGAATTCCTTCTGCACCGTCAAAGGGGAGAAGTGTGTCGTTGTGGCCCCGGCTCCGACGGCAACGAGGGGGCTTAGTGATACCGTTGTTCGACCTCGAGAGTCTTGCGTACGGCGTCATCGAAGTAGTTCTGTAACTCGTCGCTGAAGTGCTCAATGCGCGTATCCCGCTGTACCACTTCCAATGAATCCCAGTCACCGGTCTCGGTTGCCGCGTACAGTTGTGTAAACTTCTCCCCGTTGTTGCCATACACAATTACGACCACATACGGTTTCACCTCTTCAGCGCCTTCGGTAGTGTATCTTTCATCCCACTCCTCGATTTCAGTGACGCTCACCCGGTCGAACGTCTTCAGTTCTGCACTGAATTTACCGATTCCAAGATGTTGAATCAACTGTTCTCGATCCCATTCCTGCGTCTCGCCTGTATCGATGTTCGTCCCCGTTACGGTCTCTGCAGTGATCGATTCGATATGCCAATGCGTGAGCAGCGGCCCGGCCATCTCAGCAGTTGTCCGGGTGCTGACGTCGCCTTCTTGGATACGATCACCTTCCTGAACACGAATATACCGTGGATTCGACGCTGGAAGATCAATAAAAATCTCTCCTGGATCCGTACTGACCAGCGTGTCGATACCATCGACCGTCCGAGCTTCTACCGTTTGCTTGTAATGTTCGTTATTCATTGTTGATGGCTATGATGTATCGGACACAGAGCGGCAAGCTACTGTTCGAACGATTGTCCGTGAGTTCGACCGGTGAGCGAGGTGAATCATGAGCACACCCATGCATCCACTGATATTGTAACCGAGTTCATCCATTAGTCTCCCTCACTCAATGTATACCGGAGAGACGTTTCACTCTGTCGTCTGTTATCATGGCACATGTACAGTGTCGATTTTCTTGGACGATCAAACGACTGCTGGAAAAGTACGAAACTCGGTGAGATCACCGCGGCGTTAGTGGTCAATGACGTCCCGCCAGTCGACGCGAGTGCGTTCTCGGTGGAGCGGTTTGAGAATTAAACCTCACCCTCGCATTCGCCATCGAAATCGGACACCGGCTTGATGTGGCGGACATGGAGTTTACTATGGTGATCCGACTCATCCATCCCGCACCGTTGGCAGGTTCGGTTATCTCGTTCACGGACTCAACTTGCGATGTCTTTCCAGTCACGCTGTTTTCGAAGCGTCGTTCACATGGGTGTTAGCGACGCGCCAGCAAGAGGTACTCGAGGCAGCCGTCGAAGTGGGGTACTACAGTGTTCCCCGAGAGTCGACGCTTGATGACGTGGCAGCGGTCGTCGAGATCGCGCCCACGACTGCTGGGACCATCTCCGAGAAGCCGAAGCACGGGTGTTTGGAACTCTCACCCGTTGAGATCAATCGATCAGAAGTCGGTGTAGATACCACACACGGCATTTGACCGCACACACCCCGTCCACCTACGATCTATAGCCAGTGGGTGCATTCTTATCGACACGTCCTATTGATTCCCCTTCCAGCTTGACCCCAATATTACCCCATCTCAAGGGCTCGTCACACCGCTGTGCCCGCTATTGTCCGGGCAGGCCTGTAACGTACTGGACGCACAATCTCGACGAGCATCTCGTTCGTGACGCCACGTCGCAGGAGCCGTCCACCAGCCCGGTCAACCATTGCTCCAACATTCGTGTGCAAGATATGTGCATACACCGGAACCGTTATCCGGATGTGTGCAGAACTTGCACATAGAATGAGCGCGAGTGACAAGTCCCGCCGGGTCCACTTCCAGTCCCCGGAGTACCTCGTCGAGCGTCTCGACGCGATTGCGGAGCTCTTCGACAAAGACCGGACGGACCTCCTCGTCGAGGCGATTCGCGAGTACATCGAAGAGACTGCCGACAGCGAGACATTCCAAGAACTAGTGGCAACGAAGTACTACGACGACCAACTCGAATTCAAGGCGGTCAAACAGCTGGTCGGCGCTGAAACCGCCCAACGGCTCCGGCTCCTCAAAGCAGATCTCGAGGGTGAACCGTTTGATCTCGCTGCGCCTGCTGACGGCACCATCTATGGCGACGACGCGACGATGGTGGATACCGCGGACGGCGACGAGCGATGAGCAGGCCGCGGCTGCGGACAGTCGTCGCCGACACGAGTGCGCTGGTTAGTCTCGCCGTCCCACGAGCCGATGCAGCCTCCGACACCGACACCGCTCCGGATCCCCTCCAGTATCTCCTCACCTCGTGTGACGTCTCCGTTCCACCGAACGTTGTTGCAGAGCTCCGTGACATGGCCCAGTACCAGGATATCCACGGTGCTGCAGCGTCCAATGTTTTAGCCGCTCGCACTCACTACACGGTCGATGATCCCTATGAGCGAGTCGACACGCCCCAGTCACGACCGACGTTCGGCCTCGACGATGGTGAAACCGACGGCATCGTTCTCGCGAACGCCCTCAACGTCGACGGGTTTCTGACCGACGAGTTCGGCGGGACGAATTTCGCGCTCATCCATGCGGTCCTACAGGGCCCGCGTATCGTCCCGACACCACGGTTGCTCTGTGACTACGCTCGCAACGACCACATGACCCATGAAGAGGCACGGACGCTCATTGTGATGATTAGCCCGCATCGGAGTTGGGAGAACAGCCCCTACGTCGCCCAATTATTGGGTCTCTTGGAGTAGAATTACGTTCCAAGTCCGGTGCCCTCGACTGGTACGTTTCCGTAGCACGATGGTACTACCATGAAATACGCGAGTGTCAGCGTCAAATTCCCGATTGAGCTCGACACTGAGATCGAGCGGTTCCTCGATGAAACGGGGATCTACACCAACAAGAGCGAGTTCATCAAGGAAGCCTGCCGCGCTCATCTCTGAGAACTCAATGACAACACGGCAATCGCTGCACTTCGGCTCAAGCAACTGCTGGCGCAGGCCGAGCAGAGCCGCCGATCCGATAGCGATATTGACGCCGAACTTGCTGCGCTCGGCGAAAAGGTCGATTCGGACGATCTCGAACGAACTGTCGAGGAGGCACGTGAGGAGCCCTTCGAGCAGGTGTACGGATCGGATGGGTGAGGATCCTCGAACACGAATGTGAAGGTGTACGAATCGTTCGCCCAGTTGGGCCAACCGCACTCTCACTCCCTGAGGCCTCCATCGGACTCGGTCTCTGAAGATGAGCTGTCTTGCTACGACAGTCCTCTCGACATCGTGTGAGTAAATGGTACTGACGCTACATATTGAAAGCGACAGCGGTACTCGGTATCGGTATGGAGTGCCCAGCGTGTGGCGGCCTCGTCACGATGGAAGTAGGGCCGGACCAGTTGCTCTCAGCATCAGTGGCGGATGCACTGCTCGCCAGCGACGAAGGCAAGCAAATCATCGTCGCCCGAAATTGCTGGGCGTGTGGCTGGACTAAGGAGCGGTCAGTGGTCATCGACTCGATCGAGACAACCGAGGGTGATACCGACGCTGTCGAGCGAGCGCGCTTCTCGACGACATTATAGGTGAGGCAACGGCGATTGACGACCTCGCGACGCTCAAGGACGCTCTCGCGGAGATTCGCCGTCAGTGCCGTCTCGAAGGGGCGGCGTCTGACTCACTGACGGCTTCAACGGTGACTAGGTGTTCCTCGTGACCGATACCGACGCCCTCTACGATGTTCGAGAACGTACGGGGGATCCAGCACACGCATCGGTCGACGGCGTAATCGAACTCGTCCTTGAACGAGCCCGGGAGCCGCGTGAAGACCACCAAGACGCACATTTCGACGAGGGCATGGCTGCTATCCTTGATCGATATGGGGCAGACGCTGTCCGCACTGTTATCCACCGTGTGCTCGTCGAGCACTACCCGTTTCGGACAGCCACGGTCGACCTGGATATGCGCAACATCGATGGCGTCCGAATCGGAACGACGGCCGGATGGTTCTTGCGAGAGTTGAACGCGGAGCAAACCAGCTGAGACCTCACACCTGAAAGCCCTCGGCCGTTCGGCACCCCGCGACCATGGAAGACAGTCCTGCTCACTTCGTTGCACGGATTGCGACGTTCCTGCCTTCGTTCGCTGCGCTCACGAAGACTACGCTGCGCGCCTCGCTACACTCAGTGAAAGCGGGGTCGGAGAATGTTCACGGCGCGAAGTGCAGTGCGCATGGGAGAGCATGCTCTCCCGGTTACCGAGGCAGCCTGACCCTTTCTGAGCCCGTCAGGGATGCAGCCGATTGGTCGAGCGGCGACTCTAACTGACTGAGTAGTTCGTAGGGCCCTACGGCACGCGCTACCGCCGATGGCATCACAGACATTATCGTGATGATGTTGCAATCCCGCGAGCTACAGGTAGAAATTCTAACAGCGATGTTCAACTAAAGAGTTAAATATACGTCCAGCATCTATTCAACTGGATGGTTGAACGGCTGCCGGACGACCTCGATCTCGACCTTGATGCGGTCTTCCAAGCACTGGCCCACCCCATCCGTCGGGACATCCTTGAACAGGTAGCCGACGGACCAGCGAGCGTCAGCAACCTGGCCGAACCGCACGACGTCTCTCTCGCCGCTGTCTCGAAGCACCTTCACGTACTGGAAGATGCCGGCCTGATCGACATCGAGAGGGACGGCCGCGTTCGCCGCTGCCACCTCAACGCTGCGCCTCTGAGCGCCGCGTTTGGATGGCTCACCCGGTACCGCGTTTTCTGGGAGGACCGACTCGACGCGCTGGCCATCCATCTGGAGGATGAAAACCAATGACAACCAACGGTAACGACGACGGACAACAGACCGACAACCAGACCGGCGAGCGGAGCATTACGGTGAGCCGCGTTATCGAGACCTCTCCCGAGCGGGTCTACGAGGCCTTCGTTGATCCCGACGAGCTTGCCCAGTGGTTTCCGCCGACCGGCTTCTCCGCCGAGGTCCACCACCTCGAACCCGAAGTGGGCGGGACGTACCGTGCTACGTTCACGGGCGAGACGGAGGAGCTCGCGGACTACGACCACTCTTTTGGTGGCACGTATCAGGAACTTGAGCCGGGAGAGCGAATCGTCTACACCGATTCGTTCGAGACCGACGACCCGGCGATGGCCGGAGAGATGACGGTGACGGTCACCTTCGAGGAGGTTCCTGAGGGGGCCGAAGTCACCGTCCGTCAAGAGGGGATTCCCGAGGCTATCCCTCCGAGAGACGCCACCGAAGGGTGGACCGACTCGTTGTCGAACCTCGCGGAACTGGTGGAGGGGACGTCGTGACAGTCGAACTAGTCGCCCTAGAACTGGCTCGCTCGTAATCGACGTCCCAAGGGCTACTGTGCGACATGTGGCGAGCTCATCGACCGATTGATGGTTGTGCTGAGACAGTTCGTGGGGAATGATCACGGAGAAGCAGCGATCGGACCCACGTCTGTATCTTCACCGTATCGCCAGAAGCACGTAAACGACCAGCGCTCTCGATGGCGTCGAAGCGAATCCCAATTGGCTATCGGAATGGGCAGGTCTGTCGTTTAGCAGAGCGGCGAGAGACTCAGCCACGTATACCGAAGCGCTAGCCGAGCACAAAGAACGTGAGGCCTGTCTCGAGGAGTCGACCACGTACTCGATATCCTGTCCCGGGTGGACAGCGAGGTCTTGATCGCGAGCCTGTTTCAAGGCCGCCGCGTTCTGAGTATTCTGCGTATAGCCTTCCAACAGCTTGGAGACGCGATTCCGCTCGACGAGCTCCCCACTCCTACAGCGCCTGAGTGCAGTTCCGTTAGGAAGAGGACTCTGCGCTACCGCACTGATGTGTTCGAAAATACCGAGAAGGTGAATTTCATCAGTCTCACAGGGAATATCGACCTGACGACGGTCCAAGAGACGTGCATTCACCATAGTATCCGCATGTTCACCGAGCGAGGAAGCACTGCTTATCGGGACGAGGCCAGTAATGACTGCCTGGGTGGCAGCGAGGAGTACGCTGCTCCTTTAGGTGATTCTGGCGATACGGTGAAGATATAGACGAGGTTCTGTGCGTGTTTTCCGTACCGTGTCTTGTTCGAACAAGCTGAGTGACTGCTGGTACGGAGACAGGGCAGTATCCAGTCGGGCTGTTCCATCGGATACGTCTCCTCCATCGGGACCGTCGGCATCACGACTCGTTTTTTCGAGGCGCAGCAGTCCTGGCGTTCCCTGCGAAAGAGGACGTGCCAGCCGTGCAACGAACAGGGTCCAAACGGCTGTCCCCGATGGCACTGATGGCAAGCGACCGGACAGTTATAGTCACGCGCCCGGATCTAACGAGTATGGTTAGTCGGCGAACACGAGCACGTATCGCGTTCCTCACTGAACTGCTTTCTATTCCTCTTCAGGTGTATCAGTGGCGGCATGCTACCGAGACAACCAAGTCGATTGCAGTCGTTCCGCGGTGGTTGGTGGTGGGGGGACTGCTTCAGGCAATCCTTTGTTGGGCGTACGATCACGATCACGGGGGCTTTCGAACGAAGTGGTGGCGTCCTGTCTCACTCGCAATCGGTGTGGGTATTGGTGGTTTCCGAGTGCTCCCCCGAGCAGAGGCCGTATGGAGGAATCTCTCGATCGGAGGCAGTCTCGGCCGCATCGGCTACCGACTCTGGTATGGAGTGCTTCGGCCACTGCCTGATACTACGGAGTGATACCCTTTCTGAGTGGATCGAGACGCTCGCTCACGTGCACTTCAGTAACTCACGTCCTGAGTGGTTGATTCACATCGTCCCTCGTGGATACTGGTACTTGAAGACGAGCGTATACGTCCTCTCTTAGGTGACAGTGTTTCTTTGGCTCTATTGAGTCGTCAGACGCCTCAGGGTGAGGGATACGAGCAGTCGCACGTCGGACGCCCCCCTCCGATCCCTCTGGCAAGTCTCGAAAACTGCTGGCAGATGCTGTTGAGGCGAGCCAGCTGGGAGATTCCCCAGACGACTACTGTTCGTACTGGCCGATCTCGATGACCGCGAGCAATTTCGAGAATTGCTCGCGATCAGGATCGGAGCCGGAGTGTCCGAGATCTGCGTAGTGATCGACAGCCGCGGCATCAACATCGCGTTCGTTGGGTCACTCGCCGATCGCCGTACGTTGATGGCAATCTCTTGATAGTCGGTCGAGGCGAGAATATAAGTAGCAACGTCGGCCATCTGAGTACTCACTGCTGACAGGATGAGAGAACCGTGAGTACCACACAGGACAGCTGGATCAGGAGACACTCAGGGAAGGTGATGGGAATCCAGAGAAACTGCTTCCCACACGAGCGTCTGGACGGAGTAGAGTAGAGTAGAAGGTCAGAAATCAGTCCGACGCCACGCAGATACACATCGTCCCTGTACCCAGTAGCGGAGGGGTCATCATTATCACAGCCATGAAGACAGGCTGATTCGAGTCAAGAAGTCCCGTTCCCCGTTTGTGCGTTTTTCTTGAGAGTTTCATGAAATTGAGAGATATCGGTTGCTCGATTATCTTCGTGAGTCAGTCGATAGCGGAGAGTTGAGTGCGGTGGTGAGTGTTGAGTTACGTACGAATGGACGAACACACAATCAGGTCTGTTGCGGAGAGTACCGAGGAGAAATCCGTGTGCTCACCAACAGAGATTTCCTCGGCACACCCAATTCCATAAGTAAGTGAGTAATACCATTATGTTGTAATAATATGTCTCAAAATCGCCATACGGCGTAGCTGGTCAGGGGTTGGCAAATTTCACATTTTTATTCATATATTTATTATAGGAAACAATCATACGGCGGCAGGGGTCAGGGGTTCATCGCCAGACGGAATTGGATCTGGTCTAGGGTCCTCCCGAAAAACCAACTGATATAGAGGGGGGGCAACGCCGTTGGTTTTCGAGCGTGGATATTCCCCATAGAGTAATTAATACATTAGATATCTGACTGTGATCAGCAGGGTGGCTGAAGGATACCCACCAGGGGGGTGTGTCAGTATCAGCCGGCCACTGCCAGAGTGGCCGGCCAGCGATCGAGTGATGTGTCACTGGCGCTAGCGCGCCCTGCCAGCGAAGCATGCCGTATGCCGGGATGGATTTCCCAGTAGTGGTCAGGACTGAACCGCTAAGAGCATCGGGGCAATTGACGACGACGGTGGTGCTGGACAGCACCCACTGCTCACAGGACAACCCCAGTCAAGTCGGGCCTTGGGCCCGATCGTCTGACGAGAACACTAGCTCAACAGCGGATTGCTCTGGGACGACCACCAGTCCCTCTGTCCGATCGATCCCACGCCCAGTTTGGGTCTCAGTTGCGGGCCACGAGTGCCCGGACAGCCAGCCGGCACCGACGGCGGGATACCTCACCGAGTATCACACCGTGTTTCCGATGAAACCCGCATACCGGTACAGGTCCAACACTGCACCACAGTAGTGGGGTAGTGAAACCGTGCACTCCGCTGGGGTCCCTCGAACACACATCGGTTTGCATGAGAAAAACCGCAACGCTGCATGGGCGCCCATCAGCTGCAACTACCTGGGGGTGCCTAGCTGCGTCACTCCGGTGAGGGTGCCAGCCTGAGTGACGATCTTCTCGAGCACAATGACGACGATCGTCAGGGATGCCACTATATGCAATAGTTGAGGTGCGTCCGGCAAGCAACCCCATCTAACCCAGTGACGATGGCGCGCCCTGTAAATAGGACTGATGCAACTCTCCCAGCAGCACCAAGCGATAGCTGCCCGACTGTCCACCAGCTGCATCCCCCAGCTGACCGCTCTGTCTCCCATGGGACTGTCACTCTAGCGTCCAATTCCGCGACTGTCCGCCTGTTGGAAGTCCTCACTGTCCACCGCGTTCCAATCCTCATCAGACAGTGTCGACCGGCTCTCCGACTGTCCCAGCACCACCAAACACTAACCCAACCACTACCGTCCGAATCTTCGACTGTCAGGCCCAGATGGAGACGAGTACAGACACGAACAACAACGACAACGAGGGGCACCCAGGCCGGTTGCAATTCACCGGTTCACAGAGACTGACGATTGCTGGCCGCACCCCTGCCAATCGACAGACGTTCAAACGCGACAACCGCCCCTGAGCAGCACAATCGCCATCCAGCATTCAAGAACAGCAAAGAATGACTGCTCGGAGAGGGAACATTCGGATAAATACCAATTATCTATCGTATCTACCGCCCAAGAAGAAAATACTTGCTGTCGCTAGAAATGTCGATCGTCGATCGAAGATCCGATCAGACAAACAAATCCTCTGACGATCAGTCGACCCCATTGATTTCTCCACTGACGACCCGATTACGAACACCACTGGTGAAGCGAAGATGGAAGGGACAGCCCACCTCACGGGACAGAGGAGGCAGTTGTCGACCCCCAGTTAGTCAGGGGCTCAGGAAGGTCCATTGAACGGCGGCCACGTAATCAACAGATACAAAGCTGATACCCACACATATTCACATGGTTACAGACGAACCTGTGAATGTATAGAAACATATAATTCTTCTCAAACCACCGTTCTGAAACCCGATTTCGATACTCTCACACCATCGATTGATCGAATAATGAATCGATATTGCATGTTATCCATGGGAAAATCATGCAACATACAAATAGAATACAATCAGGACGGACCCTACAACGGGTAGCTGAATCTCGAGAAGACGAAATCCTTCCCTGTGAGACAAATCATCTGTCTCAAGGCCTACCAACTGAGAACACGCACGAGACCTCGTCTATATCTTCACCGTATCGCCAGAACGACTTAAAGGAGTAGCGCACCCCTCGCTGCCCAGTCGAACATTCAGTGAGTGACGAGCAGCGGACCCACGAATGGCCACGATCTCGACCGCCTTTGGGTGGGCAAAAGAGTCCGAGTAAACATCGCAGCGAATTGTGCACAATAATGCGCCTCACAGCACTCGTTGACGTTGAAACGCTGTATACACCAAGGTTTAGAGTGGTTTAAAATCTACCTGCAGACCCGTCGCAGAGCTATCGAGGTGAATAGCTACGTATTTAATATAACCACCAGCCACGTAATTATCACTCCACCCCGCGCTAACAGTGCCATAAGCCGTATCCGTGCCAACTGTATCATTCGACTCAGCTCCGTTCCCCTTCTGTATTTCATTACTGAGTTTGAGGGTGTAATTATACTTTTTACCGCTAGCCGAGACCTTAATCATCGATGCTCCCACCGTTTCTCGTGAAATTGTTAAGGACGAATCCCCTCCGTCCGGAGTTACTGTGAAGTGCCGAGGAGATTCGGGGAACCAGTAATTATCTTCGTAGCCTGGACTAATATTCCCCCGGACCCCTGGACCAGAAATCTCGTCATTATCATCAGCCTTAGCCCATTTTCTGGGATCCTCCTGTCGATTGGCCGCGTCTGTTGTAGAAATACGATAGAACCAACTATTATTACCCTCAGCGGATACAAGCAATTCACCGACAGGGTCTGCTGCTGCTACCGTTTCAGTAGCGGCTATTCCACTGACGGTTCCGATGACACCGGTGGCCATTGATCGTAAGAAGCGCCGTCGTCCAAGTATGTTCTTATCCATACTCATTACTTTCTTTTAGACTACTCTTTATAATTCTTTTGATACTATAATATTATAATATACATATAACTATATAATAAATAATCGCTTTAGTTGGCCGTTTCAGGCTGATTTAAGGCCATCAGAGAAATTCAAATCTACAAATTATTATAAACTATTCTAAATGTCATTATTTAATTGAGGAATCGTAGAATAATTATTGTTTACTATTATATCCCAGAAAGATATTGGCCTCAATCGTGGTCATTGATTCGCGGTTGCCCTCCTACCCGGTCTCTGTCTTGGTCTGTTGTCAACGAACACCATGTTGTCGACTGGCTCCACCACGCCCATCGATGGCGTACCCATTGGTGAGTTAGCGCTAATGAAAGAGGTCCTATTCGGCTATCGATACTCAACAATAGAGTGTAGTTGTTTCGCCCATTTGTCCTATTTTGTTCGCCCATACAATTATCTTAAAGTTACCCGCTTCTCTCCAGGCTGGCGAGAAACTATACCTTCTCGCCATGGTGCGATGTGACATTGACCATGACCGAGTCGTACTCGTTGCATCGACCGAGATAAATATCACCGAATCGATGGACAAAGTAGCTCTATGAGCCGATTTAATCGCCATCCGAGCGCGGAGTATCGAGCGTTTGTGGAGAGCGTCAGAGAATATGCCAACGCCGGTCAGAAGTCTAGCGAGAAGTAATGTTATCGACGATCTTGTACACGTCTGCAAGCTTCGAGTCTCTCCTGCATTTTATCATGAAAGTATAATATACAATATTTTACATAAAAATATTATGAGGGTATACTGTAACATGGGAAAGAAAGTTGTCTGCTCCAAATATGGTAACGAATTCGATCCAAAAGAGGCCAAAAACGAGAACACAAAATGCGCTGGCTGCCAGATGTTTGGCTGATCACGAGATGGGTTTTTACGTTTTATTCGGTCGAGTAAATAGTCCCGGTGGGCCTTGAGGAGCGTTTGTAGTTCAGGGAAATCCCACTTCTCGGCCAGTTGTTCGAGGCGACGACGGACACGTCGGCCGTCTTGAATCGCCATTTCGTAGCCCTCCTGGGTGTTTTCGCACCGATGGCCGAGAAGTCCAACATCTGCCATCTCCTCAGCTGAAAACTGTCCATCATGGACGCGCTCACGCGCTGCCATCCAGTCTTCCGACCGAGCAACAAATGATTCCACCGCTTTAGGAGGGTATCCGAACACAACGCCAAGCCTGCGTTCCCATGCCTGTGATCGCTCCGAACGGTTACTCGTTGGCAAGAGATCAAGCCGTCCATGAACAGGAGCAACGACCCAAAACAGCGTTGCGAGACGGGTTTCGAGCGCGAGATCGAACGTCTCACACAGATCTCGGACACCTTGGCGAGCTGCGAACGGATATTCAGGGAACGCTTCGTTGCGGGGATCAAATGCTATCGCTGGTTTCTCCCCAGCCAGCATGAGAACAAACAACAACGGTTGAGGATCGCCGAAGAGTTCGTTATCGACACAGTTCCCGAGATACTCCCGCAGCGCCTGACGTTCAGCGGTGGTAATCGTCGTGATAGGGGGATCAGGGGCTGTGGGTTCGAACATATATATTACCAATATAGTACTCGATATTTACGCTTGCGCCCCTGCCAAATAGACGAATTTGTATTTCTCAGTGCCACTATTGATCGATTTCTCACTCAGTACGAGGGGAGAGGTCGCGTCTTACCCAGAGTAGTGGTCGTCAGGCGGCTCGGTTCTTTGGTAAGATCCAGTCCTCTTCACCGACAGCTTCGGACAGTGTGGCGTGTTGGGTCTTCTCTCGATCGATGACACTACGATCCAGCGAGTCTTTGTCAACAGTACCTTGGTGGGAGCGTGTTGAACTCAGTGAGGCATTGATGTCAGACGACTAACTAGTGGATGAGTACTGAAGTGTCGATTCATGTCAGGAATTGCAGGGATATACGACATTGTTCTTCGAATCGCCTATTCTTGACTGCTCAAAGCGGTCAATTTTGGTATGCACTCAGTCTCGTTACAGCCCTGCCTATCGGCTTTGTGCGCAAGGTCAACATCGTTGAGATCCCTAGATGGCAGAAACTGTTCTCGAGACTATCCAGTAAGCAGCAGCCAGTTGTCGGAATACGACAGGATAGCTGATGAGCAGTCTGAATCGCATCTGCGATCTCGAAGGACGTGATTGTTATCCCTAAGGATATAAATTTTTCTAAAATTATTTTTGATTAATAGTTATAAAGTGACCGCAAATTATAATATGGTAGCTTAGTAAGTTCTTATTGCGATGAAGAAAAAAGGTGAAAAATTCCATTTGATGAGTCGTCGTCGAATGATGAAGTCGCTAGCAACCTTGGGTATTTCTGGCTCCGCGCTAGAGTATATGTCCCACGAGGCCCTAGCAAAGACCACGGATAACCCCGGAGATGAAATCCCTCGCCTTTATGGGGTTCGCACGACGAATCGTGAAGAATTTCTAAATGGTAATGCCTCTCTCAAGAGAGAGCCAAAATATTATACGATCCCTCGCGATCAGTGGATTCGAACCGAAACGGCCTTCGATGCAGCTAAGCGTATCAGGAAGAAATTTGAAGACATTGACGGGATCAGGGTAGGTGTTCAAGCAAATCAATCAAGGAGAGGCAATCCAGACCTGGAAGTTTCAGTTTCTCATAGAACGGTAGAAGGTCAATCAGAGACGAGAATCACGCCAGATATTGACTTCAACGAATTGGAAGACCGGATTCCCCCTAAAGCAAAGGGAGCCGTTGGCCAGGGTAAGCATAAAACCACAAGAGAGCAGATCCCTGTGGTCGCTAAGAAAAAAACACTGAAAGAACAGGCCCACTACGATAGCACATACAGACCAGTCCCAGGGGGTTGTGAGGTTGTAGCGGGTAACGCTTATGGAACAATTGGAACGCCTGCAGTTGATAGGACTCATAACCAACAGACTCTCGTCACTGCAGGACATGTCGTGAATGGTGGCTCGGTATCATCCGTATACCAACCCCAGGGTGGTAGCAAAATCGGAAGTGGTGGTCGCGGAATTGCTAACGGGACAAAAGATTGTGGGACCATTGATTTAGCATCTGGTACCTCTAACAGGTACAAATTAGCAGATTATTACGGTGATTACAAACCTGAAATAGTGGTAGGGACTCTTGGTCGCGATCGTATTAATGATATGGCATCTACGGCAGACTATTTGAATCTCCAAGGACGGACATCAGGTCCAGCAAGCTCATATATTACTGCAGTAGATTATTATGATATAGAAGTAAGCTATAACCTGGATGGCGGTGATTCTGGTGGTCCTTACTATGACTTTGACGGCGATTATATATATATCGCCGGTATTCATGCGTGGGGAGTTGGTAACAATTCAAGAGGTAATCGAATGAGTGTTGTTGAGAGTACCCTAGATGTAGGAGTTTGAAGACAAAGAACGATTAGTTTTTTATGGCCATGAGTTTAAGGTTATAATACCATCAGAAATGAGTGAGCAAAATAAATTGATATTAGTAGTAGTATTAGTTTCAGCGATAATTACGGCTGGTTGTTTTGCTAATACTCCCTCCACCTCTGAAGATCATAAAACAACGAGTTTAAATGACAGTCAACCGAACAACTCCATGAGTAACGACAGTGGACCCATTCAGGCGAAAGAAGTAGAATCACCCCCTTCAAGCGCAAAAGTCATCCCTTCAAACGATAATCGAATTGCTGATGTAAAGCCGATACAGAAAGTGGTCAGACGAGCAGTTGAGAAAGACGGTACACCTCGAAAAGTAGGTCAAAGACTTGAGGGAGAACAATATAGAAAAGTTTCACAGATATTGAAAAAGTTACCGAAGTATAACGAATCCCCGGCGGACAATGGGTATTATATAAAGTACAAAGGTAAGGTAATTCGTCTAAATATATTATTAGAAGAATAGATAATAATTTAAAATATATACAATAAAAATTTCAACTAACTGCTTGGAACGATCTCGTAGTCCTGGAACAGTTGATCGATATAGTCTCCGTCGAGAAGCGATTCGATTCTTGGTTCGGACAATTCGTGCTAAGAAAGTACCCTCCAGGCAATCTGGTTCTTTGACGGAGCGTGTCCGAGTGGGAATACAGACCACTCAATGATTCTCCAAGCACGCACCGAGTGAACAGTCACTCACCGAGATTAAATCAGCTACTCTGAACACTACCGTACTCTACCCGCAAAAGCTACTTGTGTCTGTATACAGTCTGTATACATATGAGTACGTCAATCCGCGTCTCCGACGGCACCAAGCGGATGCTTCAGACCCTCAAGAAGGAGGATGAAACGTTTGATGAACTCCTCGCCCGCCTCGCCCAGAGTGAACGGCCCATCGCCATCGGTGCGTGGAGTGAGGACGATGCCGACCGCGCGCGGGCAGCCGTGAAACGCTCCCGGGAGAGCTTCGAACGGTGACGTTTCTCGACAGTTCTGTCATTATCGATATGTTGGAGGGCCTCCCTGACACCGTTGAGACTGTTGAGGAACGCCCTCAACCGTACCTGACGTCCTCCTTGTGTGTGTTCGAGGTCGTGAATGGGGTGGTTGGAAGCGGGCAGACTGACGTTATGGAAGTGCGCCAGCAGTTCGGAGGCGTGCAAGCGCTGGACCTGAACGAGCAGATCGCGCTGGAAGCGGGACGGATGCAGGATATGTTGCTGGCTGATGGCGAACGGATGGCTCCCCGTGACCTGCTGATCGCGGCGACCGCACGGTCGACTGGAGATGAACTCATCGTCGCAGACGGCGATTTCGAAACTCGCCTCCTCACCGATATGATGGATATCACGAACCTTCGTACCGAACAATGACGCCCGGAGAGACGCATGGCACGGCTCCTCGACGCGCGTAGTTGCTCTCGAAGCGGCCTCCTTGGACTGTGATATGTCGTCTCCAGCACAGCCCTGGCTCCGACTACCCCGACGGTCCCTCTGTCCGATCGATCCTACGCCCAGTTTGGATCTCGGGGGGCCACGAGCGCCCGGACAGCCAGCCGGCACCGACGGCGGGATACCTCACCGAGTATCACACCGTGTTTCCGATGAAATCCGCATACCAGCATGGATCCAACACTGCACCATAGGGGTGTGGGGTGGGGTAGTGAAACTGGGCACTCCGCTGGGGCCTCGAACACACACCGGTTTGCATGAGAAAAACCGCGAGCCTGCCGGGGGGACTGACCGGCAACGACGAGCTCATGAACCCACCGTGTGTCCCCTAGGTGTCCATGCACCACGACCGGCTGAGGGGGTCCCGCTATGCACTGGTAAGGGTGCAGGGTGACAACTACGAGGCCGACCGATCGGTGTTTGGGGACCGGGACATCACCTGTGACCGACATCTCTGGCTGGCACACGGCAACCAGAGTACCACCGGACTCCAGTCTAGTACTCCGAGTCGCCGCCGAGCGGACACCACTGATAGCACCGGTAGCTCCTGAGCTACCGGTACCGGCCGCACCGTCGACGAGCTAAAGCACCAGCTACCCAAAGGCCAACTGCCGACTGCTCGGGACACAGGTCGTTCTGAGACAGCGACGGCCCCTTACGACAGTCAACAGCTCCCTCTCAGCTGAGTTACAGACGGACCCTAGTGAGATCGAAGCTTGGCGAACGTCATCAGGACTGTCACTCAGATGAGTCGCTCTCGTCTGCTGAGAGAGCCGCTGGGACGACTGGTCGAAGCGATCGCGGACCTGTTCGGTGTGCCACTCGGTTTCCGTCTCCTCATACGACGCGTCGCGCAGGTCCGCGCTGAACCGTTCGTTCCACGCGCGCCAGAACGTCGGTTGGGGCGGAAGCGTCTCGAAGCCGAGTCCACGACGAACATCCCGTGACTGAGTCATCATCGGTTCGGATTCCACCGAAGTCCTCGCGCTTAATCGACAGTTTCCCCTGTTTCAATTTCTTTGAACATCCAGCTCGATCCGACGCCGTCTAGTGATTCACTTGAGCCGAATCGACCCGATATTGTGTCACCAGTGCGTGTCAACCTCCGGTCGAAGGAACGCTTGAGCGAACTGGCCCAGTCTGTGGGCAATGCCATTGGACAGATACAGGGAGATGAGTACCAGTACGACTCCACCGATTGAGAAGAGCAGGGCGATCCCTGGCGTATGGACCTCTGTGGCACTCGCTCCAATTGATAGATCAATGAAGCTCCCGATGATTGCTCCTGCTGTCTCGGCGATCCAGACGTCACCCTCGATGGTAATGACTGTCCACCGTGCATACATGTCTGACGTACTGGTGACACCAAGGAGTGTCATCACTTCTGGGGCAAACAGGGGGGTGGCCACATACGCCAGTCCCTGTAGCAGCAGGTATCCCCCGGTTGCCAGCCAGAGAAACCCAGTGGTGGCGATCACCCACAGAAAGAGAACGCTTCGCCGTGGCTCGGAAGCGGTGAGCGGGCCCACGAGTCGGTCTCTGACGCTCGTCGCCGGGCTGGCGGACAGCGTATCAGGGGCTGCTGGCGTGAGGTCAATCCCGAGCAGCCGGGTCGTGAGCCATCGTTGGACGCACGCCAGTGGACCGAAAGCCGTGAGTATGACGAGCAAAGGTGGTACTCCGAGCAGGACGATCAGCAACTCATTCTCGACGATCCCGGTGTACGCATACGCAAGGACGGAGAGATAATACAGCCCAGGCGAGGATGCGACCACGAGATAAGCGAGGTTCCGGTAGGTCTGTTTACGAACGATGACGCTGACGAAGGATCTGCTCATACTCGTTACTCCCGAGACGGTCAGTGCGAGGAGCCACATCATGTAGCAACTCCATGAATGCTGGTCGATAGAGCGGTGTTTCTCATTGCTCTGGTCCACGGTAAAGGCGGCCGAGATCGAGCACTCCGGGATGATAATGAAGCCCGGGAGTGACCAGTCATCTGGATGGTGTCGTTATCGGTTCGCATTTGAGTGTCTTTCTTGTGGTTGTTCGTCATGCGGTTGTGTCTGGTCGTGATCGCCGTACAGTGCATACGTGATACACGCAAGTCCGGCGAATTCGAGCAGACGCTCGACGAGAAGTGTAATGAACGGATTCTGTCCCCCGATCGAGGCCAGCAGAACCGACCCGATGAACGGCACCGTCGTCAGCAGTACGATTCCACTGGCGATGTACAGCATCGGCTTGCTTCGATTGCGACGGTAGCCTCGAAATGCCTGGTAGCCAATGAGAAGACCGAACGCTGCGGCGAGAACCCCGCTCACAACCAGAATCAACACTTTCACCTGAGACATCTCTGGTGAGACAACTTGGAGGAGTAGCTGATCGAAGCCGGTGGTGGATGGATGTCTCATCTGAGATTCTCCACGTATTGAGTGAACCGGTCTGCGACATCAGGCTCCGTCCGGGTGACTTCGACAGTGAACGTCCCATCATCCAATCGGACGGTGACCGCATCGAGGCGAGCCATGTAGACCGCGTAGTGATTACCATCCGGGTCGACCTGAAGCCGCTCGGTGAGTAACTCGTGGCGTTTCAGGTCGTCAACACGGCGATAGATCGTTTGAGGTGACGCGTCGCAGGTTTCACTGAGGGTCGTCGCTGACATTGGTTCCATACTGGTCGCGGCGAGGATCTCCCGAGCGTACTCGTCATCGAGGATGGCGGCGATTGCCGCCGTGTCCGTCTCGGTTTCCTCGTCCACAGGGCAGTGTTCGCAGCCGCACTATATAAAACAAGAACAGCAGTTCCCAAGCCAGGAACTCCGCTACTAGAGTTATACTCCCTGTCAGCGTCCCTCGGGATGAACTGAACCATGTCTGAGACACCCTCTCACCGATCGTCAGATACGATATCCGATGGACACAATCTTGTCCGTCGATTGATTGACCGCTATCCGCTTGCGACGTTTACTGTACTGGTATATACCATTTCATGGTCATGCTGGGGACTACATGCTTGGACTGATGTGTTCATACTGACCACCATCGGCGGATTTGGTCCGTTCATCAGTGGAGCGCTACTGATCAAAACGAGTGGTCAGAGCCTCCGAACATGGCTGTCGGATATATTCCGAATCCGCGTCGCTGCGCGCTACTATCTCGCAGCCCTCCTGATTCCCATTATTGTGATTGTTCTTGCTGGAGCAGCTCATGTCTGGCTGTTTGATGGGACGGTAACTCTCTCTACCATCCCATCCGTGGTAGTATTTCCCTTCTACATCGGAATTGTTCTGTTGTTCAACGGGATAGCCGAGGAGCCAGGGTGGCGCGGATTTCTACTTCCGCATCTGCAGGCGACCCAAAGTGCACTCACCGCAAGTCTTCTGGTCGGTATTGTGTGGGGGGTGTGGCATCTGCCACTGTTGATACTTCCAGGCCACAGTTTAACCGGCGTTAATCCGTGGATCTATCTACCGGGTGTGATAGCTCTCTCGATCATTTTGACGTGGCTTACGAACGCTGTCAAAGGCAGTATTCTCCCAGCGATCTTCTTTCACGCTAGCTATAACGTGAGTACATCATACTACCTGGTCGGCGGGAGTGAGGGCGCAACAATGTCACTGACGGGTGGTAGTCTGCTGCTTGCCATCTTCGGCACCGTTGCACTTGTCTTACTCATCCACTACGGGCCTGCACAGCTGGCTCCTGTCTCCCAGTCAATTATAGATGGCTCCATTGCCGATCGAACAGAGCACGAGCGAGAGAGGTTCCAAAAATGATCACTCTTGATCGGCACACCGAACAGGGGGCCTCACCGTGATCATCTTAGAAGTCGGTCGGATTTGTCATGCACAGCCATCTGCGACATTTAGATGTCCGGTATAGATTTCGAGTCCAGTTGTGCATGAGTAGTCTACCCAGCCGATCTCAGACATGGAGAATATTGGCGGCGCGGATCCCGTAGAGGGAACGGACGTCGAATTTGATATCGAACAGGCCCCGAAAGGTCCGAGCGCGACGAACGTCGTCCGCGCCGGAGACACTACTAGTCACTGGACGGTGACGAGCATTTGATTCATTTTTATATTTCAGATATGCTTTTCCCTGAGCGACGTCCACATCTGGACGTACACGTATACTGAGGACAGGAGCTTAGAAACCCCATACGGCCTGCTGACGGTCACTACTGTCCTACGGAAAGGCGTGAGTGCTCCATCGAAAATCGTTCACCCATCATATTATGTATGTGGCTCCCCACCACTATTTCATGGCAACGATTGTCTATCAGGGTCCGGATGACATTGTCTCAGATGACGTTGATGATGAGGATCTGAACTATCGTGAGGATCACTGGCAGATTCATCATGGTGATGATGAGTACACCTATCTTCCCCGAGACCGCGTCTACACTGTGAAAATGACAGATCCACACACCTTGTTTGAGAGAGAGTAGTACCTCATCTGCGACATCAACTGTGCGGCAGATGTCCACGACACAATTGATGATAATGAATGGCTGGAAGACAGGGAAGTTCCAAGAAAGCAGCTATTATAATATTTATGAAATTATATGTATTGATATACTATACACTCAGCTAAAAGTGAGTGTATAATCTATCAGGAATGAGTTACTGAGGGCCGCCGCTCTGGCGTTTCTCATAGGACGGGTTCGCCGCTCGACGAGCGAATGGTGTTCCCATGTTCACATTCCCCAGTCAGGAGAGACATCCGATAGCTATCGGTCTTCTACGCATACACGCGCGTAAGCTATCACAGCGTTCTCGCTTTCATGGAGAGCTACAAAAAATGGTTCTGACCGAATTCCGCAAACATTATTTCATATTACATCAGGCAGAACGCGCGGATATATTGGGGGAGACCGGGGAAGAGAAACAAAGAGCCCCAGCGTTATCCGTTTCACTCTTCTACAGTCTATGATGGTCGATTCAACCGACGATCAAGACAAGCACGCTCGTGATGAAGAGGGCCACCAACGAGAGCGGAAAGGCACCGAGCCGCGTAAGCGTTCCGACGAAACCGAGCCGCCACATGACCAGGATGACCAGCTTGGTGATCTCGATGCGGCTCTCGACGACCACGACTATCCAACGACTGTAGACGAGTTGGTCACGGCGTATGGGGACCGCGAGGTCGAATCCAAGCGCGACTGGAAATCAATCGAAGAAGTATTTGCTCCGATCGACAACGAGACATACGACTCCGCTGATGAGGTTCGACAGCGGATACTGCGGCTGTTATATCGGGAATGAGGGTCGTCTCCATCCACCAGGGACAACCCTCTCATATCTGAGGTTGACTTATCGGGACACCTGCTCTCCTCACAGCGCGTGATAGAACATAGTAGAGCGCAAGCAACCGAGATCCCAACTAGCGAGGAATATTGACTGGTCCGAGTGGAAACAGGGCTGAGTAACCGGACACGCTATACAGCCCGCTCATCCCCGCGAGCAGCACATCATAGCGGGACATCTGCGCACTGCACTCGATGTCGCGACCGACACTGGGCCCACGACGCTCCGCTCGCGCGATCACGTCGAAATGGGCTCACACTGGAGGAAGGCGGGCGTTTATGCGGTTTCACGTCCACAGATATAGAGAGAGATTCGACCGCTTGATACAACAGAGATAGATTCAGTACGACGAATCGCTCGCAAGTCGTTAGCGGCGTCGTATGCTGTCCTTAGCGATGAGACGATCGAGACAGCTGTTGAGGAGTGGTATGCAGCGGACGCGTTCGACGAATACCTCGCGAGTGATGAAATGGTATTTCTTGTCGCGGCCGGCGAGGACGATGTTGCCGACTTTTCTCAGAGCCACATTGTCGAAACGGACGACAAAGGACGGATCCTGTGGCTACATGTTGCCCCGGGGACGGATCTGTCATGTGGTGGTTCGTCGTCGGGCGTCGCATCACCTGTCTATCGAAGACGAATGAATGCGATGTAACCGTCTTGGGGGACAGTGAGAGTGTAGTCACTCACATCAAAGTAGTTATCGTATCACCGTCTGAAAGTGGCTAATAATGAGCGAGACTCGTCCGGAGAGGATACATCACTTATTTCATCGATACTGTCGTACTTTCTGCCGATGGTCGAAACTCTTCTACTGGTAGGTATCATTGCGTCGATATTCGTTGGGTTCAATATCGGTGGTTCGTCGACGGGGATCACGTGGGGGCCGTCCGTCGGTGCCGGTATCGTAAAGAAGACGACTGCTGCGGCCGTCATGACCGTCTTCGTCTTTCTCGGCGGCATTACCGTCGGGCAAAACGTGATGGCGACGCTCAGTGAAGGCATTATTACAACCAATCTCACACTATCGGCGGGCGTTGCCGTCCTCTTTTTCATCGGATTGGGAATTCTCGTCGCCAATATCTTTGGCGTCCCCGTTCCGACATCGATGACGACCGTGGGTGCAATCGCTGGACTCGGGTTAGCGACCGACACCCTCAACTACGCGACGATTGCAGAGATCATTTCGTGGTGGATCGTCACCCCGATCATCGGCTTTTGGATCGGCGCTGTCATCGGGCGATACGTCTATCCGGAAGTCAATCGACGAGTGAAGATCGAGAAATCCGATGGGCCGTTGCTGACTCTCGATCGACAGGGAACGGTTTTGAAGCCTACGTTCGGTCCGAACACGAGTTGGCGGGAACTCGGTAGCACGACGTTCGTCCTCGCTATCGGCTGTTACATGGCGTTCAGCGCTGGCGCGAGTAACGTTCCGAACGCCGCTGCGCCGCTCGTCGGCGAAGCCGGACTGGAGGTTAATACCGCGGTCATCATCGCCACTTTCGCTATCGGTTTCGGTGGGTTCACCATTGCCCGCCGCACGATGGAGTCGGTCGGCGGCGAATTGAGCGATATCCCGCTGCTAGCGGCCCTATTCGTCATGGTGACCGCAGCCACGATCACGACTGCTCTCTCTTATATCGGAATCCCGATCAGCCTCGTGATGGCGACCGTGATGACGATCGTTGGCATCGGATGGGGTCGGGCAACCCGGCCGATCACTTTCCGTGAGGCTGTCACCCGCGCTCCTGAGGTGAAGGACCGCGAGATCCAACTGGGCGCCATCGTCGCCGAAGAAATAGAAGACGAGCCGACACCCCCAATCGGCGAGGAAGAGGCCGAAGAAGTGCTTCACGGCAGCGACCTCTTCAACCCTCGGGCAGTGATCAAGTACGTCTCGATGTGGATCATCGGCCCGTCGATGTCGACACTCCTGGCCTACGGGTTCTTTATTATTTTCCCGGGAGTCACCTGACGGAGGGGATACTTACGTCCCTGACTGCTGTATCTCAGTGCATGCTCTCGCGAATCCTCGTTCCGATGGACGACTCTGGTCAGGCACATCCCTGAGTACGCGCTCGATAACCATCCCGACGCCGAGGTCACGTCCTCCACGTCGTTGGTGTCCCATCGATGATGATGGACGATGCGGTGAGCCTTACGCTCGAGGACGACATCAACGAGGCGGCCGCCGAACGCGCCGAACCGGTTTTCGACCGTGCCCACACGAGGGCCGACGAGTGGGACCGCGAGATCGAGATGATCGTCGGCATCGGACACCCGGTTCGGAACATCATCGACCGTGTCGGCGACTACGACGTGACCGTGATCGGTATGGCGCAGATCGAGAGCATGCAGTGGGCCGGTTTCTAGCTGGGAGTCGCTGAGACGGTGTCGAAGCGAGTTCAGATACCGGTTCCGATCGTCCACTGATAGTAATCTTCAAAATCCTACTGGTCCGACTCGTTCTCGGTCGAGTCCTCGATGATCTCTTCAACTTCGTCTTCCCGAGGGCGACGATCAACGCGTTCATCGACGGCCTGGACCTGTTCCTGTACTTCTTTGATCTGCTTCTCGACCGTCTCATCGACAGCTTCTTCGACCGTTTCCTCGACCGCTTGTGTCATCCAGTCGGGATCGAAACGGGCCATCTTCCAGACTACGTGAAGGACGTACGCCGAGAAGACCCCCAGGCCGAAGGCGATCCCGATGCCGAACTCCAGCGTCGCGATCAAGACGATCGCGAGGACGATCAACGCACCGTAGGCAAGGTCGACGATTGCGTCGACGTGGATCGGCTTCAGCATCGACGAACCTCATCTACCCCGATCGGCCGGGAGCGTTCTCGGTAGCGACTGACGTGTCCGTCTCGAACGGATCGCTGAGTGGATTCAGTTCGCTGTTGCCCGCTTTGCCACACACGTTCCCGATCAAAACACATAATGTGCGTACATAGGGCACTCTCGATTGAAATTCTTTGGCAAGGATTGCACAGATAGCGGCCATGGGTGTATAGCGTCGTTTCGAGTATTTTGAGGAATATCGTGAAACTGCTTGCCGGGCGAGATGAAGTGCGTACTCGACGAACCGGAGTAACTGCGACTGTGGGCGGGTCTGCATCCACCCGCACTACTAACAACTGGAATCGAGAAGCTAATTTGCTCATGCAGGGCAAGCTCGAAATATACAACACAGTATATATTTCAGAGAGCTATAGACGAGTGGTTCGTACGATCTTCGATTCGGCCTTTCGTAGATGCTCGGCTGCCGTGCTCGGTGCACATCCAATCCGTGCCGCAATATCCTCATAGGTCCCCTGACGAGGGATATCATAGTACCCAATGTCTTTTGCAGCCTCAAGGGCATCGTACTGTCGCTCAGAGAATATCGGTTCCGACAAACCTGGTATCCCCCCTAATCCACTCACTTCATTGACCGTTACCTCGAATAGGGATGGAATCTTTGCGACAGTTGTCTGTACTTCGTCGGTCGGGCCGAACAACGAGATCGTTACCGAACTATCGCCGTAAGTGTACGGGGGAACCATAAGCAGACTTCCGCGAGTAAGGGTTGCGAAGAGCTGCTCTGATATCTTGTTTAATTCAGTCTGAAAGTATGTATAAAAGCTGTTGTCACCGGTTTTCATGATCTCAAAGTCCAGAACTTCTGGCTTCTGCTGTATCTGATTTTGAAAGGCGGTGACATCGCCCTCGATATAGATCAACAGCCCAAGCCGGTCATCCGAGGCATTCAAATGGAGACCGACGGCACGATCGAGATACGATGCACTAGAGAGTTCCTGGAACATCGAAGCGCTCTCATCGTGGTCGCCTCCTGTTTTGATCGTCAGCCGGAGGTGTTTCATGCTGTAGCATCTGCCCCGTCTCAGTTAAACCCCCCGTTGAACTCTTGCAACAGCCCTACTGCGCCACAACGACAAGCATCGATTACAATGCGAGTATTCATCGCAGGATCGACTGGAGTGCTTGGTCGACGACTCGTCTCCGAATTTAGTGAACACGGACACACCGTAATCGGACTCACACGAGATACAAACGGTGATGAGATCGTCGAAGCACGTGGTGGTGAACCTCGGCGCGGTGACCTATTCGATGAAGCTTCGGTAGTTCAAGCTGCGGAAGGAGCTGACACAATCATCCATGCTGCAACGGCGATACCGACCGACTCAGCCACTCCCGAAGCGTGGGAGCTCAATGATCGGGTTCGGACGGAAGGAGCCGAGGCCCTTACCAAAGCGGCGGTTGAGGTTGATGCTGACCAGTATCTCCAGCAAAGCATCGTTTATGTGGCTCGCCAACCCGATGGAAGTGCATACGATGAGAGTTCGGTACCCAATCCAGTATCTTGGACACAGTCTGCGCTCGACGCTGAAAAAATTGCAGTAGAAGCCGGTAAGAAGCATGGCTTCGACGTATCGGTTCTTCGATGCGGTAACTTCTACGGAGCCGATTCCTACTATACGCGCGCTGATGGAAAGGGTCTTATTCGTGATGAGCGACCGATTATCGAGGGAACACAGGAAACACTGGTCTCGTATCTTCATCTGGACGATGCGGCCAAGGCATTCATCGCCGCCGCTGAGGCCACGCAAAGTGATCTGTGGCACGTCGTTGATGATGAACCGATGAGCGATGCCGAGTACATCTCGATCCTTGCAGAGCAGCTTGACACATCCGTTCCCGGACTCATTTCGGAAGAAGCCGCTTGTGAGGCCATGGGTGACATTACAGTAGAGTTGTTTGCGAACGCGTGGCCGACATCGAACGAAAAGATTCGGGCAGATCTCGGCTGGAAACCTATGTATCCAACGTGCCAAGAGGGGCTTATGCAGGTCGTGGACGCCTGGAAATCGGACGGATTCCTCTTCGACACAGAATAACACCACGCCCATACAGTGTAAATTCAGGTATCAATCAGTGATAGGCTAGGTCAATTATGTACGTCTCGCTTCGAAATATAGACTACTGATATTGGATTCCAAGATCGATCGTGAATTAGAAATCCACCTAGCAGACGTCTAGTAGTCGAGCAAGTATGACCACATTACTAATCGGACGCCTCCAGCCACAAACGGGACACTGCCCCGATATCTCCGAGACTGATCCCAGCCAGTCCAACCACCTCGGTGCAGATGGCGGCCAACAGCGTTTTTCCCAGCTCAGCCAACTTGGCTGTCGTTTTCAATTGTAGTTTCGTTTTCAAGTAATGGGATGCTCTCGGCCGATGCGTCATGTGTGTCTGTGATTCTAACGTATGCACGTCTTGTATTTACACATGGGAAAGCCACATGAGCTTAATATGCATGCCCCATCTATAATCTGTCCAGTAGGTGTGGTAGTTTGAAGATGCTCTGTCATAGGAACGAGCGAGAGCCGTACTGGGAGAGTTATATGTCTACGCGACTGCGATCAAAAGTCGTCGACGCACAAACGAGGATAGATCAAGGCAGAGGAAGCGGACGCTCAGTCGTCCGCAGGTGTGGTTACGCGGCTGCCCGTGGTCACGTCACGCTGCACGTGGAGGAACTCCATTTCGGCATCTGGACACGTGCGCTTGATCAGAGTGAATGTTTCACGACACAATGCACGACCATCTGCCTCAGACATGCTTGGATTGCCTGGGACGATCAGCAGGACCTCATCGGTGGACTCGGTGACTTTAAATGCATCTGCATCCCGACTCACAGGGCCCAGAAGCGCAAGGATATCCTCGTCGGATTCCCAGAGCAGATCCCCCTGTGTAGCTGTCTCCGGTTCCTCGTGGAAGATGGGGAGCATCGTCTCGCCACCCTCTGCCCGACGGATCGTGATCGGGGCGCTGATGTCACCCGCATCGTGCATTCCCATGATCGCGCCCGATCGTGCTCCCACAATGTTGTACGCGTCGACAACGTTGTTGTTGCGATTAAAACCTCTCGCCTCAATTAGTTTGACGAGTTGTTCCCCAGCTGGTTCTTGATCGGGTCGTCCAAGCCGACGGAACAACTCCCGTGACCCGTCAACTACATCGGATTCTACCACCTCCGAGGCATCCCCGGTCAGCTGGTTGATTTCGTTGATTTCCGCATCCAATGCGTCTGTTTCTGCCTGAACGTCGAGATTCCGGATGTGACACCCCACGGGATCGATGCCCAGAGCACGAACATCGTCCGTGACGAATACTGTGTTGCTATCCATTACCACATACCTACCTTTATAACCGGAGTTGTTATAATTTTCTATAAATTACCTAATTGCTCAGTGGTTTTGAGATAGGAGCTGAGAAAAATTAAAGATTGATAAATTATCGGCACATTAATAGTTAGGTACGTCTCATCAAGGTCATAACTGATGATCTTGTCTTTTTGCCATCTGATCTGTCCGACACACTCCCTTTCAGAACGTATTCTGCGTCTATCCTCTCGTTCACATCTGCTATTATATCTAAAGGAACATGGGTTTACAGCCTGTAATCGTAAAACTCCTCTATGCCTTATTAAACCTATTGAATATGGTATATTCATATAGGAAGACACGAGAGAGATCGTCGTCAACGATGTCTGAGAGCAAAATCAGTCAGAGCTGATTCATCTATTGTCTTTTGCCA
Organism: Halocatena salina; assembly: GCF_023115355.1. Taxonomy (NCBI): domain Archaea; kingdom Methanobacteriati; phylum Methanobacteriota; class Halobacteria; order Halobacteriales; family Natronomonadaceae; genus Halocatena; species Halocatena salina. Next base: position 255,172 of record NZ_CP096020.1, read on the forward strand.
TCGGTGTACGATTAGATACCGCTGTAATCTTTGGGGATCGCATTGCCTGCAGTAACGGTCTGCCCGTCGCTTCCAGGGATCGACAAGTGTGTCCGATTTTGTTCGATAGTGAAATGCAGATGGGGGCCCGTCGAGTTGCCCGTATCGCCCATCCCACCGATTTTCTGTCCCCTCGAAACGCTCTGGCCTTGAGAGACAGCAAAGCTGTTCAGATGACAGTACATCGTCTGATAGCCGTTTCCGTGCCCGAGTTTGAGGTAGTTGCCACAGCCTCCTGCTTCGAAGTTTCGAACGTCGACAACGCCATCACGCGCTGCATAGATCGGCGTTCCGATGATCCCATCGTTGCCGAAATCAACCGCGTTGTGACCAGGACGGGCCCCATACGGAGACGTGATGTATCCGTTAATCGGCCACGTGAAGTCCGTCTCGCCCCCACCACCATCGGAAGTGCTCTTCAAGTACGTGTCAACGGACCAGCCCCAGATGTCATCAGCCAACCAGTGGACGCCCCACCAGGTGTAACCGTTTTTGTCGGTCGGCCCGTTCATGATCTCGCCTTCAGTGCCGGGAGCCATCGTGGCGAGCACTTGCGAATCCGTCCCGGGCTGCTTGCGCGTGTTGAGGTTTGTCGTTGGAGTAACGCGATCACCATCGGTAAACGCGCTCACTTTCCCGCTCAATACAGTCGGTACCGCCAGTGCAGTAGCGGCTGTACCGAGTACTTTTCCGAACGTCCGTCGTGAAAGATCACGTGTCATTGGTAACTGTCGCTGTTGGTGTGTCGGATGGTTGTTTACCGTCCGCTACGCGTGTTTGAGATACTGTTCAACGGACCAGCCCCAGATGTCATCAGCCAACCAGTGGACACCCCACCAGGTGTAACCGTTTTTGTCGGTCGGCCCGTTCATGATCTCGCCTTCAGTGCCGGGAGCCATCGTGGCGAGCACCTGCGAACCCGTCCCGGGCTGCTTGCGCGTGTTGAGGTTTGCCGTTGGAGTAACGCGATCACCGTCGCTGAATCCACCACCGCCACCTCCGCCACCACCGTAGCGGTCGCGGTAGACGGCAGCGGTCTCTTTGACATGGTTGACGTAGTCCCAACTGTGGTTATAGGCGTACAGCGCATCGTTCCAGTTTCCGGGTGCACCTGAGGCGGTCAGGTAGTTGGCTGCGGCCGGGATCGCATCCTGGTAGTCGCAGATGTTCTTGTCGCCATCGCCATTGCCATCGACACCGTAGGCATCCCACGTCGCCGGCATGAACTGCATTGGGCCTTTCGCGCCCGCGCCGGATTCGGCACACCCCGTCGTGTACTGACCGTGTTGGGTTTCGACCCATCCGACACCCGCTAGATACGTCCAGTCGATTCCCCATTCACTTCCCGTCTGCCGATACTCGGTGAGATAGTTCGACGGAATATCGCCGGTAGGATTCGCTGCAGCGGTGCCCGACAGTACCGACGTGGCACCAACAGCGGCGACACTTGTACTTCCCAATGCTTGCAGCATCGACCGTCGTGTTAATTGGTCTGTCATTGATTGTCAATTGGTCGCTTTATGGCACTAGGGTTCAATTTCGTTTACCAGACTTATAGAGGCGTACACTCCCTCGTACGTATCATCGGTAACGCACCCGACGGTGCCGAACTGGTCGACTTTAAAGTGAGTCGGTGCTCCTTCTCAACTCGGTGATCCTCGGTCGATTCAAGCGGCCTGATTTCCCGTCTCATACTATTTGTTCCATCTCGTAGCAAGCAGGAGTACAAGCGGGGGGTAAATATAATTATTTGTTGATATTATTCACGAAGTGAGATCCTCTCAAGTCCTGAAATTCTCTCATTATATGAGATTTTCTCGGAAGATGTACAGATGTGAAACGTTATAAGCACCCCATTTGTTATAAAAACAACCATGACAGACCTTGATCAGTTCATCGACTTTATCAGATATTCACCTCTGATCGAAACGTTGCAGGGAGAAGCGCTGGAACGAAAAGAGTTAGAACAGCGACTGGAGATTTCGAGAGCGACTAGTCATCGGTACACGAACGCCCTCGGTGAGAGTGGACTGATAGAGAAATCGGACGGAGCGTTCACTCTCACGGAGCTCGGCGAGATGATTACAGAGACAGTGGTCGAGTTCAAGCAGGAGACACGGACGGCGTTGATACTCGCGCCTGCGCTTGAAGCTCTCCCTCCCACCGCCCCAGCGATTGACATCGCTGCCTTCACTGATGCGACCGTGACGACTGCCGGTCCCGGAAACCCCTACCGGGGCGTGAATCGGTTCATGTCATTGGTGGATGAGACCTCTACACTGCGGGGACTCGATCCAACCTCAATCAACCCGCAGCACATCGATGAACTCCACGCCCAAATCTGCGACGGTATGGAAACCCAGGTCGTCTTTCCGCCAGCGATCGCTGAGAAACTCCTTGTCTCGAACCCCGAGCGGGCGCAAACGATCTTCGAGAGCGGAAACCTCACCTTCTGGATTCATGACGATCTCCCGTTCGGGCTCACCCTCTGTGACGACCGCATCGGGATCGGCATCTACGACGACGAAACCGGCATGCTCAAGACCTATGTTGACACCGATGCAGCCGCAGCCTATGACTGGGCTGAGAGCCTCTACGAGTTCTATCGATCGGACGCTGATCCTCTCGACTGGGATGACAAAGAATCCGAAACGCTATCGCTGTAGCAACACACAGAAGTGCGCAATACGGACTGGGCGATGCACTAATCATCCCTAGATCGTGAAATTCCACACCTCAAATGTCTACACTCAGAGTACATCAACCATTAAAAGAAAATTCGCACGACAGTCGCGAGTAATCGGCCACTGTCTACGCTGTACATGGGTATTGTACGCGATGGAGCGCCCTCACCGGTTTGTCGAGGCGCTGTGATCTCATGGATAAACTTATATTTTTATAAATTATTACTGTAATAGGGTGACCATTGGTTGACAGCGACATCAAGAGCTACCGATATCCACACGAGAAGACGCGTCGTTGACGCTATCACCAACCTACCAACGAGTTCCCTGCTCTTGAATCCCGGTCACCGTCGTATCCTTATCTACGGGAAGCCCTTCGGCGAAGACCGTATCAACACCAAGATCGCCAGCGACGGCACGAACGACATCCTCGGAGCCATTGCTACCGGCGTCTCCTGTCTTCGGTTTCCATGAGATCCGAAGTGTACATTAGGTTTCCATATCTGATCTCGGAGCCAACTCAGGGGTGACCGAACCGTTTGAGGATTTCTGTGCATTGGCCGGGACATCCATGGAAAACCCATCCGAGAAGGTCACTGTTCTCGTCGAATCGGAAGCATTGTACGCGATGTAGGTTTTCTCCGTTCCGTCGTCGAAGACAGCGTACATCGGCACGTCGGCCACGACTGAGGGATCAACAGTCCCCATGGCGTCCATATTGTACACCCAATGATACGTAAACGCTGTCGAGGAACCGCTACCACTCGAATCGGCAAGCGGAAGCTCGGACTCCATTAACCCAACCGCATCGCCAGCGTCGTGCAGTGACCGGTAGCCCCAAGCGGCGGTTTTCCACCCATCCAGAAAGTCCGTGTCGGGTGCATCGACGTCCGGTTTACACGTCGTTTCCAGTCCGCGTGTGCGCGTCATATCATCCCAATTTTCCCTAGCGTAGGTTTGATCCCACCCGAGATACAGCGAATGGCCGTTGATGGGGAGCCAGTTGATCCCGAACACCTCGATCGTGTCGAGTGGTCCCCAGAAAACGTGGTGATCGTATCCGGTCGACCAGACGATGGAAGCGTAATCGAACTCCGGTGCTCCCCAGGGCGGCGTCGCATCGTCACAGGCCGTCCCTGAAGACACGTCGTCACCCCAGGACGTGGGGAACGAATCGTGGCTCGGATCGAACCAATACTCCCAGATTGCAGTCACTTCGTGGGTGTACGCGGCGATCGCGGCGTCTCGCATGGCCGTATTGCCGGTCAATTCGGCCCATTTAATCATTCCTGCGTAGGCGTTGACTGCCTCTGACGAGGATTCCTGGTTGTTTCCGTCAGCAGCGGCTGCGTCTCCGCCCGCAAACGAATGTCCACCGTACGGATCGAAGTTTCGCATGAACGGGAATGCGTCCTTTGGGGCGTCCTTGGGCAACGATCCAAACGGATCCGTTCCATCGGGACGCTCCCAGTTGGCGTAGTCGCGGATGAGCAGATTCACCATTCCTTCGTATTCGGAAACCCATTCATCGTCCATGCGCGCGATTTCCGCTGCCGCATTCACGAAATAGCCATAATGGAAGTGGTGATCGTTCAGGATCGATGCTGATCCGAATCCATCGGGGTATCCGATCAACGACCCGACTGCGTCGTGGTAGTAAAACAGCTCTTCTTCTTCGACCGTGTCGTAGCTCGTATCTTCAACCGTCAGCCAACCACTCAACTTGTCCGCGATCCCGTTCAGGAAGTGATCACGGGCTGTGGTGTTGCCGACTTGTTGAGCGATCGGGATCGCTTGCCAGTTGCGATTGTAATCTTTTCCAGCCCAGTAGGTATTCGTTTCACTTCCGCTTCCGTTCTGCCAGAGCGAATTCGATGCGAGACGGTCGAGATAAGCCGAAAGCGTTGCTGTGTCGTAGTTCCCTTCGTCACTCAAAAACGGTAGAATCCCTGGATAGGTCATGGTCGTATCGAACGACGACCCGGCAAACAGCTTGAGCGTCCCTCGTGGAGAAAAGTACGTGTAGTCGGTCAGCGGATCGCTGGAATGTTTCCACTGGTGGGGGAACAGACACGTGAGGACTTCGTTATCGCCGGCGGTGTTCTCCGCTTTGGCCTCGGTTCGAAACGAGAAGGTCGACCGAACCGATGAGATGGGCGTCCGGTCGGCATCCGTCTTCACGTAGTTCCATTCGACCGATGTATCGCGGATGACGTTGTAAGCGTACGTTTCGAAGAGGTCGAGTACATCCGATCCGGCATCAGGCAGCAACGCCACTGTGAGATAGCCATCTCCATCGAGTGATGAGGTCAACGTCGACGTTCCCGTACCCGTCCACGTCGCATCAGCTGGTGCGAAAATACCGTACTGTTTGGTGTAGTCGTCCGCCGTGATGCCGTCGACCGATACACCGAGGACGTTGCCGCGGTCGGCCCACACGGAGATGTTCGCGTCGTCCACCGGCACAACGTTCGATGGCGTGCTATCTTTGGTCTCGAAGGTCAACTCCGCGTCACCCCCGTTGTACTCGACGAAAAACAGCGGACAGCCACGCGCCATCGTCACGTCCATCGCTGTTGCCGTTCCGTCCCCCCACCTCGCTCGGACGTGCCAATCGCCCCAATCGTCGGCTGCCGATTCGGCGTAGTCAGTCGCGGCGTTACCGATCGTTAACTGCGGGGTGTTCAGATAGTCCATCTTGAGAAACCCTTGCTCTGCCGGGTCGCCGAACCAGTCGCTCGGATACTGGACTGTCAGTCCACGCGTATTCGCCTCGGCGTAGTACGGCAGACCGACGACCGCACCACGTCCGTGTGGATCGTCGTTGGTTCCGAGGATGATCGATGTCCACCAGTCGTTCGTCGGAATCGGACCGGATGCGTTCGCGGTGGTGTACACTTCTTCCGACGACGGCGGAGTTGCATAGTCGGCCGTGATATCACCGTCGTCAGGCAATGCCGTGGTGTAACTACCGCTGCCGACCGAAACCACGTCCGAACGTGGAATCGCTCCCTGAGCGGTGTCCGGGGAAACCCCCGCGAGTGCAGCCATACTGGCGAGTCCTTTCATGTATCTCCTTCGTGATACCCGTAACCGTTCCAAAATCGTGTTTTTTGCTGTCATGAATGACGCTCGGACACAGTTAAAGCCGGTCACGACACAGACCCGGTTGCTCTCCAGTCCGATCAGTACATCCGGATGCAAGACTGGCCGGACGATGAAACCGAGATCCCCTGCGCCGATCGTGCTTCTCACATGATTCTGTGCCCACTCAAAAAACATTCGACATGGTTAAAAATACTATCCAATAAGTTTGACATTATGTAGGTCTATGGGTCAATAGGGAAATAACTCTTCACGGTTGAATAGTATACATCAGGTATGAATCGGGATGCACTACGGAGGGCGCTGGAAAACGCTGATTTAACCGCGTACCAGGCGAAGGCGTACCTCACACTGATCGACAACGGTCGTCTTTCGGCGGTCGATGTCGCCGAAAAGGCCACCATTCCCACCTCACAGATCTACAAGACGCTGCGATCGCTCGAGGGGATGGGGTTCATCGAGATCATCGAACAGGACACGCTACACGCCGAACCTCGGGATCTCACGGCTGTCCAGTCCCAACTCCGAAAGCGAGGAGCACTGCTGAGTGACGCGGCAGACGAACTCGAAGAACGCTGGACGCGACCGACTGCCAACGAGCACCGGGTCAGCGTGGTCAAACACGCCGAAACGGTTATCGAACGCGTTCGTGATCGACTGTCCGAGGTGGCTGTCAGCGCTGAACTTTCGGTGACGATGGAGCAGTTGATAACACTCGGTCCCGATCTCATGGCAGCTGCAGAGCGTGGCGTCGTGGTTCACGTATCCGTGTACGATGATGACGACGTCACTCAGAGATGTCGAGATGCCGACCTCCTCGATTCTCCGATCGAAATCCGTGTTGCGTCGATCCCGGGACCGTTTCTCGCAATCCTCGATCGCCGATCGACGTATTTTACTCCGAACGATCGAGCGGACGAAACGTACGGCGTCCTCATCGAGGACGAAATCCTCTCGTTTATCAATCACTGGTACTTCCGGACGTGTCTCTGGGACGTGTCTCCGACCGTCGACGCGGTACCCAGCGGACGGATGACGTATCTCAGTTTAGAGGAGTTCCTCCGTGATATCGGACCGCTGTACCACCAAGGAGCGACGATTTCAGTTACCATCGTGGGGTGTACTGGGAAAAGTGATCGTACGAACACCGTACACGGGGAGATCTCCGGACTGTTCTATCCCGGTGTTCTGGAAGGGATCGAATCACCATCGTTAGGACAGCTCTCGACGTTTTCGACGGTCTTCATCGATACTGACGAAACGAGATATTCGGTCGGGAGCTGGGGTGCCGTGTTCGAAGACATCGAGGCGCTGACGATCAGGATCGATGACATCGTGTTTCCTTCCCAGCCGTCGACCGATGGGACCGAACGCTCCGAAATCGCGGGGACCCGTGCCGACGATTCGTAGCCCCGCCGGTCGAAACCGCGGATACGGTGGCGGTGCCCGTTTACCGAAAATAATCATATAAATATTATATGGCGTAGATGTGTATATATAGGAGTAGAAAACGACTGCCGAGCGCTCGCAGCCGCTATGCCCGGTGGTTATCGAACTATTCGGATTTTCTACTACATAACGTCTACTCTACACTACTTCGTATTGAATGTTTATTATCAATTGAGTCGAGGGATCGTTGACTATCAGGATTCCCGATCCAAGCGTTTCGAGTAAGGTCCCATCGGGCGGTGTCATAGCGGAACCGGTTTCTTCCACCGTCAGCTTCCGTTACACGGGTACGATTGTAATCGACACCGTTCGACGAATGAGACCAACTCACACGATGGGAATTGTGGCAATTGATTCTATATACTTCTGTTTCTATCGGTGGCAGTTGATGATCAGTAGAGTTGTATGATTTCTCGACTATACACAGTACCGCGTGTATACGTCTTAATATCCTATTTTACACTCTCAATTTTATTTTATCAGAATAGAAAATATATTTAAAATATTATGAGGGTGTTCTCCGAGATTCAGACGGAGATACAAACAGAAGTAATTAAATTATTGGGCTGTCCCTTCTCAGGAGGTTCCGCGATATCCAAGAGATGTCAGCTTCACTGTCGTGGGAACACATTAGCCGATGAGCGTCGTAGAGACTACACATGGATCTCGACAGTTATTTCGAGGATTTCACCCGTCGAGATTGGCAGATGCTCGATGAGGCGTCCGTTCGGATTGCCGTAATCGGTCTCGGTCGATTTGCTCGTGAGCGGGCGCTGCCGGCGATCCGAGACGCACAGTTCTGTGAGGCGACTGTTCTCGTCAGCGGCTCGCCCCAGAAAGTCGCCGATCTCCCGGGCACGGTCGCCATCGATCGAGTCATCGACTACGAAGCGTACCACGCTGGTGAAGCAGTAGAAGCATACGACGCCGTTTACATCGCTACACCGCCAGCGTTCCACCTCGAGTACGCAGAAACCGCTGCTGATCTGGGGAAGGACATCCTCTGTGAGAAACCACTGGCGGCGACACTCGAAGACGCCGAACGGATGGTCGATGTCGCGGCGGAGGTTGTCCTCATGACTGCCTACCGGCTACGGACGGAACCCGCAATCAGACGCCTGCGCGAGGCAATCAGAGACGGCGTCATCGGCACACCAATCCAGATTCACAGTGGCTTTTCCACACAGGTGCTTGATTATGCTGGCCCGGACTCGTGGCGACTCGATCCCGATATCGCAGGTGGTGGGGCGCTCATAGATCTTGGGGTGTATCCGTTGAACACGAGCCGGTTCCTGCTCGGCGTTGATCCTGTGGCAGTCAGCGCTGAAACCACTTCATCAGGCCCACCGTTCGACCGGATTGACGAGCACGTCGCAGTCCAGCTCATCTTTCCGGACGGAGCGACAGCTTCCTGTACCGCGAGCTTCAACGCCCACCCCGACAGTCGGCTCCACGTCCTTGGAACGGACGGACAGTTGTGGCTCCGATTTCCGTTCGGTGGCCACGTCTCACAGGAAATCGTCATTGAACGGGGAGAGACCCACGCACGCTACACCGGCCCGCCGGTCGATGAAGTCAGCGAAGAATTCGACTATTTCGCCCATTGCAGTCGCACCGAGACGAAGTGTGAGTGTGATGGTGAAGAGGGGCTAACTGACCTCCGGATCATCGAAGCCGCCTACACCGCTGCCGAAACAGGCACCCGGGTCGATCTATAGCATAGACCACCATATCCTGTTATAAACACCGATTACTGCAGGTGTGTTCGGAACGTCTCTTCCCGCTATCGTGTCGGATGCTTCTTTGTATTTACCTTCAATTCGATCCTCTCGGTCTCCTTGGCGGAAGTAGCAAACATATCTATTATATTGGCTGTCGATCATCTAGATCAGAGGTCTAAACCACATCTCAATAAATATGATTTCTAAAAGCGAAATAAATAGAACAGAATCCATTATATTGTGTTTGATCTAATAACGAAATATGAGTGTGTATTAACGCCCTGCAGCGATTGGACATTAACAAAACGTCACTTAGTGAGCCATAGTACGAGTAATGCGCTCGACTAAGTCGGATGTACGGCTCCGTTGAAGACACTACCACTACTGATACGTTAGTGAGGCCTATTACAGATAGTACACGAATGCTCACCGATAAAAGTTCATAAGTCAGATAGATTTCTTGGTCTACAGCGAAGGCTCATTCCGAATTATACAACTTTAACTTACTGAAGTGGCAATCATTCAATGATGAATAGGTCAAATCAAGACTGGTGGCCGAACCGGCTGAATTTGGATATTCTCGATCAGAACGCGCGACAGATCAGTCCGCGGGACGAGGAGTTCGATTACGCCGAGGAGTTCGAGAAACTCGACTTCGACGAGGTGAAAGCGGACATCGAGGAGGTACTGACGACGTCACAAGACTGGTGGCCGGCGGACTACGGCCACTACGGACCGTTGATGATCCGGATGGCATGGCACAGCGCTGGCACGTACCGTACTAGCGACGGTCGCGGCGGCGCATCCGGCGGTCGACAACGCCTTGCGCCGCTCAACAGCTGGCCTGACAACGCGAACCTCGATAAGGCGCGCCGACTACTCTGGCCGGTCAAACAGAAGTACGGCCGCAAGCTCTCGTGGGGCGACCTGATCGTCCTGGCCGGGAACGTCGCTTTGGAGTCGATGGGCTTCGAAACGTTCGGCTTTGCTGGTGGCCGCGAGGATGACTTCGCACCCGACGAGGCCGTCGATTGGGGTCCCGAAGACGAGATGGAAACGACCTCTCCCGAGCGCTTCGACGAGGATGGCGCTCTCAGGGATCCACTCGGCAACACCGTCATGGGGCTCATCTACGTGAATCCGGAGGGACCATACGGTGAACCGGACCTCGAAGGATCGGCGAAGAACATTCGAGAGGCGTTCGGCGGCATGGCGATGAACGACGAGGAAACGGTCGCGCTCATCGCTGGCGGACACACGTTCGGGAAAGTCCACGGTGCCGATGATCCTGACGACCACGTCGGACTCGAGCCCGAAGCAGCTCCCATCGAGAAGCAGGGCCTCGGGTGGGAGAGCGATTACGGTGAAGGAAAAGGGCCTGACACGATCACTGGTGGCATAGAAGGGCCGTGGAACAGCACGCCGACCAAGTGGGACATGGGGTATGTCCACAATCTGCTCGAATACGAGTGGGAGGCGCACAAGGGTCCCGGCGGTGCATGGCAGTGGAAGCCTAAGGATGGAGTAACGTACGACACCGTGCCGGACGCCCACGATCCGTCGGAAGAGGTAGATCCCATGATGCTGACGACGGACATCGCTCTGAAGCAGGATCCGGACTACCGAGAGGTTCTTGAACGCTTCCAAGAGAACCCAAAAGAGTTCCAGGAAGCCTTCGCGAAGGCGTGGTACAAACTGATCCACCGCGATATGGGTCCGCCAGAACGGTTCCTCGGTCCGGAGGTTCCTGACGAGGAGATGATCTGGCAGGATCCCATCCCCGACGCCGACTACGATCAGATCGGGGACGAGGAAATCGCCGGCCTCAAAACGGAGATTCTCGATTCGAAACTATCCATCTCCCAACTGGTCAAAACTGCGTGGGCGTCGGCGTCGACGTTCCGCGACAGCGACAAGCGCGGTGGAGCGAACGGAGCGCGCATCCGTCTCGAACCCCAGAAGAGCTGGGAAGTGAACGAGCCAGAAGAGTTGACGACTGTACTAGAGACCTTGGAGGGAATTCAAGAGGAGTTCAACAGCTCACAATCCGATGAGACGAAGGTCTCGCTCGCCGATCTGATCGTTCTGGGCGGCTGTGCGGCCGTCGAGCAGGCGGCGACGGATGCCGGATACGCTGTAGATGTGCCGTTCGAACCGGGACGGACGGACGCCACCCAAGAACAGACCGACATCGACTCGTTCGATGCGCTCAAGCCGAAAGCGGACGGGTTCCGTAACTACCGTGAGGATGGGATCGACAGACCAACGGAGGAGCTGTTGGTAGATAAGGCTGAACTGTTGAATCTGACACCGTCCGAGATGACAGTGCTAGTTGGTGGCATGCGGGCGCTGGATGCGAACTACCAGCAGTCCGACTTCGGTGTCTTTACCGACCAGCCGGAGACGTTGACTAATGATTTCTTCGTGAATCTGCTCGACATGGACACGGAGTGGGAACCGACTGCGGAATCCGAGAACGTGTTCGAGGGACGCGACCGCGACACAGGCGAACTCAAGTGGAAGGCTACCCGCGTTGATCTCATCTTTGGGTCGAATGCTCGGCTTCGGGCTATCTCGGAAGTGTATGGAAGTGACGACGCGGAGGAAAAATTCGTGCGTGACTTCGTGGATGCGTGGGGCAAGGTGATGAACCTCGACCGCTTCGACCTCGAGTAACGCGTCTCTGCGTACTCTCACACAGCGGTTTTCCTGAGTTATTCTTCAGTCTGCTGTAGAGCTACTACCGGACTGGTCCGGACTTCCTAGGATAGTATATAAACAACCCTAGTAATATTGAAGATAACTCAGGAAAATCGCTGTGCAACTAGGTACTGTCTCCGACTTTTGGTTGTACTAGTAGTAGTTAGTATTGCCTATACCAATAGATATAATACTATAACACGGGACTCTCATTCGATTTGAAACCATTCGCCTCCCATCACATGAATAACTCGGGAAAACCGCTGTGTGTGAGGACATACGAACCGATTCACCCCCTATTTCGCGTGAATAACTCAGGAAAACCGCTGTGTGAGTGGGAAAGAACTCAGGAAACTCAGGAAACTCGGGAAATTATAAGGCAACTCGATACGTCAGCGCCGATCAGTATGACTGATTTCGATTCGATCTTCGCGGATGAGGTTGATTTGATAGCGGACGCCACGGTTCTTGAAGAGGATTACACTCCAGATCAAATCCTCTGTCGCGATGAGGTGCTGTCCCAGTATACGAGTGTCTTCAAACCGATCTATAAAGGTCGACCACCCCAGAATGCATTTCTCTACGGTGATACGGGGGTAGGGAAGACTGCCGTAACGAAGTACCTCTGCCGGACGCTTGAACATGATATCGAACGAAAAAACGAGCAGCTCTCGGCTCGCGACCGGATCACTCTCACCGCTCTTTGGATCAACTGCGAGAACTTTACTTCGGGAGACCACACGACTTCGTCATACCAGGTCGCCGTCGGGATCGTCAATCGACTCCGGGAGCCAGGGAATCGAATCAATGCGACGGGGTATGCCCCCCAAGATGTTTACGATCTTCTCTATGAGGAGTTGGATTCGCTTGACGGGTCAATACTGATCATCCTCGATGAAATCGACAAGCTCGGGTCCGACGATACGCTCCTGTACGAACTGCCCCGGTCACGAGATATTGGCTATCTTGAATCCGTCCGGGTCGGTGTGATTGGAATCAGCAACGATTACACGTTTCGCAAGAATCTCTCGCCGAAGGTGAAAGACAGTCTCTGTGAGACCGAGATCAAATTCCCTGCCTACGATGCGGACGAACTCGCGGTGATCCTTCGTGCCCGAGCTGAGCAGGCGCTTTATGACAGTGCGTACAGCCAAGAGACGATCTCCCTGTGTTCGGCTCTTGCCTACAAGGAAGCCTCGGGGAGTGCTCGCCGTGCGATTCGCTTACTCCGTCGCTCTGCAGAAGTCGCTGAAGAAAATAGCTCCGAACACATCAACCCGCCCCACATTCGACAAGCGGACGAGGATTTGGAGTACGGGAACATCGTGGAATCGATCGTCGACCAGGATCAAGAGAAACTCTTCGTGTTGGCGGCGATCGCCCATCTCGATGGCGCGGACCTCACCCCAGCACGAACGCGAACGATCCACGCCACCTATTCCCGAGTGGTTCGCGCCTATAATACGGCAAGCGGGAAGGAACCACTTACCCAACGGGGCATGTTCAACCATCTTTCAAAGCTGGTGATGTTCGGTTTCGTACGGACCATCGATCGGAATAAAGGGGCTGGTGGTGGACAGTGGAACGAACACGAGTTTACTGACGACGTTGATCCGCAGAAAGTACGAGAAGCGTTTGCAGAACGCGATCGGGAGTGGCTATCGATCGATCTTCGTGGTGTCACTGGGTAAAAGTCTTGTTTGGATCCGAGAGATAACGATTCGCTCCAGAAAGTAACCCATCTCAAGACCCAAGTAGAACTTCTCGTCTCTTTCGATTCACGGGACGCCTCGTAACCGTTGTGAACGCGCTATCTCTGGCGACCTACCATCGGCTCATTATTGATCTCACCATGTTGATAAAGGGATAGCGCTTGATTCCGCGGCAGTGAAATATCGAACGCATTCCCCGATCGATCAATACTAGCGATTCAGCCATCAGTCAGACCCAGAATGGAATAGATGACGATAATGAGTGGAATGATCCACACGAGTAGAATGGCAATAGTCTCGATAACTACATTAAATACACCACCTCCTTCAGTACTCGTTTGTATAAAAATAATAACAACAAACCAGAGCGTTACCAATTGGATAATCGAATCGGTGTTCATAGTGGATTATTATCTATAGGAATATATAAATTTTTCATTACACGATAGTATGTCGATATACAGCTGATCCCAGTCCTGGGCGGTCTCGACTGGAGTGACCATCGCAAACTTGTAATACGTATAGAAGGCTAGAAATGCCGTGATGGGTTCGCCACGATCAACAGAGCACGCAACCGGAGGCGTCCTGAAAGTCCTTTTTCGCCACCAGCAGCGTGCTTATTGAATGGTCCCCTCGCTGGAATGGTCACGGCTGGTCGTTGGTAGTGAGTCGTCATCGGTGTAGACTATGAGAGATCTTCGAGTGAGGCTGTCGTCAGATCGAAATCTAGGACTGATGGACCTCCCGCATCTAGTTCGCGTAGCACGGCCGTCTTCCCCGTCCACATTGTACCGTCAGTGGCGATGTGGTGACCGCTAGGGTGGTTTCCTTACTCAACCTTCTCTGTTGTGAGGATGAGGACGCCCGCGAGTGTCCCGAGACCGATCGCACCGAGAAGCGGTCCCAATCGGAGCATGACCGCAGCAAGGGGCGGTGTTGGTACGGACCAAGTGATCCAAGTAAGATGGTACTGGCCTCCCTTATGGACATATATCCTGTGGCTCTGTGTGCTCTCTGAGACGAGTGTAGCCCACGAGTTGGGAGCCTCGTCTGTCGGTATGGAAACCGAACTGTGCTCGTTGTTATTTGACTTTTTGAATAGTTGCTGGGCGGATGTCGAGAGATTCTGATACTCCATTTTAGTTATATCCTCGTTTAATTCCTCTTGATCATCCACACTGTTAGACACAGCTATGTCTAGGTGTGGTTCGTACTCAGGGACGGGTGAGACGAGTCCAACGGTAAATAGTGGCACGGCGATGACCAACGCTATCACAGCGAGGTGACGACGGTTCATGCCAAATCACTCCGTTCGAACAGCAGATACGCAAGTCCGAGTGGAATGAGGAGCCACCCAGCCACGATTACGCCACCAAACCACGGTTCTAGATAAAATGGTGCTGTGTCGCCAAGTTCCAATGTATTCGAATCCATGTAGAAGAATTTCGGGTTTAATCGGATGATGAGGTGGAGCCAGTTTGGAGTCGCTGCATCGGGAGGAAGCATGAACGACTGAATAATACTGAAGACCGTATCCCATGCGAATGCGAACACGATCGCGAGCACGATCGCTCCCCACGTTGCCACTGTTGTAGAGCGGTTCGCTGCTGAAAACGCGAGAGCTACTGCGACGAACACCACGCCAGGGATCAGTAGCTTTCCAATTAGGAGAGCATACGCCATCAATGACGGTGAATCGGCCAACACGGCGTAGTGAACACCCACCACGGCGAAGCCGACGACCACTGTGACGACGACAACGGCTGCTCGACCGAGAAATTTCCCAACGACCACGTCGCGACGAGTGTGAGGTGCTCCGAGCAGGAACTTCAGACTTCCTGATTCGCGTTCTCCGACGATCGATTTGTAGCCTAGGAGGGTTCCAATCACGACGACGACGTTGGCCGTTGACTGATACAGATCAGCTGCAGTGGTTGTCGTCATCGGGGACATTGTAAATTGGTAGTAGGTGTAGAAGGCCAGAAACGCCGTGAACCCCCCCACAACAGCCACCAAGGTAAGTGACCGGATCGCATCCTGGAAGTCCTTTTTTGCGACCTGCAGCATACTCATTGGGTGAGCACCTTGGTGAGCTGATCGTGACCAGCTGAGGCTCCCGTCTCATCGTCCGTGTACGCGAGAAATAGATCTTCGAGTGTGGTCTTCGTGAGATCGAAATCTTCGACTGTCGCTCCTGCTGCCTCCAGCTCTCGGAGCACAGCCATTTTCGCATCATCAGCACACTGCACTGTCACGGTGGTTCCGGTCGCGCTCACCGAAGAGACATCGGCCAGTGCGCGGACGGCCGCGAGGGCTTCGTCAGGTGTCCGATCCACCGCTACTGTGAGCGTCGTTTCGGCCTCGATAGCAGTGCGGAGGCCGTCGATGGTGTCTTCGGCGACGAGTTTTCCTGCCTGCAGAATGCCCACCTCGTCACAGACGGCCTCAACCTGACTAAGGATGTGACTCGAAAAGAAGACCGTCGCGCCGCGATCGGCCTCTTCACGAACGATCTCGCGCATTTCGTGGGCCCCCTCTGGATCGAGTCCCGTCGATGGCTCATCGAGAACCAATAAATCCGGCTGGCCGATGAGTGCGGTCCCCAGTACGAGTCGTTGAGTCATTCCTCTCGAATAGCCGCCGACTCGTCTGTCGATCGCATCAGCGATGCCGACCCGATCGGCGATCGTCTCGGGATCATCGGCTGCGTCGTTCGAGTCAATGATGAACTCTAAATGCTGGCGACCAGTGAGCCGATCGTACAGATCAAATCCTTGTGGGAGTATCCCGGTACGTTTGCGTACTGCAAGTGTCTCTGCCTGTGCGTCGTGGCCGAGTACGGAGATCTGTCCTTCTGTCGGTCGAATATAATCGAGCAAACAATTAATGACGGTCGACTTGCCGGCACCGTTCGGGCCTAAAAAGCCGAATATGGTTCCTTCATCGACGACGAGATCGAGAGAATCCACAGCAGTCACGTCGCCGTACTGCTTCGTCAACCCATTCGTCTCTATCGCTCCCATCACACGATCTCTCAACCACATTTGTATTAAAAGTGGTGTGTTCGTTCCAGTAAAAACGATGACTGTTTCTCGATTCTGTACTCTATCACGACTTTTCGAAAAAGATGAGCGCATAACCCTTTTCGCCAGCGAGTGATCGAATGAAACGAGTCGGGAAACCGCCCAATCGACACCCATCGCATCGAGTTCGTCGGCTACTCGTGTTTCGAGTTCGAAGCCATCATCAGAAATCGAAGGACACTCCCTGATACTGAAACGATGAGCGAAACGATACGCTGGGGGAGGTCGTCCGTGGCGGACGTTCTGTGAGCGAACATGTACCAACGACAAATTTTTACAATCCACTTGGGTATTATTGTTCGTGACGATTACACGTTCAAAATCCATTGATCTATTATATCAAGAATGCAAGAGTTTTGATCTCGTGCTCGTCCCCGATGCCCCGATGGCAAGCGCACTGAACCGGCGGCTCGATCAGCCACATTTCGGGCCGTTCGCGATCACCCCCCGTCGTCTCGCTGCTCGGCGTCGAGAAGAAGCTGAAGATCGCCTTGCTTTTCTTGAGACGATTACGACGACAGATCTCGGTTGGAAGGAAGCCTCGCATGCGGTCGGAAACGTCCTTCAGTGTTGGGAACACCAAGGGGCTGCCGACGCCATTCTCAGGTACGAATCGTTCGCGACCGACGCAACACGTACTACCGTCGACTGCATTACCGAGATGGACACGACCTCCCGTCGGCTCTCTGAGTACACTATCGACGCCGAGACATCGGTCGCCGTTGTGGGAATCACGCAGTTCACCACGCTCGAACGCTCGATACTCCCATCAAACTACGAGACGATCGATCCGTTCACCGAGGAGCCGTTCGACCCGACGCCCTTCCGTGTGTTCGATTCCCCTGCCGCAGTCGTCGATGTCGTGATCGATACGGTCACACGAGAGAACGCCGACAACGTGGGTATCGTTCTCGATGGGGACAGTCAGTACTCATCGCCTATCAAATCCGCATTCGAAGCGGCAGACATTCCGTACTACGGCGGTCCCGGTTTCACCGACGATACCCATCACAGGATGTTCTTGGAATTCCTTCGAAGTGTACACGCGGGACGAGATACCCGAATTGGCGACGTCAGGCCGTTGCTTACCCAACTCGGTCTCTCTATCGACGTCAAGCACGACGAGAAGCGCCTCCACGACCTCGATCACCCGGAAGTCGACCGGCTCCGCGGATTCAGAGACGGGATTCGTACCGACACGTTCGAAGCAGCGATCGAGACCTACGAGGCAGTCACGGGCGTCTCTCTCGATGCGTTCCGGGACGAACTCTCGACGCTCAGCGTTCTTGATGACCCTGTTACTGAAGACGCCGTCGATCGTCTTGAATTCTACCTGCAGTCGTATGAGGTTCCCGTGGATCGCGAGAACGAGGGTGTGCTGTTAGCCGATCCGAAATCAGCCGCTCACGTCGATCGTCCCCTCGTGTTTTACCTCGGACTCGATGAAGGATGGTCACACTCATCGCCGCGGCGACCGTGGGTCGATCGGAACCAAGAGTTCGAGCGCAACCTCCGGCAGTTCCAACTGTTGCTTCAAAACGGTGTCGAGCGGTATTATCTCGTGCAGGAGACCGTCGGTGGGACACCTGTAACGCCATGCCTGTACTTCGAGGAACTGTTCGAGGAGGACTTCGAGCGTTTCAGCGGCCTCAACTCGGTACCACACGCACGAACGGCCCGACCGACTTTGGACGGATTCGAGAAAGAACCAGTCGACACTTCTGTCGAGGAGATCACTACGCTCAGCCAGTCGAGTCTAAACACGTACGTCAACTCGCCCCGAGATTACTTTTTCAGCCGACTTCTCGATACTCCTGACAAAGACTACATCAAGGAAGGCAACTTGTTCCACGACTTCGCTGAGTTCTACGCGGCTCATCCGGGTGTCATCACGGCAGAGACACTCGACGAGATTTCGCGGGTTATTCTCTCCGAAGTCGCCCCGTTTCTCCGGGATGTCGACCGGAACGTTCGACGGACGAAATACCGCCTCGGACTCCAGACCATCGTCGAATTCCTTGAGGCAAATCCGCCTCGAACTGATGAGCTGTTGACCGCGAACGGTGGCTGGGGACGGAACTTCTTCGCCGAGTACTACGACCGTCCCATCGACGCGACCCACACGGAACGGTGGTTCGAGAACGCGAAGCTCGGTCTGCAGGGGAAGATCGATCTCGTTCACGATCCGACCCACCTCCTCGACTACAAGAGCGGTTCGAAGAAGTCCGCTCACTCCGTCGTCAAGCACTCGGCGATCGATCCCCCGAGCGACCAGCCGAACTTTCAGGCTCTGTTGTATCTTGCCCACCAACGCACCGAACAGCCCGACGAGGAGCTGCGATTCACGTTCTTTCATTTCCTCGAAACACTCGACGACATCGTGACCGGAGGGGGTTCTCTTGGGGACTGTCTCACGACGGTGACGTACTATCCATGCCCCTTCAAAGAGCACATCGCGAAACCAGCTGTCTTCATCGAACTCCAAGAAGAGGCGGCAAACGACTGTACCAAGACGTTCTCGAAGACGGAGTATGATGTGTACCGGGCTCTGTTCGATGCGTACGAGTTTCCGGCGACACGCGACAGCGATGAGCTCATCAACTCCGAGTTCGGTCGGGCGCTGATAGATCGAATGAAAGCCGAAGTTGGAGACTACAAATACGTGACGAAGGGCTGTAAGCAGGCGCTCAGACATCTGATTCGGATTCAGAACCGGAACTATTTCTCTGGCGATGTCGACGCCTTCGAGCGGTTCGTTCGAGAGCGCCAAGTGGAATTGAATTCTCGCCGTGCCGGTAACGAGCGGTTTCCGGTCGAAGGACTCAGCGGCGACCCGAACTATCGGTACGTGGACAACCGTGACTGCATTCTGAAGGAGGGATCTCGATGACTGCACCGAATGACAATCAACGAACGCTTATCGAGAGCACGGACGGCATCCACATCGTCGACGCTGGGGCAGGGACTGGCAAGACGTTCACCGTCACTCGTCGGTACGCAAGGATCGTCGACCAGAACGGCGTTACACCCGAGGACGTCCTGTTGGTGACGTTCACGAACAACGCAGCCACCGAGATGAGAGATCGAATCGTCGCCCACTGCGAGTACGGAATGCGCGAACTTTCGGACGCTCCGATTCAGACGTTCCATAGCCTCTGCCACGATCTCCTCCTGAAACACGGCTTCGAGGCACCGACGCTCCTCGGCATCGATGATCGCATCACGGGGTCGACGCGCATTCTCGAAGACGAGAACGTCGAGAAGGCGCGGTTCCGTGAATTCATCCGCCGCTTCAGCGACGGCCATCCAGAATACGATGACTTCTTCCGGGCTGTCGAACATCCGATCGAACTCCTCGAACTCCTCAAGCAGCTCGCAGCGAAGGGCGTGTTCCCGACTGCCGATAGCTGGTATCGCAACGGTGAGCGACATCTAGACGGGGATTTCGAGGCGTTCCGTGAACGCTTCGAGGAGTTGAATCAGCCCCGGAACGGAGGCAGCAAGCAGTCACGACTTCGATCTAAGCTCCGTGATTATGGGAAGGGCACGTGCTATCTCCCCGCTGCCCCCGACAAAGCAACGATTCGTGGAGAACGTGGGGCAAAGCAGGTGCCCGCTGCTGCCGCACGGAAAGCGTTTCATGCGGACCGAACGGACCTCAAGGACTTCGTCCACGATGTCTATTATGAGTATCTCGAATTTGCGCTCAGTCGGAACTACCTTAACTTCGATTTTCTCCAGCTGTTTGCGTTCGTCCTGCTCTGTGAGGACCATCACCTCCGCGATGATGTCGCATACGAGCACGTGATGATCGACGAGTTTCAGGATTCGAGTGAGATCCAGTTCAAACTCGCGCTCTTGCTCGCGGACACCAACAATATCTGTGTCGTCGGAGACTGGAAGCAAAGCATCTATTCGTTCCAGTACGCTGCCGTCGAAAACATCACCGAGTTCGAATCTCGCCTAGACCGGTTCGTCGACGAACTCAACGCAGACCACCAACGGGTGGGGTGGGCAACGCGTCCGATTACAAACGTCGAGCTCGTCGAAAACTATCGCTCGACACAGGCTATCCTCGATTTCTCCGAGCACAGTCTCGTGACGCCAGCAACGGGTACGGACGAGATCGACGTTGCGGCAGTACGAGACCGTATCGTCTCGCTTTCTTCGAACGCCGTTCACGAGAACTCACAGATCGAAGCGATTCACCACGAAAACGAACACGAGGCTATCCTGACGAAGCTTCAGGAGATCGTGGGAAACGAGGCCTACCAGATTGAAGAGGACGGTGAGCTTCGGCTACCGGAGTACGGAGATATCGCCGTGCTCACCCGGACACGAGATTTCGGTCGAGAGCTCCTCTCGGTCGCAGAGGAATACGGGCTGCCGATGGCGTACGAGGGAGGGACCGAGCTGTTCCGATCCGATCCCGCGAAGCTTCTTTTGGCGTGGCTGCGGATCCTCGAATCCGACTCGGAGCGAGGCTGGGCCGTCGTACTTGAGGAAGCCTGTTACACGCTCGATGAGGTCAAGCACATCCTCGAAACCGAGAACTACCCCACCAACATGCAAGCGTTCAAAACAGAGCTGGCGGCACTGGAGACGGCCGGTGGAATCGCCCAACGGGTTCTCTCTCGGTACGACTACAACGGGGTGGACGCGGATGTGTTGTTGACGACGCTCCGATCGATCCACAGTGAGACGATGTTGACCCGCGGTGATCTCATCAGGTACATCGAGCGGGGCATCGAGAACGGCAGTACCCACGATGTGCACGCGAGTACAGGGGTGAACTCGGTGACAATCCAGACCATCCACGCAGCAAAGGGACTCGAACATCCCATCGTCATCCTTGCGAACATGAACGACCGGCGCTTCCCACCGTCGGGTGGGACTAGTGACGCGATCACGTTCGACGATCCCATCGGAGTACGGCAGCGCAAGCTCTATGCCGACGACTACGGCTACCCACACATCTACGACAACTGGCGGACTGACGTTCTCAGGAACTGCCTGCCACGTGGGTATGACGAGGAACGACGATTGCTTTATGTGGCGATGACTCGCGCCGAAAACCATCTCGTCTTTTCAGCAGGCGAGACTCCGAACACGTTCCTCGCACGACTGCCCATCGACATCAAGGAACTAGAACCCGATGTTCGACCAGAGCGAGAGAGTGAGACACCACAGTCGCACTTGCAGATTTCGGTCCCGGATCCTGACGGACCGATCGACCACTCGCCGCACACGCTGATGCGCGACGACGTGTTCGAGGATATCGAGGAGGGACGGGGAACCGCGTTCGGAACGCAGACACACGAGTTCGCCGAACGGTACGTATTGGAAGAGGACGTCAAGCCATCGAACGACGACGAACGTCACATCGGGATCTTCATCGACTCGCTCGACGGTGATCTCCGAGTCGAAGAAGACGTGTATCTTCCGCTCGCGGTCGACGGCGAGCAAGTCACCATCTCCGGCATCGTCGATCTCGTCCATATTCGTCCCGAGACCGTCGAGATCGTCGACTTCAAGACCGATCTCGGTCGGCATGCTGAGGACGAATACCGAAAGCAGATCAGCGTGTATTATCACGTTTTGAACAAGTGGTTCCCCGATCGAGATGTGACCGCCGGTATCTTCTACGCCGCCGAGGGCGCCCACGTTGGTATCGATCCGGTGTCGAAAGCAGAGCTGGCCGAGTTAGCAGCACAAAAACAGCATTCCGGGATCAGTATCACCGAGTCATAGGACGACTACACTGCAAGCACAAAGCAGAGATTCTCGATTTCGGGCGCGAGCGAGATCACCTGCGCTTTCCGATGAATGTCCGCTCGCCGACGCTCGATACGTTGCTCGAGTTTGTGTAATCGCTCGCGCTGGCCCCGAATCGCGATATCCATGTTCGTCCCCGTGGCTGCCTTCCGTTCGTATTCGTCGATAAACTGCTCGATGCGTTTTCGCTCCGACCGGGCATACTCCTTCAGATTATCAAGTTCGTGTCGTGTTTCATCCCGTCGACGCTCCTGAAGGTCGGCTCGAAGCGTTGCAATGCGTTGGCTGATGTATCGGTCGGACACGGTCTGCAACTGCTCTCGTTTCTGAAGCAGCGTCCGAACCTGTTCTGTATCCGGCGCCCCTTTTATCGAACTCCCTTCGACAATGCGCTGTCCGAGACGGTGCTGTGGGTCGGCGTGCGTTGCATCGACGAACACAGGGTGCATCTCCTCGTGGATCACTTCCCCCGTCCCATCCTCGAATCGGAGTCGGTAATTGTAGGTGATTCCAGGGGTGTCCACGAACGGAAGGAGCTTGAGGCCGACGCCGCCACGATCACCATCGAGTACCTCCTGCATCAGTCGCTGCACTACCTCGGTATCCGGCGAAACGTATTCGATCTCTTCGTGATCCATTGCGAACTCACGATCGAAGGTGAACGGTCCGTATTCCTCGTCACTAGATCCGGCTCGGAGCGACTGTGGAAGAGTAGCCCGGTAGAGATTACTCCCGGCCTTCTCGATGTCGCCATCTAGCGCAGAAACCCCCCGTTCGAAAAACGTCCGGATATCGGCTTCACTCCCATAGATGTCCTCGGACTCGTCTATGACGTCCTGAATCTTCCGCCGACTCTTTTCGTCGAACGTGCTGGTATCGATGAGGCTTCGATCGTACCACTCCTGAAGCGTGCGTTGGCGCTCATCGATCAGTTCCTCCAGCTCTTCTCTGGTAGCAGTTGGAGGGTCACCGTTCTGAATGGATGTCATGATGAGCGAATCGACGTCAATGTCGTCGAGCATTCCAAGCACATCGGCCGTGTTCCCGAGGGTGCCTCGAATGCTCTCGACCTTGTCCTGAAGCATCTCAAATATCTCTCCCTCCCGGGTATCTTCGAACGAGAAGTTCCACACCTTGACCTCCTTGTCCTGTCCATAGCGGTGAATTCGTCCGATGCGTTGTTCGAGTCGGTTGGGATTCCACGGCAGTTCGTAGTTCACCATGATGTGACAGCTATGCTGGAGATCGATGCCTTCACTCGCGGCGTCAGTTGCGAACAACAGCCGTGACTGGCCGTGATTGAACTCTTCTTCGATACGAGCGCGGTCGTCCTTGCTCACATCACCGTGAATCGTGAGGATCTCATCGGCCCACGGTTCGTCTGTCACCAAGTCGAGGAGATAATCAAGCGTGTCGCGGTATTCAGTGAACAGTAGGAGCTTCTCATCGGGCTGTTCCGCAAGCAGTTGTTGGATGTAGCGACGTACCCGCTGTGCCTTAGAGTCGACCGAAATTCCTTCGGCGAGCGAGACGAGGTCACGGAGTGTCAGGATCTCCTCTTCGAGTTGGGCATCGCTTTCCGTGATCGTGAGTGATGAAAGCTCCTCCTCGGCCTGCTGTTTGTCATCTTCATCCAGATCCTCGCCGTCAAGATATGCCACTGCTTTTTCTGAGAGATTGTTCGTTGACTGTTCGTCGACAAGATCTCCCAAACGACGGCTGAGCGTCGCTTTGATCGCGCCGATACTGCTGACGAGGCGCTTTTGCATGAGTGCCATTGCGAACCCAACAGCAGGTTCGTTGAGTTTCTCGGACCGATTGTAGACGTTCTGAACGTAGTCGGTGACGGCCTGGTAGAACTGCCGTTCTTCGTGAGTCATCTCGACTGGAACAGTGGAGACGTCCCTATCCGGGAATATGCGCTCACCGTCCTCGTCGTAGATCGACTGCTTGCCGCGACGGATCACCGCGCGGTCGACGGTCTCTTTCGACAGATCCTGATCTTCGGAGGCGACAAACGGATCGATATACTCGACCAGCGACCGGAATGCCTCTCCTTTGCCGTCGTGGGGGGTTGCGCTCAACAGGAGCAGTGAATCAGAGTTCCCAGCGACCCGTTCGACCATCTTCGAGGTCTGACTCGGTGACTCACCTCTCTTGGCAGCTTTGTGTGCCTCATCGACGATAACGACGTCCCAGAACGCCTCTGCAAGCGCGGACTGAAACTCGTCCTGTCGGAGAAACGCCATGCTACCGATCATCCGCTGGTGATCTTGCTCCCAGATGTTGGCCTCCTCTCCAAGCCGGCGGTGCTCGCCTTCGACCCACTGTCTCTCAGCTGGAGTGAGATCGATGTCGAAAAAGCGGTTCATATCCCGGATCCACTTCTTCTGGAGGTGCGCCGGTACGACGAACAGGACACGGTCGGCGCGGTTCCGTGCGGTGAGCTCCTTGAGGATGAGGCCAGCCTCGATCGTTTTTCCAAGCCCGACATCGTCGGCAATGAGTGCGCGCTGGCGTAGTTTCTGCATCACCCTGTTAACGGCGGCGAGCTGATAGGGTTCGAGTCGAACCAGCGAGTTCGAAATGCTCAACAGCTGTCCCTGTTCGTGAGCGATTTGAAGTTGAAGCGCTTGACAACGCAGATCGAACCACTCAGCCGAAACTATCTCGTGATCGGGATGGAGCTGGTCGGCTACTGGCAGCGTCAGTTCATCGAGTTGGTTGGTCTTTTCTTTGATTTCGACATCGTCGATACAGACGGTCTTCACACCTGTATTCTCGACGTACGCCCGGAGGTAATCGAGGTCGCCAATCGAGCACGTCTTGATGACCTCGGCAGGGGTATCGTTGAGGTAGATCGCGTCGCCGGACGCAAGCTGATGACAGTCGTTCATGGCAGTCATTCCTGTGTGATTGTGATGAAGTTCAATACGAACTCCTGAGGAAGAACCCCGCCATGATAGAAACGAGCGTTGGGGAGTCCCCGGTTGCGAAAGCGCTGAATCGGATCAGCGAGAACGCTGAGTTTCGTATCGTCATTGAGATACCCGAGGTGGGCGTTCTCATCGAGTAGAACCCCGGGTGCATTCTCATCGATGTTCTCGCCAGCGATCCACCGACGGGTGATCGTCTCGGCTGAATCAGGCGGATGGATGTCATCGATGTCGACGCGTTTCGGGAGGGAGATGAATCCGTGGTCGGAGAGGACGTATGCGCGGTCCCACTCACCTTGGTCGAGTTTCTCACAGATGATATCCGAAATCTTCCTGATGCGGTCGGTGAACAGTTCTTCGAAGTCGGTCAGTCCCTCTTCGCCTCCCTTGTCGATATCGTTCCAGTAGTAGGCGACGCGCGTGTTGCTCCAACCGGACGTATCGTCCTCGCTTTGCATGATGTAGCTCCAGCCGTCGTCTTTCAGCAACTTCTCACGCTGGTAGTTGGTAATCGTACGACCGTTGCGCTCGGGGACGAGCTTGCTGTCTTCCAGGCCGATGGCGAAACTGAACTTGCTTCCCGGCGTGAGCGCTGCCTTCCCAAACGCGGTATCCGATGGAAGCGCTCCGACCCAAGCGTTCTCATCGACTTCGAGACCTGGAAGCTCGCGACGGATAGACTCGGCCAGTTCGTGCGCGAGATCGAACCGCAACGCATCAACGATGAACAACGCGACGCTCTGACCGCTCCTGAGGTGTTCTTGCTCCGAAGCGAAGAACTGATGGGCGTGGTGCTCCCCAACGAATGGCGATCCTGCCTCGATCTGATCGGCGACGAGCTCCCCGAGGTCGCGGAGGTATTCGAGGTAGCGCGACTCCACTAGCGATGTGCGGAGATCGTCGAGCATCCCCGTCGCAGGATGTTCCTCGGGGAGATCCTTCTCAGGGGAGCCCGAGACGATCAGCTTGAACACCGCATCGTCGATCTGCCAGGTACCGTTCTCGACGTCACCGTAGAGATCGACGACGTCAGTGGTATCGCCGCGTTCGTCCCACGTGTCGAGTTCATGTGCGAGGTTGGCGACCTCCACGGCCTGCTCCCAAACATGCGTCCACGGAACGTCACCGTACGTCGTTTCGAGGCGCTGGTAGCGCTCGGTTGCGCGGCTCGCACACAGCTCGTACGCTCCGTTGTAAAAGGAGTGGGTCCACTGCTCGAACAGCTCGTGTTCCAGGGAGGCATCGACTGGACAGTCGGCCAGCTCCCATGGGTCGTCGTATGTACGCAGGATATCGTGCCAGAAGCGAGCGTCGGGGTTGAGGTAAACGTGCGCTAGCTCTCCCGCGCGCTCGGTCTTGCTCAACACCGACTGGAGTTCGGGTCGGGAGATCCCAAGGCCAGAACTTGGTTCGGGCTGATATTCGGGGTCGAGACGCGATTTGTCGAGCCCTTCTTCGACGAGCCACTCGGCGACTGCCCAGCGTCTCGTGCGGTCGACGATTTCCTGCTCGGCAGTGAGTCCTTCGACGGCCACAACGCCTTTTTCAACCAGCAAGTCACGGAGCTTCAGCAGGTCGTCAGTGTCGTCAGGGAGGTTCTCGACGCCGTGTTCGAGGACGAACTGCACGGGATCATCGTGTCCATCGAGAACGATCTTCGTCTGGAGACCCTGAAGCGTCGGCAAGCCGCCGTCGCCGTTGAGTTCTCGAAAGAGGGTCTGTGCGATGTGTTCGCGCTTGCCGGCCTCCGCATCCTCGTAGGCCGTCCGGACCGAGGTGGCCTGCAAGCGGTCGTTTCCGAAACAGCGCGTTGCGAGCTTCCCGATGTGCAGCTCGATAACGCCACCGGTGTTCTCGACGTCTCTGAACCAGTCGGTGTCGTCGCTTGCAGCGTGGGGCACGTACCAGACAGTTCGACCACGGGGCGGTTCAGTGCGTAGCTCCAACGGTGTCTGTTCGGCGGCGTGGAACTCACAACCCAGCGAATGGCTCACACGCTCGACGATATCACGAAGGTAGCCGCCATCATCCCACCAGAGAACGGTCGGATCGTCGTCAGTCGCTTCGTCGATGGCGGTTTCGATGGCGTCTTCAGCGCACTGTGGCAGGGTTTTGGTTGCGGGCATGGTTACAGTTACAGGACGTTGTTCTCGACAGTCTTGGAGACGATCTCGGCGTCGGCAAGCGGTGTGATGTTGATTTCGACGCCGTGTTTGCGGTTGGGCTGGTAGCCGGCAGTCGTGATCTCGGAAAGTGCGCGGTCGGACCACTCCGAGGAGATGTCGGCTGTGATCTCCTCACAGGCGGCCGCGATCTCCTCGGAAAGCTCTTGGTAGTCATCGAGATCGCTCGCCAGCTCGGAGAGGAGCCGCTGGCGTTCGGAGCCGCCGCCGTCGCCGATCTGTGTCTGTCCGGGGTCCTCAAACTTATCGAAGTAGTAGGTCATAAACAGAACGCCGTTGCTCGCGTAGTGTGCAGAGCCGATCAGATCGTGGTAGTACTCGAAGAGATCGTACAGGTGGGCCTCGATCGGTTCGGATCCATCCTCCGCGTAGGACTCGAAGGCGGTTTTCAAGTCGTCAAGGGCAGCCAGCCACTCGTCTCGATTTTCCTGTACGGTCTCGTAGAAGGTAGGACTGAACAGGTCTCCCATGTCTGTGTCGTCGAGCCCGGCGAGTGCTTCAAGTGCGTTCAGTCTGGTGGCCGTCCGTTCACGGAAGTCAGCAACCTGTTGGGCTGTTGTCGCAGCGAGTGTCCGGTTTTCCTCGGGCCAGTCTCGGGCAACAGGCTGTGCGAGGTCGGCCAGCCGGTCTTCGAACACGTCGATCTGTTCGAGTCCGCTCTCACAGCGGGTGTATTCTTCCGCAGCCGATGCCTGTTCGGAGGCTGAGAGGGAGTCGTCGCCCCGACGCCGGTTGGCTGCGCTCCGGCGTTCTCGGAGCTGCGCCTTTCGCGGCTCGAGGTAGCGGTTTTGGAGTCGATCGAAAACGTTCGCATCGAGCTGGTGGTAGTCGATGAGACAGCCAAAGCCCTCGCCTTCCGGATCGGAGACGAGGCGCTCGGTCGTCAACCGCCAGAGGATCGGCGTGCGGTCGAACGTCGAGACGTGGTAGTTGAAGAGGTCGCGTTCGAGCCACTCCCGAAGGTTCGGGTACGCCTCCTCGTCGGCTGATTTGCTTCCGAGAAGCTGATCGACTTCCGCGAGTCGGGCGTCGGCGTGGTCGCCGAATATTCGTTCGAATTCGCCTTCGATGCGGGTGAGAAGCGTGGCTTCCTCGTCGCTCTCAGTGAGCGGCACGATCCCGTCGTCGTCCTCGTGGACGATGCGGAGTGTCAAGTGGAGCAGGAGGTCCTTCACCATCGCCGGGAAGTCATCAGGGGGCTCGGTGATCGCTTCGGGATCGTATTCCTCGCGTTCTCGGGGATCTTCGATGGTACGGAGCGCGATCTCTTGGAGGATGGTCTCGCGTTGCTCCTCGGTGATGTCGAAGCAGTCGAACACCGCCTCGTCGATCGCGTCCGCACAGGACTGGAGTTCATCCTCGATGCGTTCGAGGTGTGTGGCTGCTGCAATACCGAGTTCTTCGAGAGTAGCTGATGGGTCGACGGTCTTCGGTGGACCATCTAGCGTGAGATCCTCTCGCAGTTCCCGGTGAGGATGGTCGTATTGAGGAAGGGAGTCATTGACACCGAGGACATCGAGGAGTACAGGACCGTCGTAGTGCGGTGAGACGAAATCGTACTGGCGTTTGGAGATGAGGTGACTGACTGCTTCTTTCGAAAGCGTTTCGAGTTCATCTGAGGCCCCAAGATTTGGGATCCATGATATTCGAGAGACTAATCCAACATACCAGTTCCGTTCGGATGTCTGAGATAACATTAAATATGTGAATAGATGGCTATTTAGGTACGATAGTGTGGCCCAAGTATGTTTGTTGGGAATATATACAGATCCCATATGACCAAATATCGAACTTTCGTGGAGGTAACCAAACCTTCGTCCGCTTCGTTTTGACATCGTCCAAGTCAGAGCTTCACTAAAGTAGTATCCTGTATTCTGAACTCGTGCACCGACTTGGCTTTTGAGATGACGGGGGTCCCAGTTTACAACTAGTTTTACTCTTGGCAGAATCCACGCATCCTCTCCTCCCTTAGCGAATGGAACCCAGTTACCATTATCGTCAGACTCCCAGAAATTTCGTAAGAAGCGTTCGTCATCTCCTGTGCATAGTCCTGACGCTGCTACACCAACGCTTTTGCCGTCTACCCCTCCGGTTTCTGCGTCTAAATGTGCTTCCGTCTCAAACAGAGATCGGAGATTCTGAGGCACCCAATAGGATAAGGGCGTTGCTGGGATTGATTGTAAATTTGATAAGTCAATCATATATTTCCGTTGAACACCGTTATCTACTGAATCCACAAATGCGGCACTGAGGAATGTCCGTTCTTTCTCGGCCTTCGACACATCTGGAAGCCGAATGAACGTTCCAGTTTGTCCACTCTCGATCTCCGACCGAACTACAGTGCCAACTGTACCGACGGTTGCGTTATCGAGAATATCGTACCCGAACTCCGAGAAGAAGTCGAATGCTCCACGACCCCCAACGAAGTCCTCACGGAAGTTCTGGAACGACTTGTTGAACATGAACGACCACGGGACGAGCATCCCGATCCGACCGTTCGCCCTCACCAATCGATCACAGGCCTCGAAGAAGTTGATGTAGTATTCCGTCGTATAGTCGTAGTGGTCTTCGACGTAGCCTTGCACGTTGTCAGGCATCCGACCACCAGACCCGTACGGCGGGTTCATCAGCGCGACATCGTAATCCTGCGTCAACACCACCAGCAGATGCAGAAAGCTCCGGAGGTTCTGTTCACCGAACGAGTCCGACGTGCGTTCTTCGACACGGTGTTCGAGCGTCCGGAGGAACTGGTTCAGCGTGTGTGGCCCTTCGCCGCCCCACTCCAGCACGTCCGTCTGTTCGTCCATGAACGCATCCGCGAGCGCGCCCTGCACGTCGAGTAGGCTCCCGAGCGCCTCTGTGGTCTGGAACTCCTCGATAACGCTGTCGAGCGCCTCACGTACGTCCGTCCCGTCGCCGGTGATCTCATCTAAGACATCGACGGCTGCCTCGACCTCGGCCACCCGAGCGTCGGCACAGACGACCCCCAGATTCGGCATCTCGAACGCATCGTTGCCCGCAGCTTCCGCCCGCGTGCGAGCCTTCAGATACAGGTTGAACGCCGACAGCTGACAGGAACGGAGGTCGATGTCGACGCCATACAGGTTGTGCTCCAGTACCTTCGCTGGGATCTCTCCTCGATCCAGATCGGTCTCGGCCCACCAGATGCGCTCGAGAATATCGAATGCATACAGCAGGAAGTGACCACTCCCACACGCCGGATCGATGACGCGCAATTCCCGTGGATGGTCGAACGATGGCGCTTGCTGTTCGTCCTCATCGGGAATAAGATACGTACAGAGCGACGGCACGTCAGGCGCATCCTCTGGCGTAACGAGGCGTTCTTTCCGTTCGTCCGGTGAGAGTTCTGCGGGCGCAGGAATGGAAGATTCCTTCCCGGTCGCTTCGAGATAGAGCTTCCCGAGCGAATTATCAGCGAGCATTCGCACCACCCAATGTGGCGTGTAAAACTGGTTCGCCGGACCGACGTCTCCCGGTTCGAGCGTGTTCTTTGCGTCGAGTGCCTCGACTACTGGACGGTTGTAGTATTCGTACACCCATCCGAGCACGTCGTCGGCCCGCCACACTTCATCGGGAATCTCATCGAGCAATCCACACAGTTCCTCGAACGTGTCATCGTCTGGATCAATCTGGCTGTACGCCGTCTCCCGGTCGAACAGGATCTCGATCTCCGCGGCTAACTCGTCACAGGCGTCGTGATACGCTTTGAGGATGGCTTCGTCTTCCAGCAAGAACTCCTCGTGAACGAGCGTCTCTGCGGCCGGCGTCAGGCCATTCTCCTTGAAAACGGTAACCTCCTCGTCGATGAACTCCCGAACCTCCATACAGCGCAGCGCAGCCAGTCGATTCACGATCGTGTAGCCGACGCCGGTGACGTACCCCTCGAACGCCTCGTTCCAGTCGTCTCCATCGACCGCCTCTATCTCGATCGCTTCGACGAGCTGGTGGGCTTCCGTATCGAGCGACTCGGGATCGTCGGGGGCGTCGTCGAGACTCAGTTGGGTGAGCTGGAACTCGACGTTGTCCTCGACGCGCTCGCGCATGTCGGTGACCACGGCTTCGAGATGTTCGCGTTCTTCTTTGTCCAGCTGAGCCGTCCGTTGAGAGAGAGAATCGCTTTCCATGGGGGGTAATCGTGTATGCTATGTCCGAACCGTACTACTGCCTTTAATGTTGCCGAATAGCGATGAGTTCAACTGAAAACTGCGAAAGCTTCACTTTTCGCGTTACTGAGGCGCGTCGCTCTTGAACACCACAGTATCTTACGTGTCGTGAGGCGAGCTGTCGGGGACAGGAAAGCTCCTATTTCCCCCGGCTCCGCGGTAGTTCACACGTCCACACGGCGTTTGACGAGCGAAGATCGTTGACAACTCGTGTCGGCAATCGGCTACGGATGAACACTGAATCGAAACACACCAACTGATCGGTGAGTCCCTTGAACACTACCGAGCCACAGGGGTACTCAGTCTTCGAGCAGTACGATACTGTTATCATCGAGAGCGTCAAGCCGCTCTTTCACCCCCCTGATTCGATCCAGGACCGCTTTCGACTCCGAGAGAAGCTCGGCCACCCGCTCTTCGCTCGGCCTGTCACCAGCGTCGACGACTGCGGTGACGTCGTCGGTGACGGCAGCGTTCGGAAGTTCCTGACGTAATTCTTCAGCAACAGCCTGTAGTCTGCGCCACGTCTCGTCGTCGGCGTCTGCTGGCTTCGGCGCTTTGGCCTCCTGAATGAGCTGACGCACTCGCCGTTCCGTCGGCGGACGTGAGGCGGAAACTGCTGTCATGACAGCCTCCGTCGTCGGCGACTCAGGGTGTTCCGCCCGGAGTCGCTGGTCTGCCTCCTGTAGCTTCGACCAGAGACTCACATCACCGTCGAGCAGCGCACGAACGTGGTCATACATCTTGGCCTGCTGAACGATGAGGGTATTGACGATGTCACTTTCCGCCAGATGTTCACCGTTCCAAACCGTCTCGAACAGCCTTTCGAGATCGTCAAGGGCGATATCATCGAACTTGACCGTGGCCGAATCGAGAATGCCTCGGACGACGTTTTCGTTCGACTGCACCCACGCCGTAAGCTCTTCACAGACACTAACAGGATCAGACGCGGTGATGGTGTCTCCCGTGACACGTCGGTACTGTGTTGAGACTACGTCGACGCGATGGCTCTCGGCATCTTGAATCCGAGCTTCGACGGTTGCAACGGTAGGTACGGTGTTACTATCCGCTGTCGCTCGCATACTGGCAGTAATCGACGCGTTCGGATAGCACGCCGTCATCGTGTCCAGCTTGTCGGTGAAGCGCCCCCAAAGTGACATCCCAGAGTCATCTACCCCGAAGAGTTCGCGGGCATCAGCGAACGTTTCGGCCGCTTCGAGCACCGCTTGGAGGTCGTTTTCGCCTCCCAAGTCGGACGTCGATAGCTCCTCGCCACTGAGCGCTGGCTCGATCGTGGTTTCGAACGCGTCGAGAGATACGTCGAACTCCCTAGTAGCTGCCTTCAACGTCCGTTTGACGGTTACGCTGTTCTCATCGATCCACTGTCCGAGTTCCGCCAGCCACTCGTCCGGTCCCTCTCCTGCCGGTTCGTCACCGAGCACCGCCGTGACGAGTGCAGTTACCGTCTTCGGGTCGATTATTTCGACGCCGAACCGAACTTGAAGCGACGTCAACCCGCCTTTGGTCCGCACCTGGCGGCCGATTGCAGCAGGGTCGGTTACGTACTCCGTATCCTGTTTGAGCGCAACCGGTTTATTGGACGTCGCAAGCGTGATAAGGAGAGCGGCGATCGATTCTTGGGGCGTGCCGCGATAGTCACCGCTCGCAGTCCGGGCTTGTCGGAGCAGCGTCTCGACGTCCACCGACAGCTGTGACTCGTACACCTCGATGAACTCGCGACACCAGCCGGTATCAGTGAGCTCTGCACTGGTGACGTCGATACCGAGCATGGCGGCGTCTGCATCCGACAGCGGCCACTCACCACTCCCCCGGAAGAATTTCGCTATCGCCTTCGCGTCGTCAACTTCGCGGAGAGAGCGCGAAAGCGTCCTCCGAGTTGCGCCGAACACCGCGTCGATTTGGTCCGTAACGACGTCGTCAAGCACGCTGGAGCGCACTCCCCGATGTTCGTGAACCGTATACACGGATGCATCTTCGAGGACCTCAGTCACCGACGATTCGAGACGGCGTTTGTCGGTTCGGTGCTCACGTTCGAGTTCCTTGTGGGACTCCGTCTCTTCCTCTAGAACCTGACCCATCCCGATGACGTTCTGAATCCGCTCAAGCATCGTCTCGGGCACGTCGATCGTGATGAGGATGTGTTCGCCACCATCACGGCCGTCGTTCACTTCCTGCCACGTCTGGATCTGCTCGGAGACGGTGGCGGAATCGTTGGCGAGGATTCGAACTCGAAGTGCGTCGTACTCCGGTGACGGCGCTCGGTCGACCGGCTCAAGGATCGAGTAGTCGTATCGGAGTGGAACGTGTCGTTCGTTGCCGACGTCGACCTCGTGACGGCTGCCGTCGCTCCGGAGGAACTCGTCGTTCTCGCGCACCCGTGTCTCTATCCATGCCGACAGTTGGTGTGGAGAGATCTTCGCCGCCTCATCCTGTGCCCGACTGAGAATGCTCTCTTGCTCTTCAGAGACGAGCGTGTACACCTCATCATCCTTATCGTTCGTCTCAGTGAGTACCTTCTGCTTTTTGACGAGGGTGTCCAGACCCGACTCGGTTCGCTCGACGACCTCCTCGACCGACGCAGCGACATCGTCGACCATCAGACGGCCGAGGTTCTCCGGAGTCGAGGGGACAGCAGGCGTCTGATTCAGTAGATACAGCGCTTTCGAGAGGCGTACCTCCCAAGCGTCTTCATCGTCGAAGGTCGGGATCAACGTGTTGTCGATCATCTCCTGTACCCATAGCGGCAGATACGTCGTCTCCTCGACCAGCAGATCGAATAGGACGTCCCACGTGACGAGTGATCCCTCGTCTTTCGAAGCCCACCCAAACGTGGTAAACAGCGACCGAACCAGAACAAGCAATGCTCGGCCCTGAATGTAGTCTCGGTCGGTCGTGCGCCCCTGCGTGATGAGTTCCTGCATCACTGCACGCAGTAGCGAGAGATCGTACTCACGGAACGGATAGGCCTCGACCGGATCGGGAGCCGCACTCATCACCGGTGCGTACGTATCGAGCGAGAGATCCGGCATCGATACCACCAGCGACTCGACGCGGTCTTGGCCTGCCGATGGCGACTTATGGAGCCATCGCTTCCGGACGATGATCTCGGTGTCAGCACCCTCGAGCAGAACTTGCTGTTCAGTCCAATGATCTTTCGGCGGCTCGCCGATGAGATTCTCTCGGGTGTCCGGGAGCGAGTACTGTCCGGTGGTAACGACGACGGGGTTGGGGCCGCGCTGAAGCGCCTCCATCGTCTCCTCGAACTCTCTGTATCGATACCGGCTATCACCGACGAACAGCGCAACCTCATCGAGACCCAGGAGTAACTCGGTTCGTTTGCTTCCACCGTTCAGGGCTCTGGTCGCTGTCTCAACGCGAGCGACTAGTTCGTCGGTAGAGAACGCCTTCGGCTTGACTTCGCTTTCTGCTGCCTCGATCGACGCTTTCACGCCCGAGCGGGTGTCGAGGTCCGTTCCCGACGTCTCTGCCATTGCTGGCAGTGCGTCGTAGAGCCAACTACGAAGCGGGGCACGTTCGTCAAGCACTTCATCGAACGTCTTCCCGTCGTGTTCGATCTTCTGGAGTGCATCCCAGACGCTGTCATACGCCATGTCGAGCGTCCAGGCCCATTCGAGCAGCCAGTTCGGATCTGTCGGGTATCCGAATTCACGACCGATCGCCTCATAGATCAGAAACGGCAACGGTGGTTCTTTCGATGCGTCTCGGTCGAGCAAGTTGAGGAAGACTGGTTTGAGGCGATCGACGTGAGAATCAGTGATACAACGTTGGAGCTCGTCGAACCCGGACCATTGCTCGGCGAGCCGATCACCGAGAAAGGCAACGTCAGATTCGTCGTCAGTGACGAGCCCGACCAGTTTCAGGAGGTGGGTCTTCCCCGAACCGAACGTCGCGTGGATGTAGAGAAACCGGACACCCTCAGTTGGATGGGTTTGAATGACGTCACCGAGTTTTTCGAGTATTTGCTTGGCGCTGTCCGTCTCATAGAACTCCCTGACGTCGGTCTCGGCACGCTCACGCGCATTGACCTTCTGTACTTCTTCGAGTTGCCGCGTGGGATCGCTGTGAAAGAGATTCCCGATAGTCATCGTTGGAGATGCACCTCCCGGATCTGGCCGTCAATCTGATGCGCTGGATAGTAGTGTCGCGATTTGCCACCGAAGAAGCTCAATTTCCCACCGACGACGTCACCGGGAAACGGAATACCGATGGTTGATTTGACGTTCCGTCGATCGAGTTCGTCGAGGAGCTCTGATGCGCGCGTGAACGGATAAAGACTGCCGAGATTGAGCAGTAACACGACGTGGCTCTGCGTTTCTAAACGTTTCTTACAGACCTCGTCTTCGATTAGCAACTGAACGAGTTCTTCTGCTAGTTGGTCCTGCATCGTTTCCTCGATCCGCTCACCAGCGGATACATCGTCATCGAGACCAGTCAACGGTGTTCCTAGATCGACGAGGAGTTTGTACACGTCGGTCATGGGAAGTAACTCGTCGAGCCAGATCGGTTGAACGGTCATATCATCTGGTGTTTCCGGTGACTCGATGAGACCATCAGCCCATGTTTCGAGCCGATCAGCGGTTTGGTGTTCGACCGTCGGATCGACAGCAGCGATGACGAACGGGTTGCGAATCCCGTGTTGTCCGTTAGCGAACGTACGGAGCTTCTCTTTGAATTCACGATACGGCGACGAACTCCCTTGACTCATCGAATAACCACCCCCTGATCAGCTTCTTTTATTTCGAGCTCTTTTTGCTCCACGAGGCGCTCCAAACGACGGTTCAGATTCTGACGATCCGCAGGGACAGCACCGATTTGATCGACATCGTCGGGCGTTCGATCGCCAACGATCGACGACAGTCGATCGAACCGAGATCTCAGCTCGTCTAGCTCATCGACAGCGTCGGATAGTGGTCTCCGCTGTGCCACGGCGTCTGTAATCTTGATAAGTTCCTCTGTATCTGCATCAGTGGCGAACATCACGACTGCGTCTTCGATCGTTTGGAACCATTGCTGAAGGCGGCGCAGCGGCGTGATATACTCACTTTCAAACGTACTGTGGACACCGGCCGGGAGCTCCGTTGCCGGAACGATCCATGGGTGTCGCTCGATTCGATCGATCAGAGTTCGCAGGTCCCGTTCGTTGACGAACGTCTCCCAGCACCGTTCGAGTTCGGAAGCCAGATCAGGGACGAGCTTTCCAGAAAACGTGTGCCACCCGTCGGTCGTCCACCATCTGCCGTCAAAGGACGAAACGTCGGTTGAGCGCGAACCGATCGCTTTCCGGGCTTTCTCGTCGATCCAGTCGAACTGGCTGTCTCCGAACGTCAGTAGTGCATCGAGGCGATAGAGCGTCGATATCCGCCGATTCCAGACGTCAGTGACGTCCTCGATCCATTCTTGGATCTCGTTCGTTTGGTCGATGACGTCTTCGATACCATCCCCTTGTGATTTCACGATGGCGAGTCGTTCGTCAGTGGCTTCGATCCGTTCGACGAGAGTATCGACGAACGCCTCAAGCAAGTCCGTGACCTCGCCCGTTCGAACGTCGGTATCCATGACTAACGTTACGTCTTCGTACAGTCCGGTTAGCTTCGAGTCGATACGCTGATTGGTCTCTTGGAGATTGATGAGTCCATCTGTGATCGTTTCGGTCGTCTCTTTGAATCCGCCCTCTTCCAGAAGCTTTCCCAGCGGTTTTCGCGGGAGCAGTTTCAACCGCGTCGTCGACAGGTCGTCGAGATCGAGCACGGCGTCGTCTTCCAGCGTGTTTCCCCCTTCGTCGATGGGTAGCAGCCGACCCGTTCGACAGAATCCCCAAAGTAGCGCGCACAGGGCGGGTCGTGTCTCCGCGTAGAACGGCTTTCGTTCAGTGATGCAGTCAAGGATGGTGTTCATGTTGAGCCCTTCGTCCTGATCTTTCAGCTGTCGACCGGTGAGCGACAGCACGTTTCGTTGGATCGTTTGTTGCCCCTGATTCGCGTCTTGGTTCGAGGAGGGGACCTGGATGGTCCGAGCCCATCCAGGTAGGGGCTGATCACTGTCGAGTTCACGTAGCTCTTGCAGTCGACTCTCATTGACTTGGAGCATCATCGGATGGAAGTCGTCGGGGTATGCGACTGCGACTGCGACTGCGACTGCTTTGGAAAGCCCACCGATCTCCGTGCGGTCTTTCACGGAGTGTGAACCACTCATCATCGCACTCGTCAGCTTACTACGAACGGCGTTCGCGCGCTGTTGGAGATCTCGTTCGACGGCTGGTGGCGTATCGTGTATCGCGATCGCGTCGCGTAGCGCCCACCATTCGATCAGGCGCGTGCGTAGATCCTGTAACCCCTCCGTATCGATCTCCCAATAGAGGGTGTTTTCATCAGTCTGGTCCGGGGATGCATCCGGGCGAACACCGTGTATGACGACATCGATGTCTAAACCGCCCTCAGTTTCGACAGTGCTCGCAAAGTCAGTTCCATCGAGTCCAAAGTGATATGTGATGGGGTACTCGTCGCCGTAGTCACCGTAGGGAACGGACTTTGGAAGCGACAAATCTTGAGTGATCCGGTCCCAGAGATGTTCATCTAATGTTTCGATGATGTCGTCCCAGTCTGGATTAGTTTCGTTCTTTTCGGTGTCATCGTAGATGAGGCGCTCTTCTTGTGTCGCAAACCGATAACGAGGGCCGCTCTCATCCCGTGTCGGACGGATGAACTTCTGAAGGCGATCTAACGATTCCTCGACGCGATTGGTCGTGCTGATCCACGACTGGCCGTTGAGGTCGGACATTACTGCGACCGCGATGTTACCTTCGTTCAGAGGGACGATCTCGTGGACGTGCTGGAGCAGTAGCACTGCCTTTGCAACATCGAGATCGAACGCCTGGATATCGCTCTCTGCAGCATCTACTTCGTCTGCGATGTCCGTCGTCTCGTCGTCTCCATCGACGACACGCACATCTTGGGGAAGAACCTCACGAAGCTCAGGCTCGATCAGTTCGTAGAAATCGACCAGTGAAATGATCTGGTCTTCCTTACCCTCATCGACCCAATCGTCGAGCAATCCATGCATGAGTGCGAGGATTGCTCGGGCCGTTCCGGAGAAGATGGATTTCGCTGGGTCACTTGCCTCCCGACGGAGGTTAAATAGGATTTCGAGGAACAGTGGGGCGTGATACGGAAGGAATGGGTAGAACGCCACGAGTTTCTTGTCGTCGATAACGTCGAGTCGTGGCTTCGTGTTCTGCTTGATCTCGTTGTAGACGAGCGATTCGGGCGGTTTTACGGCAGCGCCATCGAGAATCTGCCGGACCGCACGTTCACCAGAATCTGATTTCTGGAAGAGCCGTCGTTTGGCGATGTCACCGACGTGCTTGCTCGGGAGCGGATACCGGTGAGGGAACCGGTCTTTGACGATACTGAAGTCAGCGCCATGCGCTGCGAATTTCGGTTGTACGTCCTCGATTTTCGCCTGTGCAGTTGCGATCAGCTGAATGGCACCCCCTCCGATATCGTCGACGTTCTCTGCGAGGGTCTGGAGTTCGGTGAGCCGCTCGAAGTTAGTTCCGATGAAGAGACTCACTTCGTCAAGCAAGAGTACAAGTTTAACTGGCTGGTCCAGAGCCTCTTCACGGGCTTGCCGGAGTGATTCGAGTCTACTGATGACTGCCTCAGGATCGATGTCCGATGGCTTGAGATCCGTATATCCGTCCCGTGTCCCCGTCACTTCTTCGAACAACTCTGGAAGCACGACATCTGACAAAGCGCCGTACTGCTGGATATCGGTCCACAAGCTGTTTGTCTCCCAGTCATGTTTCGGTGCATTCGGTGTCACTTCTTCGACCACTGATGCAGCTCGTCGTTGTCGTTCGGACCATGCCTCGGTCGTTCGGTACCAATCTTCGAAGTACGCGACGTCAAGCTGGGAGGACAATCCGGTGGCGATGTCGTCGTCTACCCCCGTCAGAACCGGGTTCCCATGGGCGTGTCGGAGAACGATTTCACTAAAGCTACGTTGTTTCTGTCCCTGATATTTCAGGAGGTTCACCGAGACGGGAATGACGTGGTAGGCAGCATGCACTCGTTCCCATCGTTCATGGAGATCGCCAAGCTCGCTGTCCACCGACTCATCGGAGACGAGATCGTTCCAAACCTCAGGGTGCCGAGACTGGAGCCACGCCGAATCCATCAATCCGTCGAGAACGGTCAGTAAGTGGCTTTTTCCACTTCCGTAGTATCCGTAGAGCCAGTAGTTGGATCCCGTCCGCATATCCTCCGCTTCGTCAAGTAATCGATCAACGAAGTCATCGAGGAAACGCTGAGAATCAGCCGTCACGTGGTATGACTCGATTGCTTCCTTTCGGTGTTGGTTTCCGCCTTGTGAGCGTCGCTCCCGGTCGATACGCACGGACTCCTCGAAATCTTCTGGTAAGTCATCAAACCAGTTCGTATCGATCACGACTTAGCACCCCCAATGATCCACGAATACGTCCTCTCACACGGCCGCAGTTGATGACGTGCGTGTAGTTCGACCCATTCCCACGCGTTCGTGTCGGCTGCTCTATCGTACAGCTCCGCCCAGCGCTCGTTCGGTTGGAACAAGTAGAGCAGGCCGTTGGGAGAAGTGAACCAGTGTTCGCCGCCTTCTTCGTAGGAGTATCCCATCGCGACGAGAAGCGGACTATCTCCCACTGACGGTACTTCTCCAACGATGGCCTGCTGGTCTTCGAGAACCCCGATTTCACGCATAAC
The DNA here is from genome assembly GCF_023115355.1 of Halocatena salina. Classification (NCBI taxonomy): domain Archaea; kingdom Methanobacteriati; phylum Methanobacteriota; class Halobacteria; order Halobacteriales; family Natronomonadaceae; genus Halocatena; species Halocatena salina. The sequence continues at coordinate 295,520 of NZ_CP096020.1, forward strand.
CGATCTGAATCCCTCACACCAGCGTTCGATCGTCGAATCAGCGTAATCGAACGAGGTACCGTCAGCATACTCTAACTGATCGAGAATCGATGTGAGGGCTTCGTTCGAGAAATCGAGCGCGTTCGGTTTGCTCGCTGAAAATCGAGAGACGTATTCGTGGATGACATAACGAACGAGCGCATCATCGGCAGCCAAATACAGATAGAGTATCTGTGCCTTGTCACGCGCAGTCGTACAGGAATCAAACACTGTCGGGAGCGACCCGGGATTAGGAAGACTCGGTGGAGCGTTCTTGAGTCGCGACGTCAGAATTCGGTATATCTTCTGCGCACTCCCTCGTGTGCTACGGTTTGAAAGACGATTTTCGAACCAAACCTGCTTGACATCGTTCCAGTTCCCATACGTATCGTAGAGGCGAACGAGCTCTTCGGCTCGGGTAACGTGGAGTCCACACATGGTCAAATCCATATTCACGTCCTCCGATGAGAGCTGAGGAGCGAAAGTGGGACCGGGTGTTTTCCCACCATCGAATGCGATGTCCATACGACGATGAACTAAATCGACCCACTTTACTGTTCGTCATCGAGGAACACCCACCGTATCATGGAATCCGAACGGAAATCCATTCATCGAGCTCCATGGACGGGCATGTGCCTAGGCGAGCCGAGCGAGCAAGCGTTTACGCAGTATGAGCAAGCACGGAAGCACGGTCATACACGCGATGAACGCATAAACGATACTGAGTCCAGTCACGATACCGAACCGCTGTAGCGGTGGTGACAGCGCTAGTGCTAGCACGCCGAAGCCAGCAGCTGTCGTTACTGCACTGCCGAGCAATGCTCCGCCGGTTCCTGTGAGTGCCGTCGTCAGTGTGTCTGCGAGTGAGTCGTGTCGAGCGCGTTCGTCGACGAATCGTTCGCTGACGTGGATGCTGTAATCCACACCAAGCCCGATCGCCAGACTCGTGATAACGACAGTTTCGCTGTTGAACGGAACGTCGAGTACGGCCATCGTTCCGAGTAACCATGCGAGAGCGATGACCACGGGGACGAGCGTTAGGACACCCAGCCCTGGCGCACGGTACCGCCACCAGTACAGCCCGACGAGAAGAGCAAGGATGACACCAAGCGTGATAGCGAACCCTTCGATGAGGGTTTCGAACAGCCCACTCTGAACGACTGCGGTGATGACCGGGCCGCCCGTTGCGACCGCTGTTACCGGTGTGGTTTCTTCGATCGACGCTGCGACGTCCCGAACATCGCCTGCGACCGACTGCGCCGAAGCGTTGCCCTGCACGCCGACGATCAGGCGAGCGGATTCGTACGAACCATTGTCCGCCCTGTAGAGCACCGAAGAGGCTTGGTCGGGAGCGGTTTCGAACACGAGATCATAAACCGCCTCGACATCCCGATTCGGGAGACCATCACCGTTCGTGTCACGTGTTTCGATCGCGGTGGCGACCGTCTGATTTTCGGCAGCGACACTGCGAATGACGGACGCTGGACTCTCGATCGCGGCGCGTCCATCACTACCAACGACGATCGTCCCACTGCGGTCCGTGTTGTGGGTTACGTCATCTGTGGCGGTGAGCAACGTCGGTGCAGTCACGTCGCCGCGTATCAGTATCTGCCCCTCCGCGTTCTGTCCGCGTTGGCGGAAGTTGTCGCTCAGATAATCGAGGTTTTCACTCACCTCGTAATCACCGGGTGCGAACGGTCCCGGGAGGGAATTCATCCATTCCGGCGCATCCTGTGGGATGAAATCGGCTTGGTTGAACTCCGTATCGATGCCTGTTGCACCATAGACACCTGCGGAGGCAAGCACCACCGAAACCACGAGGACGACGATGGGTACACGCTGGACGAGCGTCGAGACGCCCGAAAGAATACGGTTTAATCGTCCCGAGCCAATGCCGACAGCGGGAGTATGCCGGTCACGGTTACAGCGCTCGAACAACTGTTCGAGTTCGAGCTTGATGGCTGGTATGAGTGCCCCAAAGACGAGGAATATGGCGACGATGCCGACACCACTCAGGATAGCGAAATCCTGAATCGATCCCAGTGGACTGATGTAGTTCGAGAAAAAGCCGACGGCCGTCGAGAACGCGGCAGTCACCAACGCAAGAACGACGCCAGCAATCCCGATATTCATTGCAGACGTGGGATCTCGCCGATCGATAGACTCATCATTGCCGTCGAGCACGCCTTCTCGTGCCTCCCGATAGCGCATGACGACGTGTAACGAATAGTCAATACTGAGACCGATGAGTAAGAACGGCACGGCGATGAGCGTCGAATTCGACGGTATTCCGAGCCACCCCTGTATGCCAGTGTACCAGACCATCACGACGCCAATTCCAAAGACGCTCACGAGCACGTCCATGAGATCACGGTAGGCGATGGTCAGAACGACGAGGAGGAGGACGATTGCAACAGGTGTGATGATGATGAACGTATCACCGATAGCCTGTGAGGATTCCGCATCGATGATACCCTGTCCGAACACGAACGCGTCGGTAAACTGCTTATCGACCAGCGAATCGATAGCAACCTGAGCGTCGTTCACCGTCTGGGTAGTGGCGTCCACCTCACTCGGATTCTGCTGAAAAACGAGCGTTGTTCTGGCTTCCGCAGTGGTCGTCCCCGATTTATACCCCGTTGACAGGAACTCGGTTGGATTGCTGCCTGAAACGGTCCCATTCGAGTCGAGGATGCGACTAAGATACGTCTCAACTTGCTCGTCGGAGCTGGATTCGAGGGCTGCGATCTGCTGATCGAGGGTCGGTGATGACTGCTGACCTGGCCTTGAAGCCGCTGTCGTAGAATCGTTTTCGGGGTCCGATGTGGGTGCTTGGTCGGCCTGTTCGTGAGCGTACGCGACGTTTGCAACCACGTTTTCGATGCCGATCATCCCCGTTTCGTTACGAAGCGTCGCGTTAATGGACTCGTTTTCACGGAGTTCCTGTTGCAGGCGGAGACTTCGTAGCAATGATTCACGCGTGAGGATGTCACTCCCTTCGTCTCTGACGACGACTTGTGCAACGACAGCATCGTCGGCACCGTACGTCGAATCGATCCGATCGAGTGCCGTCTGCTCTGGGGAATCGATACCGGCCTGTCCGATCTGTCCCTCCTCAGTCGTGCCAACGACAGAACCCACACCAACGACAGTAGTAACAACGAGCAACAGAGCGATTATCAGTCTGCTGTGTGATGTGAGTAGCTCCGCGTACCGAGACGTGAGCTTCTCACTCATCGATCACTGCCACCTCTGATTACGGCCGGTTACTGAGTTCGGTCGACTGATTGAGGGATCTCGCCAGTTCATACGCGCTCTCGGAGGACGACTAATAAAGAGTGATGGACGGTTCCCAGAATGTGGAACAACTGAATGTTGCTTGGGTGTTTCCGTTCACGTATTGGCGTTTGGTAGAATACACACGGTATCTAGGTCTCATAGAGCCCAACGATCATCACAACGAATCTGATTCGTGTCAACAATATTGTGCAGGGTACGTCGATTGAGATGGTGTAGAAATCATGTTTTGAAACACTCACCACCGCTGAATACACACTCCCTACTGACGGAAAAACTGCTCGGCTGCTTCGGCATCCCGACCGATGTCTACTCCCGTTTTGGGACCCTCAGATCACTTAGTACAGCGTAAACTCGGTCTGTCGTTGCTCCGCGCCGTAGTACGCCGCAACGATCTCCGTTTCTTTTTCATCTGCGTCCATCTTCGGGACGGTCCGTGTTGTTACTGACAGTGTGAGCGGAGCAGTATCAAACGGCGATGGTTCTACCTCCACCGTCGATGGGCCGATCGGTTCGACTGTCAACGAGAGGCGTCCGTCAGCAGTAGGTGTAGGTACTGGTCCAACCTCTGTACGGCCGAGTTCCGACGCTCCACAGAAGTACAATGAGAGCACGTCGAACGTTTGAAGCAGGAGATAATTCGTCCAGAGTCGGCTTTCCTCAGGGGTCGAGTTCGCCTCCTCAGCATCACCAGTCTCGTGCAGTCTCGAAAGAAACTCCTGTTCGTCTGGATCCGTGTATGAGCTGTAGCGACCGTCCTGCAGATCCGCAAGGAGATCGCGCTGGAACTGCTCTTGGTCGGCGACGAACGACTCATACGGTGGGCCATCCGAGAGATCGGGGATCGATGGGCGGGCCCCATAGCCGCCTCGACGTAAGCCTGTCGCGTGCATTGAGGTTAATAACCCTGCATAAGCGTCAACTTCAGCAACCGCCTCGATACCGTAAGTATAGAATTCCACCCACTCCTCACCAGGGACGTTGGTGAAATTCCTCGGTGTCCCGTCGTCGTCGATGTGAGGGCGCAGATCGTAGCTCCGCCAGCCGTGATCGTGGTGTTCGGCTGCAAGACAGACCGCCGAATGGGGAGCAGGCTGGTCGAACTCGTCGTTACCCCAGTGGGCTGCCAGCCGTCCAGAGAGAGTTGCATGATCCGGTTGCGTAAC